>JAILCT010000132.1 GCA_024690425.1 Lachnospiraceae bacterium | reverse complement strand
GATCTTGCGGCCACATTCAATGACCTTACCCAGTACGCCGATTACAACACAGGCTTTATGGATCTTGAGGCGGGTGCCATTGATGCGATCGCCATCGATATAGGTGTTGCCAATTACCAGATAGCACAGAAGGGCGCCGGTTATAAGATACTTGATGAGCAGCTTGCCAGCGAGCAGTACGGTGTCGGATTCCTCAAGGGCAACACAGCTCTGCGCGATGAGGTTGAGGCAGTGCTTAAGGAGATGGCCGATGACGGCACGATCTTAAAGATCGCCAAGGAATATTCCGACTTTGGCATGGAAGAATCGATCTGCATCGGTAAGTAACAGATAAAGGAAGAGAAGAACCCTATATGAAGCTAGGTGTGATGCTTACACAATTGACACAGGGGATGCTTACGTCAGTGGAGATATTTCTGCTGACGTTGCTCTTTTCCCTGCCGCTTGGCCTGCTTGTGGCCTTTGGCAGGATGAGTAAGAAGAAGCCCTTATCGGCGGCCGTTAAGATATATATCGCCATCATGAGGGGCACGCCCCTTATGCTCCAGCTCATCGTAGTCTATTTTGCCCCCTTTTACATATTCGGCATGAATCTTGCGGGATTTCGTTTCCCCGCGATAATCATCGCATTCTCGGTCAATTATGCGGCGTATTTTGCCGAGATATACAGGGGCGGTATCGAGGCTATAGACAAGGGACAGTATGAGGCGGCCCAGGTCCTCGGATATAACAAGGTCAGGACCTTCTTCCGCATTATCCTTCCCCAGGTACTTAAGATCATCACCCCCAGCGTGACCAATGAGACCATAACACTTGTCAAGGATACATCCCTTGCCTTTGTTCTCGCACAGGCCGAGATGTTTACGATCGCCAAGCAGATAGCTGCCAAGGAAGCAAGCGTTGGCCCCCTCATGGTTGCCGGTGTCTTCTATTTTGTATTTAATTTCGTTGTTGCTTTTGTAATGGACAGGATAGAGAAGAAGCTAAACTATTATTAGGATATGACTATGGGAACTAACCTTCTTGAGATCAAAAACATGAGAAAGTCATTTGGCGGCGAGGAAGTCCTTAAGGATATCTCCCTTACCGTTAAGAAGGGTGAGGTGGTGTCGATCATCGGTCCGTCTGGCTCGGGAAAGTCAACCGCACTTCGGTGTGCCACTCTTCTTGAGACAATGGATGGCGGTACCCTTATGTATAACGGCAGGGTGGCAGCAACCGATGAAAAAGGCGCCATGGTCTATGCCGACAAGAAGGAGATAAGGGAGATAAGCAGGTATTTCGGTCTCGTATTCCAGTCCTTCAATCTGTTCCCCCATTACACTGTACTTAAGAACATCGTCGAGCCTGTTGTTCTCTCCGGAGTGGGTAAGGATGAGGCTAAGGAACGCGCGATGGACCTTCTTAAGAGGCTTGGCCTTGCTGATAAGGCAGATGCCTATCCGGGTTCCTTATCGGGCGGCCAGAAGCAGCGTGTTTCTATAGCAAGGGCACTCGCCCTGCACCCCGATATCCTCTTTTTTGATGAGCCCACATCTGCGCTTGATCCTGAACTTACGGGGGAGGTCCTCAAGGTGATAAAGGGGCTTGCCGCCGAGCATATGACGATGGTGATCGTAACCCATGAGATGAAGTTCGCCAGGGAGGTTTCTGACCGCATCATCTTCATGGAGAAGGGGGTTATACATTCACAGGGAACCCCGGATGAACTCTTCAATTCTGACAATGAGAGGCTGAATGCCTTTATAGGTAAACTCGAAGCCTGAGCATCTATGCCTGCTTTGTAAGCCTCCTGTAATCTTCGCAATATAGTTATTGCATTTTTGTTATTTTTGTGATTTAATTACAGGAGATGGTTATTTTGTATCGTTTTTGGTACGCATTATTTGGAACGCATCAACACACTTCGTGTTAAATCCCGATGGTGAATTTAAGATTGATATAGAACGCGAATTTATTAAGCTACAGGATTATTAGGAGAAGAAAATGAACAACAGAGCTAAGTACGAAACATTGGCACTTTCTGTTCTCAAGGACCTTGCCAAGGCACGCGGAATCAAGGGGCTTACCGGCCTTAAGAAGGCTGACGTGATCGAAGCCATGGTACTTAAGGACGAGGAAGAGGCTGCGGGTTCAGCCGGATCATCCGAGAAGGAATCGCCCGAGAAGGAATCATCCGAGAAGGAGGCTTCCGGAGAAGGCATTGATATATCCGAAGAGAAGAAGAGCCTTGACTCGGGCATCGAAGCGAGCGGGATACTTGAGGTCCTTTCGGACGGCTACGGTTTTATCAGGAGCGAGAATTATCTGCCCGGTGATAATGACGTATACGTTGCCCCCAGCCAGATACGCAGGTTCAGCCTTAAGACCGGCGATATCATAACAGGTAATACAAGGGTTAAGAGTCAGAACGACAAGTTCGGCGCCCTTCTCTTTGTCAAGACGATCAACGGACTTAATCCCCAGGAGCACAGCAAGCGTAAGAATTTCGAGGAGCTTACGCCCATATTCCCCAACGAGAAGCTCACGCTTGAGCGTCCCGGAGGACCCATCGCAATGAGGATAATGGATCTCATGTGTCCTGTCGGCAAGGGCCAGCGTGGTATGATCGTATCACCGCCCAAGGCAGGTAAGACAACCCTTCTTAAGGACGTTGCCAAATCAGTCACCAGGAACAATCCCGAGATGCATCTTATAATCCTTCTTATAGATGAGCGTCCCGAGGAAGTTACGGATATCAAGGAAGCGATCGAAGGCCCCAATGTTGAGGTCATCTACTCGACCTTTGACGAACTCCCGGAGCATCACAAGCGTGTGTCCGAGATGGTCATTGAGAGGGCCAAGAGACTTGTCGAGGGCGGCAAGGACGTTATAATCCTGCTCGACTCGATAACCAGGCTTACAAGGGCTTACAATATGACGGTTCCGCCCAGCGGACGTACCCTTTCGGGTGGTCTTGATCCGGCGGCCCTGCACATGCCCAAGAGGTTCTTCGGTGCAGCCAGGAACATGCGTGAGGGAGGAAGCCTTACCATACTGGCAACAGCCCTTATCGAGACGGGATCCAAGATGGACGATGTTGTATACGAGGAATTCAAGGGAACCGGTAATATGGAGATGGTACTTGACCGTAAGCTGTCCGAGAAGAGGGTATTCCCGGCCATCGATATACCCAAGTCCGGAACCAGGCGTGAGGACCTGCTCCTTGAGCAGGAGGAACTTGAGGCCATCAATGTGATCCGTAAGGCACTTAACGGACTTAAGGCTGATGAGGCTGTGGAGAAGGTTCTTGATATGTTCGTACGTACCAGGAGCAACCGCGAATTCGTTCAGATGGTAAGAAAGATAAGGTTCCTGTAGAAAAGGCTTGCAATAGATATGAGCTTATGGTATTATTAGTAGGCTGTTTGACGAAAATAATGATTTTAAGATATATTGAGAGGTGAGAATCATGAGAGAAGGAATACATCCGAATTATCAGCAGGCAACGGTGACCTGCAACTGTGGCAACACTTTCGTTGTCGGATCAACCAAGCCTGAGCTTCACGTTGAGATCTGTTCCAAGTGCCACTCGTTCTATACAGGACAGCAGAAGAGCGCAAGGATCGATGGACGTATTGAGAAGTTCAATAAGAAATACGGCGTTAAATAATATCTTGGGTTTAAGGGCTGGGGCATATACCTCAGCCTTTTGTGATATAAGGATAATTATATGAGCAGGAAACACAGGGACCATTTCTCCGGTATCGGCGGTCAGGCCGTTATCGAAGGGATAATGATGAAGAATAAGGAGAGTTACTCAGTTGCGGTCAGGACTGAGAACGGTGATATCAACGTTATGGTGGAGCAGTATGATTCCATAGCTCCCGCTGCGATCCTTAACAGGATACCTTTTATCAGGGGTATTTTTAATTTTGCCGACTCGCTGATACTGGGTACCAGGACGCTTAATTATTCGGCTTCTTTTTATGAGGATGCCGATAAGGGTAAGGACACGGATGCTTCGCAGGCAGCAGGCGGGTTCGTGAGCATCATCACGGTCATCTTCTCACTTGCGATAGCCATCGCTCTCTTTATGCTCCTTCCCTTCTTCCTATCACAGTTCGTAAGGAGATGGGTTGTGAACGAGACCGCGATCGCCGTTATTGAGGGTGTCATAAGGATAATCATCTTCGTCCTCTATCTTGTGGCGATAAGCATGCTCAGTGATATCAGGCGGGTATTTATGTATCACGGTGCCGAGCATAAGTGTATCAACTGCATTGAACACGGACTTCCGCTCACGATAGAGAATGTGGCCCGCTCTTCAAGACAGCATAAGAGATGCGGTACGAGCTTTCTCTTCTTCGTTGTGTTCATAAGCGTAGTCCTTTTTGTGTTCATAAGGACATCGGATCCTGTGATGAGGGTCGTGCTCCGTATTCTCCTGATACCCGTTATAGCCGGGATATCATATGAGATAATAAGGCTTGCCGGAAGGACTAACAATGTATTTATAAATCTCCTGTCAGCACCCGGGATGATGCTCCAGAAGCTTACCACAAGGGAGCCTGATGCTTTGATGATAGAGGTTGCCATCGCAGCGGTTGATGCCGTATTCGACTGGAGGGGGTTCCTCCTTGATGAATTCGGGTATGATGTGAATGCAGCTTACGGATACGGGAATTACTGATATGCCTTCTTACGATGAGATGAGGAACAAGGGGACTATGATCCTCACATCCGCAGGGATAGCCGATGCGGCGACCGATTCACTCCTTTTGCTTATGCATGTGACCGGAATGGACAGGGGTGGACTGCTCCTGCACGGCAGGGATGAGGTGAGTGCGGATAAGGCGGGAGAATACCTTAAGCTCATAGACAGAAGGGCCTCCCATGTACCGCTTCAGCATATTACGGGACATCAGGAGTTCATGGGGTTTGATTTTGCGGTAAATGAGCATGTACTGATCCCAAGACAGGATACGGAATGCCTTGTTGAAGAAGCGATGCGGTATGTAAACGACGGGATGAAGGTCCTTGATGTGTGTACCGGTACCGGCTGTATAATAATAAGCCTTGCGGCTTATAAGAACGACCTTGAGGCAAGGGGCTGCGATATAAGCGAGGAAGCCATTTTGCTTGCAAGGGAGAATGCGGTAAGGAACCGGGCTGAGGTTGACTTTGTATTGAGTGATCTGTATGAGAATATTGAGGGGAAGTATGATGTGATAATATCCAATCCCCCCTATATAGCAGGTCCTGTCATAGATACGCTCATGGAAGAGGTTAAGGATCATGAACCGCGTATCGCACTTGATGGCGGTGATGACGGCCTTTATTTTTACAGAAGGCTTTTAGACGGGGCAGATGAGAAGCTGCTTCCGGGAGGGATGCTCTTCTTCGAGATCGGATACGATCAGGGGGAGGCGGTCAGCTCGATGATGAGGGACCATGGATATAAGGATGTTACGACTGTTAAGGACCTTGCGGGAAATGACAGGGTCGTACACGGCAGAAGGAGTGTTTTGTAATGTTTGATAAGCTTGATGACCTGATCATGCGGTATGAGGATATAATGAACGAACTGGGTGAGCCCGGGGTTGCGGACAACCAGGAGCGTTTTCGCTCGCTTATGAAGGAGCAGAGCGACCTTACGCCCATAGTCGAGGCATATAAGGAATATAAGAAGAACAAGCAGGACATCGAGGATTCCCTTGCAATGCTTGCGGAGGAAACTGATGAAGATATGAAGGAGATGCTCAAGGAGGAGCTTAACACGGCCAAGAAGAATGTTGAGGCCCTTGAGGGCAAGCTTAAGATCCTTCTTCTTCCCAAGGACCCAAATGATGACAAGAACGTCATCGTCGAGATCCGCGCAGGTGCGGGCGGTGATGAGGCAGCTCTCTTTGCAGCCGAGATATACAGGATGTACGTTCACTATGCCGAGGGGCGCAGGTGGAAGGTTGAGACCATGGAGGTTGATGAGATTGGTATCGGCGGAATGAAGTCCGTCACCTTCATGATAACAGGACAGGGAGCTTATTCTGTTATGAAATACGAATCGGGTGTCCATCGTGTACAGAGGGTTCCCGAGACGGAATCGGGCGGCAGGATACATACGTCGACCATTTCGGTAGCGGTCATGCCCGAGGCCGAAGAAGTGGATGTTCAGATAGACGAGAAGGATATACGTATAGATGTCATGCGCGCTTCGGGTAACGGCGGCCAGTGCGTCAATACGACGGATTCGGCGGTGCGCCTTACTCACTATCCGACAGGTATTGTCATCTACAGCCAGACTGAAAAGTCACAGCTGCAGAATAAGGAGAAGGCTTTCGCCCTCCTTCGCGCCAAGCTGTATGACATGGAACAGCAGAAGATGCATGATGCGGAAGCAGAGCTTCGTAAGAGCCAGATAGGAACGGGCGACAGGTCCGAGAAGATAAGGACTTATAACTTCCCTCAGGGCCGTGTGACCGATCACAGGATCAACCTTACACTGTATAAGCTTGATAAGATAATGAACGGGGATATACAGGAGATCATAGACGCCTGCATTGCTGCAGATCAGGCGGCGAAACTCTCGAAGATGGAATAATGCAAGTTACTTACACTTGTATATCGTATTTATATCCTTCGGCCAGCTTCTGTGTGTATTCATCGTGAGGAAGCGGCTTGTCGAAGAGGTAGCCCTGGATGACATTGCAGTTGAGGTCCTTGAGTATCCGGGCCTGTTCCTCGGTCTCACATCCTTCCGCGATGACATCCATTCCAAGACCCGTTACCATGGTGAGGATCGAAGCCAGTATTATACGATCCTTGGACTCGGGTACGGTGATATGGTCTATAAATGATTTATCAATCTTGATCACATTAACGTGAAGGTCCTTGAGCAGGCTTAAGGACGAATAACCGGTTCCAAAGTCATCTATCGATGTACATATCCCGCGTGCGCTCATATCATCAACGAACTTCTCCAGTGCCTTGAAGGCATCGGAGCTGGCGCTCTCGGTAAGCTCTATTTCAAGATACGAGGGGTTGACCTTATATCTGGTTATGACCTGCATGATATCATCAACGAGATTCTCATTGCGCAGGTGGAGCTTGCTGAAGTTGACAGACACCTTGGCCGGGATTATATCTGCATCGATCCAGTCCCTGATATTCTCACATACTCGTTCTAAAACGTAAAAATCAAGATCACATATGAGTCCCTCATTCTCAAGTACGGGAATGAACTCGGCCGGGCTTACGATGTTCCCGTCGTGCTCCCATCTGACAAGGGCTTCGCACCCTGATATCCTGTTATCACACATGCTGACCTTAGGCTGGTAATAAACCAGGAATTCCTTGCGGGCAAGGGCGGTACGGAAGTAGGTCGTGATCTCGCGCTCCCTGATAAGCTTCTTGAGTATGTTCTCGTTGAAGTGCATATAGTCGGCATCGGAAGTACGCTTGAGATAATCAAGCGTTGAGTTCGCACGTCCCACAGCATCGGTTATGTTGCCGGTCGATGATTCCATCGGACATATGCCGGAACGGGCAGCGACACTGATGGTCCTTGTCTGGTTCCCGTATGCGACCGATATATTGATACTGGATATATAATTAAGATATTTGTCTACATTCTCATTCTTAAGTATGGCTACGAAATTGTCACCGCCGAAACGGGCGATGAGTTCATCGGTACCGTAGAAGGCCTTGAGCTTCTTGCTGTATTCCTTGAGAACGGTGTCGCCTACCCGGCTGCCCATCTGCTGGTTAATATAGTTGAAGCTTCGAAGATTGGAGAAGATAACCGTGTACTTGTTCAATATGCCGCGTACATTAAGGTCACCGCAGAACCTGGTAAAGTAGGCAGTGTTCGGAAGCGAGGTCAGGTAGTCAGTCATCTGGCGCATGTTAAGCTGGTCGCTTATGTGAGCCTTCTGAAGGGCATAGTGTATGTTCTTTATGATTATGTCAAGGTCAAGCTTCTCATCATCGGTCCATGTATGACCCTTGACAGGGAAAACAGCAAAGCTTGCTCGGTCCTTGTAGGGGGTCTTGAGTGTCCGGGTGTGCGAATAGAGTTCGTATCCCGCCGGATCTTCATAGAGGACATTGAACGCATTGTCCCTCATGGGTTCGCTGCCCTGGTGAAAGAACTCGATGCGCAGTTCGAACTTACCTATATGAAGCTCGCCGGCAACGTGAACTATCGCGCCGGGAACAAGATTAAAGAGGTCTTCACTGGATATAGACTCAACAAGAAGAGCATTATAAAATTTCCTGAAACCTTCGGAGCAAATGATCATATTTACCTCATCGGAAGACAAAATTCTATAAGTCTAGAATACCATGAAAAGCATAAAAAAACAATTGCACGTATTGACCATGGACTGACATAAGGGTAGACTTAATTGAATGATTTTTACGCAATAAGGAGAAAGTATGGGCATAAAATATACTCTTGATACAGAGACGGTATCATATGACAAAGCAAACAACGCGCTTGTGATAATAGACCAGACGAAGCTTCCGTATGCCACGGATTTCCTGACTCTTACACAGGCTGAGGATATATGGGATGCCATATATCTGCTGAAGGTCAGGGGAGCCCCTGCAATAGGGGTTGCGGCCGCCATAGGTCTCTATGTCATCATGTCACGCGCAGGGCTGGATGACAGGGAAGGCTTCCTTAAGCTCCTGCATGAGAAGAAGGATTACCTTAATTCTTCCAGGCCTACGGCAGTAAACCTGTCATGGGCACTTAAAAGGATGGAGGATAAGGCACTTGCCTTAAGTGATCATGCCGTCAGTGATATCTTAAGCGCCCTTAAGGATGAAGCCCTGGCCATAAAGGAAGAGGATACCGATATGTGCAGGAGGATAGGAGAGAATGCCCTGTCACTCCTTAAGAAGGGTGACGGCCTGCTCACCCACTGCAATGCCGGCCAGCTTGCGACATCGAAGTACGGAACTGCCACGAGCGCTATGTATCTTGGATATGAGAGAGGCTATGATTTTAAGATTTACTGTGATGAGACAAGGCCCCTTCTGCAGGGAGCAAGGCTGACCGCATATGAGCTCTCATCGGCAGGACTTGATGTCACTCTCCTGTGCGACAACATGGTGTCTTCTATTATGAGGCAGGGGAAGATAAATGCCGTTCTGGTAGGCTGCGACAGGGTTGCAAGGAACGGTGATGTGGCCAATAAGATAGGGACATCGGTGGTTGCAACGGTCGCGAAGAGATACAGAGTCCCCTTTTATGTGTGTGCACCCACGTCGACCATAGATCCGGGGACCGAAACGGGTAATGATATCGTTATCGAGCAAAGACCTGCTGAGGAAGTGACCGAAATGTGGTATGAGAAGCGGATGGCTCCGAATGATATAGCGGTTTACAATCCGGCCTTCGACGTGACTGACAATGAGCTTATTACGGCAATAATAACGGAGCACGGAATATACCGCGCCCCGTATGACTTTAAATGATATATTAATGCCCTTACACGGATAATGTAAGGTCGCCTTCCTTTATCCAGCCTATCTTACGGCATATAAGGCCGAGAGCCCAGGTGATGACGGCGGGAAGCACAAAGCATATAAGGATAAGCCCAAGCCAGTCCATTGCCGTTATGCCTGCCTTGGCTCCGGATGCCACATCATTAACCCAGCCGGTATAGACTCCTATCTGACCCACAAGACCGCATGTACCCATACCTGAAGATATGGCCTCGCCGTTCATCTCCATCTTGAAGATGCAGGTTGCGATGGGGCCCGTTATTGCGGAAGTTAAGATTGGCGGGATCCATATCCTTGGGTTTTTAACGATGTTGCCCATCTGGAGCATCGATGTTCCAAGGCCCTGTGATACCAGTCCGCCGACCTTGTTCTCCTTATAACTCATAAAGGCGAAGCCCACCATCTGTGCACAGCATCCTGCGACTGCAGCGCCGCCTGCAAGACCCGTGAGCGACAGGGCCGCACATATGGCTGCCGAGCTTATGGGGAGCGTGAGCGCGATCCCTACTATTACAGAAACAAGTATGCCCATGGCGAAGGGATGAAGCTCGGTTGCCCACATTATAAGCTGTCCCAGGGCAGATGCGCCCTTGCCGATCGCCGGTGCGAGAAGTACCGACAGGAGCACTCCGACACCTATCGACACAAGGGGTGTCACCAGGATATCGACCTTGGTCTCCTTGCTGACCATCTTGCCGATCTCGGTTGCAAGGATAGCGATTATGAGGACAGCCAGGGGGCCTCCCGCGCCGCCCAGGGTATTGGCTGCACTTCCGACTGCCAGCATTGAGAAGAGCACGAGATTGGGTGCCTTGAGCGCATAGCCGATGGCAACGGCCATGGCGGGACCTGCTACACCCTTGGCATACCCGCCCATATCAACAAGGACCTCAAGCCCGGTCTGTGTGCCCAGTGTTGACAGGATAGTACCTATCAGCAGTGACGCGAAGAGACCGCTTGCCATTGCTCCCATCGCATCGATGAAATACCGCTTCCACGATATCTCGATGTCCTTCTTTTTCAGAAAGGCACGAAAGCCCCCCTGATTTTTGTTCTCATCCATTTTTTCTCCTCCGGATATTTATCTTAATGATTATATCAAACGGCATCATGCCGTCTGTTTTTATGTTCATGAGTCCTGTAATAGGCTGATTTCTCTTCGTACATGAGCTTGTCTATATGGTTCATAACCTTATCCATGGTGGTGTTCCTTAAGTTGACAACATCGTAACCCATGGAAACGTGGAGCTCGTACTTTGCTGCTCCCGAATGGTTGAATTCATCAAATCCCTTCCTGATATTTGCGACGAAGATATCGGTGTCGATCTCGGTCTTTGTACTCAGAACGATCACGAACTCATCGCCTGCGTACCGGATGGCGGCACCCTTGCTGCCGACGGCTTTTTTGAGGATGTTCGCTGTGTCGATTATCGCACGGTCGCCGGTCTGATGGCCATAGTTATCATTTATGGATTTAAAGTCATTGATATCGAGCATTATGAAGGTATATTCCCCGTCCTTGTCCCTCTTGAGCTCCTCATCCAGCTGGTCGAGGTAATAGCGGTTGTATATGCCGGTCAGGTTGTCCTTGAAGATCATCTCGTTCTGTATGGTGCTCATAAGTCCGGCAAGGCTTATCATCATACATGGCGCGATCATGGATGTGCCGTAGAATTTTGACTGGATGACAGTCCCCAATATAACAGGGATTGAGTATACCCAGAAGAAGAAAAAGCGGAGCCTTCTCCCCCTGATACGGATATACATGTAGGTCGCAAAGGAATCAAGCAGCATAAAGACATCGGCAACCAGATATGCATAGTAAGTAGCATACCTGTGGTATGTATTGGTCCCATCGATCATGAAGACAACCGGATGGAAGAGGTTTACCGTAAGCGTTATAAGGCCGGCCGCTACTATGATATTTATAAGTGAGATATGTATCCTGCTTATGCTTCCCTTAAGATGAAATACCAGGAAGACCAGCCAAGTAGCCGAAGCCATGAGATTGCTGGCGAAGGTGAAGGTGTCGCAGACATACAGAAGGATCCTGTTAAAATGTCCGGGCCTGCCGTCATGCGTAAATGCCAAAGGCTCGGCAACGCAGGTGCATATGACAAGGACGAGCATAAAGATAAAGAGGTTATTCTCCTTGTCATTGCGTTTCCAGCGCCAGCCGTTTCCGATAAGAAGGACAAGTCCGAGCATGATCCCCAGAAGATTGGCCGTATATATGGACATATAATTAATCATCCCCGTTATTCCCCCCTGCTGTTTTTCCTCCGTTTTCCCTGCCCCTAAGGGCCTGTTCACCGAGTTCAGTGAACTTTGAGAGCGGAATAGCCGGACTGTAGAGATAACCCTGATAGATATGGCATCCCACATCCTCAAGAGCCTTCCGCTGTTCCTCGGTCTCAACGTATTCCGCAACGGTTTCTATGTTCAGGCCTTCCGTAAGCCGTGAGATAGAAGCGATGATCTCGCGGCTGCGTTCGTTGAATATATCACGGCTGATACCGCCGTCAAGCTTGACGATATCGAAGATATTGGACTGAAGATATTTGATCGAGGTATTACCCATCGAAAAGTCATCTATACCGAAGATGAATCCGAGTGACTTAATCCGCTGGAGCCTGGAGATAAAGCTGTCATCAACGCGCAGGGTGGCCTGCTCGGTGATCTCAATAAGTATATGCTTGCACTTGCCGGGGTAGATGATGTGGAGGTTCTTTAAGAACTCCTCGAATTCATCCGTCTGTATGGTGATACCTGTTACATTTATCGATATGTGGAAGTTCTCATCCTCCTTGTATTTAAGGAGCTCGTCAAGGCTCTTGAACACGGTGTGGAAGATCTTCTCTTCAAGTTCGGTAAGGCGTCCCAGCTCCTCGGCAATGGCTATTGCCAGGGGCGGATAGATGGGCCCGTACTGTTCATGCTTCCACCTTAGCAGTGCCTCGGCGCCTATGAGCTTATGCGCTTCGTTGAACTGGGGCTGATAGAAGAGGGTAAAGTCATCAGAATCAATGTAATCGCCAAGCTCAACAGAAAGCGTCCTCGCGATACGTCCGGCATCACCGGGAAGCGTCAAGAATTCAACAGGTTCACGGCTCTCTTCACATTCCTTTAAGATGTCCTCAAGCATCTTGACGTGCTCATGCGAATTGATGGCCTTGAGCCTTGAATCTATATGGACGAATGGGAGATATATGAGTACTCCCAGGAGCACGCATACCACCTGAAGTATGGACCCCTTGACAGATCCCGTGGCCAGATAGCCGCCAAGAAGTATCGGAGTGGTCCAGTTAACCGTATTAACGGCAAGCGGCACGAGATGAGTACTCATCGCAAAATAGCATACCAGGATATTAACTACTGGGGTCAACAGAAAAGGTATCAGATAAACGGGGTTGAAGACAACGGGAAGTCCCATGAGTATGAGCTCGTTTATGTTAAAGAGCATGGGTATTGCCGAAACCCTTGCAAGATAACGTTCATTCTTCTGCCTTGAAAAGGCAACGATGGTGATGAGGAGAGACCAGGTGGCACCGCATCCGCCAAGAAGTACGAAGACGTCGATGAACACTCCGTTTATGATGGGATTCATGCCGGATGCCGTAGCTGCGTTTATATTGTCAAGCACGGTGTCGAATATCTGGTACTTGGTCTCACCCAGGACATCGGCCCCGTGGATCCCGAACATCCACATGGTGTTCTTGAGTAGTTCGAAGCTGATAACGGAAGACAGGCTGTTCCTTCTTCCCGTGAACAGCTTTGACAAAAGGCCGGTAAGGAATTCGTAGGCTGTCGAGTAGCCCGTCAGATACAGGCAGGCATTAACGGCACCGACCATTACAAATACGAACATGGCCGGAAGGATAGAGACCAGGATCATCTTGAAATCCGTGCTTATGCCGTCGACATAGTGGCGGTCATTGAAAATGAGCTTGGTCATGAGCCATACGTAGGTCCTTGAAGATATCAGTCCGAAGATTATGGCCGTTAACAGGTTCTTGGGACCAAGGACATCAAAGTTATAGGTAGTGGTATTGAATATTCCGGATATTATTATAAAGGAAGCAAGTGAAGTCACTATCACAGCCAGCCTGTGGGAAGGCTTGCCGTAGAGATCGTTCACCTTATATGCGATGGCGGCCGTCATATAGACCGACAACATGCCGTATGTGCATGAAAGGAGTACATTAAGGAGGCTGATGATGTGCCCGTCGAAGG
Source organism: Lachnospiraceae bacterium (assembly GCA_024690425.1). Next base: position 229 of record JAILCT010000132.1, on the reverse strand, counting down.
CTTCGTATATAAAGCTGCGATAGCCCGGGAGCGGAAAGTTGATAAGTACCTGGATAAATGCACTTATCATAAAAATAGGTATAAGGGACTCAAGAGAGTCAGTGATTATCGTGAAGATATCAAGACCCGCCAGGCGCTTGTATATGTGTATGACCTTCCTGCGAAGCTTTACTGTTTCGTTTTGTTTCATACCTAATATAATATCACATTAAGGGTCAATTGCATATAA
>JAILCT010000128.1 GCA_024690425.1 Lachnospiraceae bacterium | reverse complement strand
GGTGAAAACGTCAATGGAAAAGAACAGGATACGTCCGGTAAGTGCAGGCAAGAGTACCCGAATGAGCTTCTCCAAGAGAAAAGAAGTTCTTGACATGCCTAATCTTATTGAAGTTCAGAAGGACTCCTACCAGTGGTTTTTGAACGAGGGCCTTCGGGAAGTCTTTGATGACATTTCTCCGATCACGGACTACAGCGATCATCTGAGCCTTGAGTTTGTTGACTTTGTTTTGTGCGAGGATGACGTCAAGTATTCCATAGAGGAGTGCAAGGAGAGAGATGCAACATACGCAGCTCCCCTCAAGGTTAAGGTAAGGCTTTACAACAAGCAGGACGACAAGATCATCGAGCATGAGATATTCATGGGTGACCTTCCGCTTATGACCCAGACGGGAACCTTCGTTATCAACGGTGCTGAGCGTGTTATCGTCAGCCAGCTGGTACGTTCTCCCGGCATATATTATGCGATCAGCCATGATAAGTTCGGTAAGAGGCTGTTCTCTTCAACCGTTATTCCCAACAGGGGTGCATGGTTGGAATACGAAACGGATTCCAATGATGTTTTCTTTGTGCGCGTTGACAGGACCAGGAAGGTTCCGGTTACCGTGCTTATACGTTCGCTCGGAATAGGAACAAACGAGGAGATCCTTGATCTTTTCGGTGATGAGCCCAAGATCCTTGCTTCATTCGGTAAGGATGTTGCCACCAACTATCAGGAAGGTCTTCTTGAACTCTACAGGAAGATCCGTCCCGGTGAGCCTCTGACCGTTGAGAGTGCCGAGAGCCTTATCAACGCGATGTTCTTTGATGCGAGAAGGTATGATCTTGCCAAGGTGGGACGTTATAAGTTTAATAAGAAGCTTTCCTTCAGGAACCGTATCCGCCGCCATATACTGGCTGAGGATGTTGTTGACGTTAATACAGGTGAGATCATAGCTGAGGCAGGAACCAAGGTAGATGCGGAACTTGCCGACAGGATCCAGAATTCGGCTGTACCTTATGTATATATCCAGACCGAGGAGAGGAACGTTAAGGTCCTTTCCAATATGATGGTCGACATCACCAATTTCGTTGAGTGTAATCCCAAGGAGCTTGGTATCACGGAGCTTGTATATTATCCTGTGCTCCGGCAGATACTTGAAGAGTATGCGGATGACGCGGAGGCTCTTGGTGAGGCTATCCAGAGAAGCGTACACGAGCTCATTCCCAAGCACATAACCAAGGAAGATATAATTGCTTCCATTAACTATTGTATACATCTTGAATACGGTATCGGTAATGATGACGATATCGATCACCTGGGCAACCGTAGGATAAGGGCTGTCGGTGAACTGTTACAGAATCAGTACCGTATAGGTCTCTCAAGGCTTGAGCGTGTAGTACGTGAGAGGATGACGACTCAGGACCTTGAAGGGATATCACCCCAGCAACTTATCAACATCAAGCCGGTAACGGCAGCAGTCAAGGAGTTCTTCGGATCATCGCAGCTGTCACAGTTCATGGATCAGAACAACCCCCTTGGCGAGCTTACCCACAAGAGGCGTCTGTCAGCCCTTGGTCCCGGCGGTCTGTCAAGAGACCGTGCCGGATTCGAGGTCCGCGACGTTCACTATTCACACTACGGCAGGATGTGCCCCATTGAGACACCTGAAGGACCCAACATCGGTCTTATCAACTCACTTGCATGTTATGCCCGTATCAATGAATACGGTTTTGTTGAGGCGCCTTACAGGAAGATAGACCATTCCGACCCCGAGAATCCGGTGGTTACGGATGAAGTAGTATATATGACAGCCGATGAGGAGGATAACTACCATGTAGCTCAGGCTAATGAGCCGCTTGATGAGGATGGACACTTCATCAAGAATTCGGTATCCGGCCGTTACAGGGAGGAGACCCAGGAGTACGATAAGTCAATGTTCGATTACATGGACGTATCTCCCAAGATGGTGTTCTCGGTAGCTACAGCGCTTATTCCCTTCCTTGAGAACGACGATGCCAACCGTGCTCTTATGGGTTCGAACATGCAGCGTCAGGCAGTTCCCCTTCTTATCACGGAAGAACCGGTTGTAGGTACGGGTATGGAACCCAAGGCGGCAGTTGACTCCGGTGTATGTGTTGTTGCCAAGAAGTCAGGTACCGTTGACCGTGCTGTTTCCGATGAGATCCAGATGACATATGATGACGGAACCAGGGAGACCTACCACCTCACCAAGTTCATGAGAAGTAACCAGAGCAACTGCTACAACCAGAAGCCCATCGTTACAAAGGGCGAGCATGTTGAGGCAGGCCAGGTCATAGCTGACGGTCCTTCAACCCATAACGGAGAGATGGCTCTTGGTAAGAACCCTCTTATAGCTTTCATGACATGGGAAGGTTATAACTACGAGGATGCCGTTCTTCTTTCAGAGAGGCTTGTTCAGGAGGATGTTTATACATCCGTTCATATAGAGGAGCATGAGGCGGAAGCCAGGGATACCAAGCTCGGACCCGAGGAGATCACAAGAGATGTTCCCGGTGTCGGTGAGGATGCCCTTAAGGACCTTGATGAGCGCGGTATCATCCGTATAGGTGCCGAGGTCCGTGCAGGTGATATCCTTGTGGGCAAAGTCACACCCAAGGGCGAGACAGAGCTTACCGCAGAGGAGAGGCTCCTTCGTGCGATCTTCGGTGAGAAGGCAAGGGAGGTAAGGGATACATCCCTTAAGGTTCCTCACGGAGAATACGGTATCGTTGTGGATGCCAAGATATTTACAAGAGAGAACGGGGACGAGCTTCCTCCGGGAGTTAATGAGTCCGTTCGTATATACATTGCGCAGAAGAGGAAGATATCAGTCGGTGATAAGATGGCCGGTCGTCATGGTAACAAGGGTGTTGTTTCCCGCGTGCTTCCTGTTGAGGATATGCCTTATCTTCCCAACGGACGTCCTGTAGACATCGTGCTTAACCCTCTGGGCGTTCCTTCGCGTATGAATATCGGTCAGGTCCTTGAGATACACCTTTCACTTGCAGCCAAGGCTCTTGGCTTCAATGTTGCAACACCTGTCTTCGATGGTGCCAACGAGGATGATATCCAGGATACACTTGATCTTGCCAATGACTACGTTAACCTTGAATGGGAGGAATTCGAGAAGAAACATAAGGATGAACTCCTTCCCGAGGTACTTGAATACCTGTCGGAGAACAGGGACCACAGGGCATTATGGAAGGGTGTTCCCATAAGCCGCGACGGTAAGGTAAGGCTTCGTGACGGACGTACCGGTGAGTACTTTGATAATCCGGTTACAATAGGCCACATGCATTACCTTAAGCTCCACCATCTGGTAGATGATAAGATTCATGCCCGTTCAACAGGCCCTTACTCACTGGTAACCCAGCAGCCGCTCGGAGGTAAGGCTCAGTTCGGTGGACAGCGTTTCGGTGAGATGGAAGTATGGGCCCTTGAGGCATACGGTGCATCTTATACACTTCAGGAGATCCTTACTGTTAAGTCCGATGATGTTGTCGGCCGTGTTAAGACATACGAGGCCATCATCAAGGGAGAGAACATTCCCGAAGCGGGAATTCCCGAATCATTCAAGGTTCTGCTTCGTGAGCTTCAGTCACTGGGTCTTGATATGAGGGTACTCCGCGATGACAATACCGAAGTTGAGATCGTAGAATCAACCGATTACGCGGATACGGACCTTCGTTCGGTTATCGAAGGTGATTCCAGGAACTATAAGAATGAAGAATCATTCGCAGACAGCGGTTATACAACCCAGGAGTTCAATGAGGACGAGGAGCTTGTTGATGTTGTCGAAGACAGTTACGATGAAGACGAGAGCTTTGACGATACTGACGAGTAAGACCACCTAACAAATATTTGGAGGGAAACAAAATGCCGGATATGAACAAAGAAGGATACCAGCCCATAACCTTTGATGCTATAAAGATAGGACTGGCATCACCTGAAAGAATAAGAGAGTGGTCAAGGGGTGAGGTTAAGAAGCCCGAGACCATTAATTACAGGACACTTAAGCCTGAGAAGGACGGCCTGTTCTGTGAGAAGATTTTCGGACCCAGCAAGGACTGGGAGTGTCACTGCGGTAAGTATAAGAAGATCCGCTATAAGGGTGTTATCTGTGACAGGTGTGGTGTTGAGGTAACCAAGGCCAACGTACGTCGTGAGCGTATGGGTCATATTGAACTTGCAGCACCCGTATCCCATATATGGTACTTCAAGGGAATCCCCAGTCGTATGGGTCTTATCCTTGACTTATCACCCAGAACACTTGAGAAGGTTCTCTACTTTGCCAATTATATAGTACTCGATCCCGGCGATACCGAGCTTAAGTATAAGCAGGTTCTGTCCGAGAAGGAGTACCAGGATGCCAGAGCCACACACGGCAACAAGTTCCGCGTAGGCATGGGAGCCGAGGCTGTCAAGGAACTTCTTATGGATATTGACCTTGATGGTGAGGCAGCTGAACTTAAGGAAGCACTTAAGGAGTCAACAGGCCAGAAGAGGGCCAAGATAATAAAGAGGCTTGAAGTTGTTGAAGCCTTCCGCGGTTCGGGTAACAAGCCCGAGTGGATGATCATGGATGCCATCCCGGTCATTCCGCCCGATCTTCGTCCCATGGTTCAGCTTGATGGCGGACGTTTTGCAACATCCGATCTTAACGATTTATACAGAAGGATCATAAACAGAAATAACCGTCTTAAGAGGCTGCTTGAGCTTGGAGCTCCCGATATCATCGTCCGCAATGAGAAGAGGATGCTTCAGGAGGCAGTTGATGCCCTTATCGATAACGGAAGAAGAGGACGTCCGGTAACCGGACCCGGCAACAGGGCTCTTAAGTCACTTTCAGATATGCTTAAGGGTAAGTCGGGACGTTTCAGGCAGAACCTTCTTGGTAAGCGTGTTGACTATTCGGGCCGTTCGGTTATCGTCGTAGGTCCCGAACTAAAGATATACCAGTGTGGTCTTCCCAAGGAGATGGCCATAGAGCTCTTCAAGCCTTTCGTTATGAAGGAGCTTGTTGCCAACGGAACCTCACACAATATTAAGAATGCGAAGAAGATGGTTGAGCGTCTTCGTCCCGAGGTCTGGGACGTGCTTGAAGACGTTATCAAGGAGCATCCCGTAATGCTTAATCGTGCTCCTACACTTCACAGGCTCGGTATTCAGGCATTTGAGCCCATCCTTGTAGAGGGTAAGGCTATTAAGCTTCATCCCCTGGTATGTACCGCATTCAACGCAGACTTCGACGGAGACCAGATGGCTGTACATCTTCCTCTGTCGGTTGAAGCACAGGCAGAGTGCAGATTCCTGCTCCTGTCTCCCAACAACCTGCTTAAGCCTTCGGACGGTGGTCCGGTGGCAGTACCTTCGCAGGATATGGTGCTTGGAATATATTACCTGACACAGGAGAGAGAGAATGCCGTAGGAACAGGCAAGTTCTTCAAGAACCTCAACGAGGCTATCCTTGCTTATGAGAACGGCGCATGTACACTCCACTCACGTATCAAGGTCAGAGTGTCAAGGATAGTTGACGGGGAAGAGTGTCAGGCAGTTATAGAGTCTACACTCGGAAGATTCATCTTCAATGAGATACTTCCTCAGGATCTTGGATTCGTAGACAGATCGATCGAGGAGAACAAGCTTAAGCTTGAAGTTGATTTCCACGTTGGAAAGAAGGGCCTTAAGCAGATCCTTGAGAGAGTTATCAATATCCATGGTGCATCAGTTACCGCAGAGGTGCTTGATGACATCAAGTCAACCGGTTACAAGTATTCGACAAGAGCAGCCATGACGGTATCGATCTCCGATATGACGGTGCCTGCTACCAAGCCCGCTCTTCTTGCAGAGGCACAGGCCACGGTTGACAGGATCTCAAGCGACTTCAGAAGAGGTAAGCTTACAGAAGAAGAGAGATACAAGCTCGTTATCGATACATGGAACAAGATCGACGGCAAGCTTACCGATGACCTTATCAAGGGTCTTGATAAATACAACAACATATTCATGATGGCCGATTCCGGAGCCCGAGGCTCTAATCAGCAGATCAAGCAGCTTGCCGGTATGCGTGGACTTATGGCTGATACGACCGGTCGTACGATCGAGCTTCCCATCAAGTCTAACTTCCGTGAAGGTCTGGACGTACTTGAGTATTTCCTCTCTGCACACGGAGCAAGAAAGGGACTTTCAGATACCGCTCTTCGTACTGCTGACTCCGGTTACCTTACCAGACGAATGGTTGATGTATCTCAGGAGCTCATCATCAGAGAGATGGATTGCTGCGAAGGCAGAGATGAGATCGTCGGCATGAAAGTAAGCGCATTCATGGACGGCAAGGAGACCATCGAGAGTCTTAAAGACAGGATCACGGGCAGATATGCCTGCGATACAATAGAAGATACCGAGGGCAATGTCATCGTTAAGCGTAATCACATGATCACACCTTCAAGAGCCGCAAGGATCCTTTCTGACGGTGTTGAGGTTAAGTCAAACGGTGAAAAGGTACCTTATTCGGTTGACGGAGAACTTCGTAAGGATGCATCCGTTAAGATCCGTACCATACTTACATGCCGCTCGCACAACGGTATCTGCTCTAAGTGCTACGGTGCGAACATGGCTACAGGCGAGGCGGTACAGGTCGGCGAAGCAGTCGGTATCATAGCAGCACAGTCTATCGGTGAGCCCGGTACACAGCTTACGATGAGAACCTTCCATACCGGTGGTGTGGCAGGAGATAACATCACTCAGGGTCTTCCCAGAGTAGAGGAGCTGTTCGAGGCACGTAAGCCCAAGGGACTTGCGATCATCGCAGAGTTCGGCGGCAGAGTTGAGATCAAGGATTCAAAGAAGAAGAGAGAGATCGTTATCACCAACGATGAAACCGGTGATTCAAAGACCTATCTCATACCTTACGGTTCACGTATCAAGGTGCTTGACGGAACCGTACTTGAAGCCGGAGATGAGCTGACCGAGGGTTCCGTTAATCCTCATGATCTGCTCAAGATCAAGGGTATCCGTGCAGTACAGAATTACATGCTGCGCGAAGTTCAGAGAGTATACAGACTTCAGGGTGTTGATATAGCAGATAAGCATATCGAAGTCATCGTACGTCAGATGCTTAAGAAGGTACGTATTGAAGAGAGCGGGGATTCAGGTGTTCTTCCCGGCAATCTCATGGATGTGCTCGAGTATGAGGATGAGTGCGAGAGACTTTCAGCAGAAGGAAAAGAAACACCGGTTGCAACACAGATCATGCTCGGTATTACCAAAGCAGCTCTGGCGACCAACTCATTCCTCTCTGCAGCATCATTCCAGGAGACCACCAAGGTTCTTACCGAGGCGGCTATCAAGGGAAGAGTCGATCCTCTTATCGGACTCAAGGAGAATGTTATCATCGGTAAGCTGATACCTGCAGGTACCGGCATGAAGAGATACAGAGATGTTCACTTAAGTACCGACTACAAGCTTTCTGATTATATGAGTATCAGAGAGAATCCCGCAGATTCGGATGAAGAGTTCGTAGCGGATGAGGCTGTCGCAGATGAGGTTTTTGATGAGACAGACCTTGATGAGATGGTAAGCATTTCAGAAGAATAAAGATGTTTGATACGGCAGGCCATAACGGTCTGCCGTATATTTTTGACATCATGATCATATATATAGGAAGAAAGATCTTTTGATCGTTCAGATGTGATATTTGAAAAATACTGTAAAATAAATAAAAAAAGTGCTTGCAATTGGTTCAGACCTTGTGTATACTAATGTTTGCTGTGACATGATAGCTGTGAAGCGTGAGGTTGCTGCAGATCGAGAGGTTATGCAGGTAATTCCGTGGAGCGAAGGTCATGCGAATTGACGACAAGTCACTGTACAGACGAGGTCTTATTTATTAAGAAACACCGTGTTAAGGTCTTTGTAGTATGACTTACTTTAGGACACACACGGAGATGTGTACAGTCACCGCTTGTCGTACTTATCATCATAAAGTGCGAAAAGGAGGCGACTTTTTTTATGGCAAATCAGGTTATGAGGATTACACTCAAGGCTTATGATCATCAGTTGGTAGATGCTTCTGCCAAGAAGATCATTGAGACGGTCAAGAAGAGCGGATCACAGGTGAGCGGTCCGGTACCCCTTCCTACTAAGAAGGAAGTTGTTACC
>JAILCT010000114.1 GCA_024690425.1 Lachnospiraceae bacterium | reverse complement strand
TAACCTTCTTCATTGGTTTCCACGGAATATGACGAACCTGATGCATAAGTATAAACCGCACAGGGCTGCAGGATCATAAAGGCCGCAGCAGCCAGGCACATCATTATCCTCTTTATCATGTCATTACCCATCTTACGCACGGTCATCACCTCCCTTCCTGTCAAACTGGGGAAGTCTTCTTGTTGCCATCACATTATAATTCTTAAGAGTATGCCTGAAGCTTAATCCGAAGAAAACAGCCTCCACTATACACATAACATAATAAGGTATGTCGCTGACAGGCTTGGCAAGGAAAAGCATAAATGCGGATATGGCAACCGCAGCTATACCAAGTGCGATCGTCAGCTTCTCAAGACCCGTCGTCTCCGCCTCTTTTACTGTCTCGGTTTTGGTCTTCTTCCCTTTTTCGTTTTTCTTTTCTTTCTTAAGCGATTCCTTTCCCTTATCCCCTTCTCCGGTCTCTGCCTTCCTTATCGCACTTCGCTGGCTTGCATTTATCAAAAATACCGCAATCGTAAGTATACTTGCCGCTGTTAGTGCAACCGTGGGCGTAAGCACCAGGAAGATGTTAAGTATTGCAAATATCAGGATCGCAACTATGGCCGAAGATAAAAGATATTTCTTCGTATCTATCGGCAGGTCCGCAACAACCTTGCCTGTCTGGCCGTTCACGGCTGCATAGGCAACACGGTCACCGTTCCTGTAGGACATGAACCATACCGGGAACATGGCCGAATGCCCCTTGCCCGCTCTGGTCGGAACGGGTGCATTTGCCATCTGGGAAGATGAAACCGTTCCCGTTGTGGTAATTGTATATTTTTTGAATGCCTTGGTATCATTCTTTATCCTGTCAAGCGAGGATGTATATGCAAAGTTCTCAGCCTGCCACTTATATACTCTGTCGTCAACATCGGCAAGGTCCGCATAGTAACCGCTCATGTATGACGGTTCGAAGGGGACCTGCTTCTTTATATCATAAGGCGCCAGTGCCTCGGAAATGGAATCTTCAAAGGCAGACGATGCATCATATGAAAGTCCGTTATATGATGCATCTATGTTGCCGGTAAGCTCATAATGATCCGTTATTATATAATCTCCTGATCTGTGAGATGTCTCTCCTTTAAGCCTGCACATTCCCTTCTGCGTAACATTATATGACCAGTACGGCATATAGATCCCGCGGAAGCTGTCAATGCAGTCGACACTCCTGTATTCCTTCGGCAGAAAGAGGGCTTTCTTTACAACATTGAGATAGGCATTCTTACAATCTTCCTTTGTTTTGGAAAAGGGAATGATATATTCCGGTTTCTTGCCCTTGGCCAGTCTCGCATTCAATATTGTCGATGCACCGCAGAAAGAACAGAATGCTGCTGCCGTGTTCTGGTCGACACTCATCAGCTCGCCTCCGCACTGAGGACATGTATATATGGTGACATCATAGGTCTCAAACTCGGGGGCTTCCGTGTTCTCTTCCTGGATCACCTGCTCCTGTGCATCCTCCTTTACGTCAAATTCTTTAGGGTCAAAGCTCGATCCGCAGAAATCACACAGCATCTTCTGGCTTTTCGGATCAAACTTCAGATTGGCTCCGCAACTTGGGCATACTATCATCTGGTTTCCTCCTTTAATACCACCTTTTCTTCCGGCAGATATTTTATAAGTATTTTTTCCAGCTCCTGTGCCTGTACAGGCTTGGTCATATAGTCTGAAAAACCGACAGCCCGGTATTCCTTGTCAGCACCCTGTATCGCATTGGCCGTAAGGATCACTATCGGTGTTTTTTCCGTCTTATATCTTTCGGTTTTCTGCAGTTCAATAAATGTTTCTATACCATCCATCTGCGGCATCATGTGGTCAAGGAAGATAAGATCGTAATGATTATCCCTGTATTTCTCAAGGCATTCCTCACCGCTCATTGCCATATCCACATCTACCTGTGTCTTCTTAAGTAAGAGCTTTATTATCTGCAGATTAACCGGAACATCGTCAACTACCAGTATCCTTGCTTCACTGGCCTCAAAGCTCTCCCTGTAATTCTCACCCGTACCTGTTGTGTCAGAGAATTTCTCCCAGAAATTACCCATCGGTTTTGCCGAAACAAGTGTCTGAGGGATCACCACGGTAAACTCGGAGCCTCTTCCCGGCTGGGATTTAACACTTATGGATCCTTCCATAAGATCAACAAGCTGTTTGGTTATCGCAAGTCCCAGTCCGGTTCCCTCGATATTCCGGTTCTGTCTCTCGTCGGCCCTTCTGAAAGACTCAAATATGCCTTCAATATCTTCCTCGGGAATGCCCCGTCCGGTATCGGAAACACGTATGATAAGGTCTATCCTTGTTTCTCCCTTTTTCACAAAATCAACTTCCAGGGTTATTATTCCGTTGTCTGTATATTTTACGGCATTGGTAAGAAGGTTTGTGATCACCTGTCTTATCCTTACCTCGTCACCGTTAAGCTTTTCGGGAAGCTTCTCGTTATGCTCAAGTTTCAGCTTAAGTCCCTTGCCCTTGGCCCTCATATCGAGCAGGGTGTAGCAGGCCTTCAGAAGAGAAAATACATCATATTCATCCGGGATGATCTTCATAAGTCCAGACTCTATCTTGGAAAAGTCCAGAATATCATTTACCAGGGACAGGAGGGTGTTCGATGCTATCTCAATGCTGGATGCATAGTTCAGAATGTTTCTCTCCGAACTCTCCCTTAAGATCATCTCATTCATTCCTATCACACCGTTTATGGGTGTACGTATCTCATGAGACATCCTTGCCAGAAAAACACTCTTGGCCTCATTGGCCTTTTCAAGGTCAAGGTTCATCTTTATGAGTTCCTGCTCTTTATTCTCAAGCTCCTTCCTCTTGTTCTCATACAGATTACCCTGGAATTTAAAGATCACGCCAAAAGTAAGGGCAACAAAAGCTATACCGTAAAAATAATCCTCGTATTCCGCCCGCCTGCTTGCCATCCTCTGTACCATTTCCGGATGCATATAATCCATATACAGAAGAAAGCCCGTCATGATAACATTGCATACATATATCACATAGCATGGCCATCCTTCAACTATGAGGAAGGTAAAAAGCGAAGCAAGCAGAAGCCACACAGGCATTGCCGATTCCTTGCCTCCCTCAGCAAAGTACAGCATGGGCATAAGGATATAGTTGGCTGTAACGGCAAGGAGTATTCCGGATATGTTGGGTCTGTTAAGAATATTGGCAACACCCAGAGACAGCAAAAACGAGGTTACCAGAAGGCCCATTATCCAGAAGGTCCTTGTTCCCGTACCTACTATAAAGTCAAAAACAGTACATACAATAAGAGCCAGCACACCTATCGACAGGATGATGTTGATAAGCCTGTGCTGCATATTCAGTTCTTCACGGGTCAGATATCTGACAAGTTTTTTAACCTTCTCCACCCTTGGGGCCTCTTACTTGAAACAATACTGTCAACTGCTTATAATTTAACTGTACTCCTGTCATATATCGAAAGGACATTATCATATGGATGACAACTCATTTTTCAAAAATGCCCTGTCTGATTTTGCCTTTGATGCCGCATACGGTGATTCTATAAGACACCTGTATAACAGCGGTTATACTCCGGAAAGGATAAAGGATTATCTCGGATCGCAGTCACTCACCATAGAAAAGATCTGTGAGGTAATAGACAAATACGAAAAGTCAAAAGAGAAAAACAGTCCTAATTGAGCATATTGACACCTATCACCAGTATGTCGTTTTCTTCAATGCTTAAGTCATCCTGTGCGATAAGCTTCTGTTCACCCCGCATCACCATCAGGGGAACCATATCAGGCATCAGGCTTATCTCGCTTATCTTCTTTCCCGCCAATCCGCTCTCTCTGTTTATCCTTGATGTTATATATTTAACGCCTGTACCGCTTAAGGGTTCTCCCATTACCTTAAGCTCGGTATACTGTTCAACAAAACCCGCCGATATGATACCGGTCGGGATCGCAACCATTCCCACTCCCAGAAAAGAAATGATTATTGCCATTACCCTGCCGGCAACAGTGACCGGATAGATATCACCATAGCCTACCGTAAGAAGTGTAGATACCGACCACCATATACCTGAAAATGCATTCCTGTAGCTGTCCGGCTGTGCCTCATGTTCAAGCGAGTACATGCACAGTGATGAAGCGATCATAAGAATGAGGATCATGCACATGGATGAGATAAGCTGATTCTTCTTCTCCTTTATAACACTTGCAATGACATTGAAGGCATCATACTGGGCATTTATCTTGAAAAGCCTGAATATCCTTATCACCCTGAATATCCTGAATGCGACCGCTCCCGCAGGAAATATGAAGGGAAGAAAATAGGGAATTATCGTAAACAGATCGATAAGTCCGTAAGCCGACACAACAAACTTAAGTCTTGCCCTGAGTTTGTTCTCCTCCTTAGGATACAGATAGTCCGCAGTCCACACTCTCAGTATATACTCAACGGTAAATATGATTATCGTTACAAGCTCGATCACGTTAAGTACAGGCATATACGGACCCAGCTGCTCAAAGGTCTGCATCAGTGTAACGGTCAGGTTAAGCAGTATCACAGTAACGATAAAACCGTCAAAAAAGGAAGAAGGCAGATCATTCTTGTTTCCTATCTCTATTATGTTGAAAATTCTATCCCTTACATCCTTCCCGGATCTGTTCGAGATTGCCTTTTTTTTACCCATGCAAGCCATCCCCGGACATCATATTTTGAACCGGTATCCCACGCCCCATATTGTTTCAATATATTGGGGATTACCGGTATCCTTCTCTATCTTCTCTCTTATTTTCTTAATATGGACCGTGACCGTTGCTATACCACCGACAGATTCCATATCCCATATGTTTCTGAACAGTTCCTCTTTAGTATATACATGGTTGGGATTCTGGGCAAGAAATGTGAGCAGGTCAAATTCCTTGGTCGTAAATGTCTTTTCCTCTCCGTCCACATATACACGCCTGGCTGTTTTATCAATCTTAAGGCCTCTTATCTCAACCGTTTCATTTACATTCCCGCTTGAGCCGACAAGCCTCTCATATCTGGCAAGATGTGCATTCACCCTCGCAACAAGCTCGGAGGGTGAGAACGGCTTGGTCATATAGTCATCAGCTCCAAGGCCCAGGCCCCTTATCTTGTCAATATCATCCTTTTTGGCAGATACCATGATTATTGGGGTGTTCTTTTTCTCTCTTATGGCTCTGCATACGGCAAATCCGTCAAGTCCCGGAAGCATCAGGTCAAGAATGACAAGTGCATAGTCTTCATTAAGTGCAAGCTCAAGTCCCTTATCACCGCTCGTTTCTATTACCGTCTCAAAGCCCGACATCTCAAGATAATCCTTCTCAAGTTCGGCTATCGCTTCCTCATCTTCGATTATCAGAATCCTGCTCATCTGTTTCCTCCCGTCATCTGCGTCTGTGCCATACTGCGGTCTTCATATTTATGTAATGTAAAGTTGATTGTCGCTCCCTTTCCTTCAACACTTGTAGCCCAGACATATCCTCCGTGATCTTCTATAATCTTCCTGACTATCGACAGCCCTATGCCGCTTCCCATTTTAGAGGAATTACGAGATACATCGCTTCTGTAAAACCTGTCGAAAACATTGGGGAGATCCTTTAATGCAATACCCTTGCCGTTATCCGAGATCTCAACCTTTATCGAATCCTCCATATCCGTAATGGAGATGGATATCACACCTTCTTCCGTTTCCATGTATTTGATCGAATTGGAGATGATGTTGTTTATCACTCGTCTTAACTGCTCGGGATCCGCTACTATCACAACATCCTCTGAGACCGTGTTGCTGTATTCCAGCCTGATCCCCTTGGATTCGAGTTCAAGCCCGGTATCAAGGGCGGCATCATTAAAATACTCACATACGTTTAGCATATGATAATTATAGGGAATGCTGTTTGTATCAAGACGTGAGTACAGGGTAAGCTCGTTGATAAGGTGATCCATATCATTTGCCTTGTTGTATATGGTCTTTATATACCTCTCCATCTTCTCGGGAGTATCGGCAACGCCATCCATTATGCCTTCAACGTATCCCTTGATGGATGTTATGGGCGTTCTTAAGTCATGTGATATATTGCTGATGACCTCTCTTGTTTCTTTCTCGCTTTCTTCCTTCTCGGCGATAACAGCCCTGATATTACCGCATACACCCTCAAGAAGGCTTATCGTTTTCCTGAACCTGCCCCGTCCCGACTGAGGTACCGTATGCTCAAAATCACCTTCCGCCATATGCCTGACTGCCTCGTTAAGCCGCCTGGCCGGCAGAATGCTCCTTCTGTATATGATAAAAGCGATCAGCCCGATTACGGTGATCAAAATAAGGGCAAACCTTAAATCCATATCATTACTCTTTACTGTTACCTGTTTATAGTCCATTACAGTATAACACAATTAGCGATAATATATATCACTTATTTGCTTTTTTGTAATGATTTCAGAAAATTAGTTTTGACTAAAGTACAATTTATTATAAAATATATTTGATGCTTTTATTAAAGGTACATGATGAAAGGAGATAATGAAATGAAGTATGTATGTCAGGTATGCGGTTATGTGTATGAGGGAGACAATCCTCCCGAGAAATGCCCGGTTTGCGGTGTGGGTGCCGACAAGTTTAAAGCTGTAGAGGGCGAGATGAAGCTTGCTGCCGAGCATGAGTATGGTATTTATGATAAAACGGTAAAGAACAATCCCGATATAACGGACGAAGACAAGAAGTATATCCTTGATCAGCTTAAGGCCAACTTTACCGGTGAGTGTTCGGAAGTAGGTATGTATCTGTGTATGGCAAGGATCGCTCATCGTGAAGGATATCCTGAAGTGGGATTATACTGGGAGAAGGCTGCTTTCGAGGAAGCTGAACATGCAGCCAAGTTCGCAGAACTTCTCGGAACCGAGCTTGAGCCCAATATGAAGGCCACGACCAAGGACAACCTTGCATGGCGTGTTGACTGTGAGTTCGGCGCAACACAGGGTAAGTTCGATCTTGCGGCCTGTGCCAAGAAGAACGGCCTTGATGCCATCCACGACACGGTCCATGAGATGGCAAGGGATGAGGCTCGGCACGGCAAGGCATTAAAGGGCCTGCTTGACCGGTACTTCAAATAATGAAGCGGATAATACTGACCGGCGGGGGAACCGCCGGTCATGTTACGCCCAATATTGCCCTTATCCCGTCTCTTAAGGATATGGGTTATGATATTGAATATATAGGTTCATATGAAGGTATAGAGAAGAACCTAATGGATGATATCGGAATTCCCTATCACGCAATAGCTTCCGGCAAGCTGAGACGGTACTTCTCACTTAAGAATTTCTCCGACCCCTTCAGGGTAATAAAGGGATTTTTTCAGGCCAACAGGCTGATCCGGGAGCTTAAGCCGGATGTTGTATTCTCAAAAGGCGGTTTTGTAGCCGTACCCGTTGTGATCGCAGCCGGCATCAATCATGTTCCGGCAATAATCCATGAATCGGATATGACACCCGGTCTTGCCAACAGGCTGTGCTTTCGGTCAGCGGTAAAGATCTGCTGCAACTTTCCCGAAACCGTAGCCCTTCTCCCTGCAGATAAGGCTGTCCTGTCTGGCTCCCCGATAAGAAGAGAACTTCTTGAGGGTTCAAGAGAGGCCGGCCGCACCTTCACCGGCTTTACGGATGATAAACCTGTCATCATGGTCATAGGAGGATCTCTGGGCGCTGCCAATGTAAATGCTGCAATACGCAGGGTACTTCCGCAGCTGCTTGAGAAATTCAATATCATCCATCTTACAGGCAAGGGTAAAGCAGATTATTCACTTAACGATGTAGCCGGATACAGACAGTATGAGTACATAAAGGATGAGCTTAAAGACCTGTTTGCTCTCAGCGATCTGGTCATATCACGGGCAGGTGCCAATGCCATATGTGAACTTCTGGCATTAAAGAAACCCAATCTCCTGATACCGCTTCCGTCAAAGAGCAGCAGGGGGGATCAGCTGCTGAATGCCGAGTCATTCAGAAAACAGGGCTACTCTATGGTCCTTACCGAAGATGAGCTTACCGATGAGCTCCTTCTGAAGATGACCGATGATTTATATATGAATCGTGACAGTTATATCAAAGCCATGTCAGGCAGCGATCAGAACAATGCCATAGAAACAATAAGCTCGCTGATCAGGAAATATTCCTGAGCAGCGAGCTTTATTTTACATTGACAGAAGCTCACACAGTTTCTTCTGTTCCTCTTCATCGGGTTTACCCGGTTTCCATTGGATCATCGCTCCGTCTCCCCTGAACCTGGGGATAAGATGCATGTGGAAATGGAATACCGTCTGGCCTGCTGCCTCTCCGTTGTTCTGAACGATATTAAATCCATCGCATTTAAGCACATCCGTCATATGACCCGCTATCTTCTTCGCTAATATGAAAGCCCTTCCGGCGATGTCCTCGGGGAGTTCATATACATTGGCATAATGTTCTTTTGGAATAATAAGGGAGTGTCCCCTGTTGGCGGGACCGGCATCCAGTATCACAGTAAATTCATCATCTTCGTAAATCTTATTTGTTTCAAAAACACCGTTTGCAAGCTTGCAGAAAATACAATCATCCTTCATGACTTTTCCTCCGTATTCTTATTCATCCTTAGAGAAGGTAAATGCCTGATCGAGCATCCTCAGCCTTCTGAAATCTCCCTTGACCTGCATCTCTCCCGACATAAATGCCCTCTGGAAGGTCATCTGTCCGGATACGATCCGATTCATGACATCATCCGTTACCTTGCACAGGACTTCCGGATCTTCATGGTTGCCGTAATAGCAGTTCAGTTCCGAATGATCAATCTCAACAATGAGAGGCTTCTTCCTATCTTTTATCATAAACTTATAAACCGCATTCACATTTACGGATGGGTCGAACTTCTCCCTGAAGTCTCCTATATACATAAGGTTTTCGTCAACCCCCGCATGTTCCATCTTCCCTCTGAAGAGGTTGGCCAGTTCTTCTATATCTTCCTTCTGCTGCTGTACATAGCTTTCATCTGCCGCATATTTCGATAACTGTTCCGACTCCTGCGGCGTAAGGGGAATGTTCCTTGGAGCTCCGCTTATCCTCTTCACTGCCTTATTGCTTGTCGGAAGTGACTTGGACTTCTGGGAAATGCTCCTGTACAGGTTCTCGGCCTTCTTCTCGATGATCGTAAGGTAATCCTGTTCAAGTTCAAAGGACACAAAATCCTCCACATAACCACACAGTCCCGGAAGCGGCAATCCACCAAGCATCTCCCAGGCCAGCGTAAGATCCGTCATCGCTTCGCGCTCACCGGGTGCCGTCGACATCACTATGGGGCACATATACGTTGTTTCGAACTTCTCCTTGTTGCCGTACAGCCAGCATGCATCCAGGAACTGCTGCATGTAACCGCCGATACCGAACCATTCCACCGTAGTTGCAAGTATTATACCGTCTGCATCATTTATCGATGCCGGCAGTGTTGTTATCGTATTCTTGAGTTCATAGAGGTTAAACTTCTCGACCTTTACATTAAGTTCGTCAAGAACCTGCTGTATCTTCCCTATCACAAAAAGTGTAGGGTCATCGATTATTCCACGTCCTCCATAATAGATATTTATCTTCATGAATGGGCACCTCTTCCACACAAATTTACACTAGTATATCACAATTCCCATCCAAATTGAACATTCTTCTCATCACTCAGCTTCATATAAGTATCATCCCTGCTGTCATCCATTCCTTCAAGTTTTCTTTGGAATTTCCTGTATCCGTTATACCATTTCATGATTATCAGGACAGGCAGCATTACAGCCATTGCCGCCGTAAGGCTTAACAGCACTCGCATTTCGGTCATCTCGATAAGGGACCTTAGAGAATCCCCTCCATACAGGCTTGCCGTAAAGGTAAATATGGATACAGACAGAAGGACCATGATACATACCCCCGTTATGACCTTACCTGACACAGGCATAACAGGCGCGTCATCCTCTCTCGGAAGTAAAAAGTCATTAATATCCGATACTTCGTAAATATCTTCTTCCATATCGTCAGTGTCATCGACCGTATCGGTCACCGGATTGCTCTCATTTACCAGCCTGCGCAGAGTATAATCTTCATCCACAACCTGTTT
Source organism: Lachnospiraceae bacterium (assembly GCA_024690425.1). The sequence continues at coordinate 28,122 of JAILCT010000114.1, read as the reverse complement.
ATAAAGCCCATATGCCAAAGATACGGCCGCTTCATCCCTATGATCGGCCTTCTTCAGAATATATTCGGCAAGTTCATTCATTCCCTCCGATAATGTGGTATATGAGCCGGGATAATAACACCACAGTATCCTTAGCCTCTCCCTGTCGACATATATATGCCTTGGATCATAAATGATGTGTTCGGGCGGGAGAAGATATTCCGCAGCTCCTTCAAGTCCGGATGCCATACCGTTGATCAGGCAGCATAAAAACCTGTGGTCCATCTCATCTCCCTCAAAAAGATCATACAGGCTTACAAAAGATGTAATATCATACACATATCCATCCCTGCCGTCGTTCTTGATAATACTGCATCTTAAAAAATCAGGGATATCATTCTCAACAAGCATCCTTGATTTATACCCAACACTCTGTGGGATATCACCTTCAAGTATAAGATGATTTCCGCTAATTCCGTTATCATAACGTTCTAAAAACAATACCCAACACCTGACTTTCTGCTTGTTCTTATATATTCCGCTTCCTTAAGCCTGAAGCTCTCACACTCATATGAATGGGTTGTTGTCCCGGTAGACAGGATCCTTCTGACAAGGCCGAAACCCATTTCAGTATCTCCTTCAAATGATACTCTTACGACATCTTCTCCGATATCTATTCCCGTATTGTAAGACCATCTTCCTATAAGCTTACCGGGGAGCACTTCCGAAATGGCCTGTGCTGCCTTTTCCATAGCAGGGCCGTCTTCACTTTCCTGGCTTCCCCTCAGTGCTGCAGACAGGCAGGCCTTATTCACGATGCATTTATCATGAAGCACGAATCCCGAAAAAAGGATAAAAACAAACATTCCAAGAATAAAGGGCATCAAAAGCGTCAGTTCTATGGTCAGGCTCCCTTTTAACATCTTTCTTTTCATCATTTTTCTTCTTATCATTTTCAGCCTCCTGCTTTTCTGTTTATCAGCATGGTTAAAATATATGCGCCAAGAAGGAACGGAACATACGGTAAAGTGTCCTTTCTGCTTTTCCCCCTCATCACCATGTAAGCGAGGCCGAAAATCCCGCATGACAGCATGGAAATAAGGAGAATGGCCAGTATCCTGTCAATTCCCGTCATAAAGCCAAGGAGAGAGACAACGTACACATCTCCTCTTCCTATAGCTTCCCTGCTTATAAAGCTTATGATCAGCAGGATGATACCCGGCAGGAGAGAAAACAGGATATTTATCGGGTCAGGTTCATATATAAGGCTTCTTTTGATCACTCCATATCTGTCTCCAAGCATATATGTACTTATCATCAGTGCTGCCGAAGATACGATGAATACAGCAAGTACACGTATACTGATACCGCGTTCTCTTATATCCGTATAACTGCATATTACAAGCAGCAATATACTCAGTATTTTCATGATCTACCTCTCAATGTCTGTGTCCGCATCTTGAACATGCCTTCATTCCGCCTGCTTCTGACAGGGGAATACAGTTTACCGTCCTCTTAAGCCCATGGCAGGATAAAGAAGAGTGATAACAGGTTCCGTCAGAAGTGATATATACCCTGTTCCCGGCTGCCTTGCCGCAGGATTCACAGGCATAATACTTATGTCCCGAACTGTTCCTCATATCCTTAAGGGACGCTCTGTCAACTTCCTTTATCGACAGACGAAGGTATGTACATTCCCTGTCCCTATGATAGACCGTTCCCGTCTCGGTGACATATACGTACTCTTCCTTATTATGCTCTGCAGTCCTCTCATCAAGTCCTTTTTCATATCCGATATACGTATGCATTATGCATCTGCAGCAGAATTTTTTACGGAACAGGTCAAAAAAATCATATGGCAGCTTCGCTTCGTATACCGCATTTATCTCAATAACTTCCCTGTTATCAAGCCTGCTTCCCGAGAAATCTATCCCTTCGGCCCCTTCCTTTATCGGAGCAGTGGCAAGACAACCACGATCAAGCCTTGAAAGGACCGCTCCCTGTACACTTGCCGCAGAAGCATCCCACTCCCCAAACGCCGTCATGGCAAGCTTCCTTGTCTCCTGATGAACAGCTTCCTGCAGGTTGATATGAAACCTCATAAGGTTTAACAGAGAGAGTACAAGGAATACGGCAAAGAGGAAGAAGGGAATTGCAAGGGAAGCTTCTATCGTAAGGCTGCCCGCAGGTTTTCTTCTATTCATACAGGTATTCACGCTCTATCGTATGTTCATATCCGTACCCGCTTGCCAGGGATGCTTTTGCCCGTAAATACTCAACACATCCGTCTATCCGGAATTCACTGTTATAAAATTCCCTGCAGTTTCCTTCTACGATATCCATACATCTTATCCTTCTGGTCTCATCATCAGTCAGCGAAACAAACATCCCCATCAGTTCCTTGTAGGAAAAGCCTTCACCACCGCTCCCGAAAAGCCCTGACCTGAAGTTCACGATATCTTCAAGGGACAGTTCCACGTCAGAGGAGCTCTTTATGATCCTGCATTTACCCTTGTTTAACAGACGGCTCACATCCATGGCGGATTCTCCATACGCCCACGCATATACGATCGAATCCCTTACAAGCTTTACAAGTCCGGGCGGTGGGATCTCAAGCGTATTGTACATCACGATCTCGTATGCCCTGGCATATGCAGCCGCCATCCTGCCGCCATCACCCTTAATGCATCTTAGGTTATCGCAAAGCCTTATATCCATGAGTTCTTTAACAGCGCATACCATATTGTCCCTATCCGAGCTTTCTCCATATACGATATACTCAAGTTCAGCTGTCAGCTTCTGTTCAGGATAGAACTCCGTATAACACCCGCATTTTTGCATAAGATATTCCGTAAAAAGGTCATCATCCTCATTCTTTCTTTTCAGCTTAGCTGTTCCCGCTCCCTGCTTAAGTCCCCTTGCAGAGGGCCTGTCACCATACATTGCTCCACCGGTAAGTCCTCCTTTAAGGAACTCATCCTCACTAAGGACCATGCCCCTTACTATCTTCCCGGGATTGGTAAGGGGGAGGCCATATGCATCTATGCTTTCAAGAATACTGTCCCATTCATCAAAGAAGTTACTCTTCTTCCCTCTTTTTACCGATCCCTTACCGGAATTGACCGCATCCATATAGCTTATCTTCCCGTACTTCTCCATGTACTCGACAGCCTGCCGCTTAAGGGGTTTACCTCCTTCATCCGAAGCAAAGACCCAGCTTAACGCTGATGCATCTTCCGGGTTCTGCCCGTACCAATCACCTGCGGCTCCTGTATCACTGTAATCCGTATTTTCGTTCATGTATCTGATAAGATGGGCTATGACACTGTCAATCCCGCCGGTCTCTGCTCCCCTGTAGCTTGAGTCTATATACAGAAGGTCATATCTCTTATAGAGTCTCTGGTCATACTCGCCAAAGCAGGAGCGAAGGGAAGCATCCATTACACCTTCCGTGTTCATCCTTATCATCTGCGACCTTACACTCTCTGTCAGGGCACAGATCAGTCCAAGGAACAAGGCTGACAGCAGTGACAGGAATACTGTTATCTCTCCTTTTAACAGTCCGTTGTTTTTATACTGCCTGTGAGTCATTGACTATTCTTTCAAAGATATTGTTGATAAGGGACGTCAGCTGGTCCCTGAATATGACCACGAGTCCTATGAGGACAACGAGAATGAGTATGAGTTCGACCACACCTATACCCCTGTCATCGCCTTTAAGCATCCCGGTTCTTTTGAAAAAGCCCTTAACCATCTTTACAAACATATTCTTTTCCTCCTTAATCTCTTAAAATCTGAAAGATATAAATGCCGGCACCAGCACTATAATAAGTACCGTAAGCAGCATCATGAGCATCGGAAACAGGAGTCTGGTACCCGCTTCCTCCCCCAATTCCCTGGCCCTGTTCTTTCTGTCCTGAAAGGCCTGGGCCGCTTCCGTCTCAAGCTGGATCAACAGATCGCTCCTTCCCTTTCCCATGGCCTGGGTAACAAGGCTTATAAAGTGCCTGTACTTATGGATCCCACAGCCTGTGGCAAATCCTTCATAGGCAGTTATCTCTCCCATTCCTTCATTCATATGTCCTTCGCATATAAGCATTTCCTCATAGAGGAACCGTTTCTTACCGCCCCTGTCAAGGCTTGTCCTGTATTCACTGCACAGTCTTTTTATGATCCCCCTTGTAGTCAGTCCCGCCGAATAGAAAAGAAGAAACTTATTCACCATTCCCGGATAATCGCTTATCAGTTCCTTTTCCCTTTCTTTTACTTTTTTCTTAAGTTCCTCCCCTTCCCTGAAATAAAGGCCTATCGCCACAACAAATACCAACAGCATAAGGAAGAGACCGGTTTTATCCTTTATCTCTTCATATATCAGCTGACTGCCCTCTATGGTGTCGGGAAGCTTAAGGTAATCTTCTTCTCTTTCATTAATGTCGCTTTCTTCCGCAAGATCCCTGACATATTCCGAAAGTGTCATCTCGTTGTTCATGTTTTTTGGAAAAACCCTGACTGCCAGGTCTGTTTCGTGGATAAAATCCTCATATGTGAGTTCATAATGTATCCCTACTTCAATGCCTTCATATATATCCTTTTTTTCACTAAGCTTCTCAAGTCTTTCTTCTTTCACGAGGCCTCGTGAATCAACGAGCAGGGGGTCGCTTGTTCTCCAGCTTATCCTGAACGGATAGTCAGGAAGCGAAGATACAAAGGACATATCCTCACAGATCCTGTCTGCCGATGGATTATCCGCAAGCATGATCCCTGATAATATCTCATCAGCTTCTGATGCCATCCGCATCAGTTCTTCATGGGAATAAACCTTATCACTTACTGTTACATCCACCTCTTCCCTGCCTTCGTCCTCCGCCCTGCGTACCTTGAGCCTTATATCCTTGCTTCCGCCCAGGTATGTATTTCTCTTTATAACATTTCCTTCCAGAAGTTCATGCTTACCCATATCCTTTAATTCCGCAGCTGTGACAAGCACGGATCCCAGCACGATCACAAAGGCAGCAAGTGTAAGTCTCCTGTCAAAGAACCCGATAAGGGCAGCAATCGGATCTCCCGCCGGTGATAGCTTTTTGAGCTGTGACTTAATCCGGTCATTGGCCAGCTTTCTTACAAGGATCATTTTCTTTTTTACGGGTATATTCTTATAGATGAGTATAAAAATAAGACTGAGAATGCCAATAAAACCATATACTATTATCATGTTGCCCTTCCTGCTGTTAAACCCTTATGTCTATAAGCTTTCTTGATATCAGATATGATGCTGCATATATTATAAGACATGCCGTCATTACTATCATGCCGGGTACATTATGATAGAGGACGCTTAAAAATTCCCTGCTCGTTATCCTGAGGTATATTATTATCCCGATAGGTATGATGCACATTACCCTCTGTTCATACCTTCTTCCGGAAAGGATCACCGATATCTCCTTTTCCGTCTCATCCTTCTCCTTCATGATCTTTACTGTTTTCCCTATTATTCCGTTAAAGTCACCACCGTTGCGTTTCGCCAGTACAAATATCTCCGAAAAATCGGATATATCTTCGATCTGTGTTCTTCCGGCAAAATCATTTAGTATGTTTTCCAACGGTACTCCGTTATCCAGTTTAGAGAAAAATTGATCAAGCTCCCTGACTATATATGAATCCCTTCCATGCAGCCTCATCATATCCTTTCTTGACTCATAAAAGGCGTTTTCCACTGAATAGCCAGCCCTTAATGCCGAAGCAACCGAATCGATCATGTCCCTGAACTGGATCTTCAGCATATCTTTTCTCTTCACGATCAGATCTCTTTTCACAAACCTGAAAAAAACAAAGACTGCGGGAAGCAAAGCGGCAAATGCCCAGACAGAGTCATAGAATACATATGCTGCCGTCATTATCAGCATGCAGTAAAAGAAACCATATTTAACTGTCTGTGCCGGACTGAACCGGTATTCTTCATATTCCATCATCATTACCCATTCCGGCTCTGTTAAGCTTCTCCCTGTGGATCAGGTCGTTTTTCTTAACAAGTTCTCCTAAGACCTTTCCCTTTATTTCTTCCCTTTCTTCAAAGCAATAGATGGGATTTGTTATGATCTCACCGTTATCACAGCCTTCTATCTCTCTTATTTCCATAAGCCGCCTGGACTTATCCCTAAGTCTTGACAGATGGATGATTATATCTATACCTGAAGCCATCTGCTTCCTGAGGGCCGAAGCCGGTATCTCCGTATGCAGCATCATCATGGTTTCAAGCCTTGACAGCGCATCGTATGCACTGTTGGCATGTATCGTCGACATGGAACCGTCCTGTCCCACATTCATTGCCTGAAGCATGTCTATAGACTCGCTTCCCCTGACTTCGCCGACTATGACCCGGTCAGGCCGCATTCTGAGTGCAGTTTTTATCAGGTCCCTTATGGTTATGGCATTACATCCTTCAACATTGGCATTCCTTGCTTCAAGCGAAACAAGATTGCTTATACCCTGTATCATGAGTTCAGCACTGTCCTCTATAGTGATTATCCTCTCGCTGTCGGGAATATAGCCGCTCAAAACATTAAGAAATGTAGTCTTGCCTGCACCGGTTCCTCCGCTTATCAGGATGTTATACCTTGCCTTTACGAGCTTCTTAAGAAATTCAAGCACTTCTTCAGTCACGGATCCCAGCGCTATAAGAGAGGCACCGTCTATCGGTACCCTGGGAAATCTCCTGATCGTAAGTATCGGGCCGTTTACCGCGACCGGTTCAAGGACCACGTTTACCCTTGATCCGTCTTTAAGCCTTGCATCAACTATCGGCGAGGCGGCATTTACGGTACGGTTCGCTCCGGCCACGATCTGCTGGATTATATCTGACAACCGCTCCTTTGAGTCAAACCTGCGTCCCGTATCATACAGTGCACCCCCTTTCTCCACGAAAATGGAATGCATCCCGTTGACCATGATCTCCGTTACCGTTCCGTCATCCATAAGATCCTGAAGAACATCCAGCCTTCTCATGGCATTAAAGACATCCTTGCGGATACTCAGCTTATCGGACAGAAGGAGTGATACCTGCCTGTTCTTGATCCGGATCTTATCGTCAATAAGCTTTAGAACTTCTTCATCATCTATATCAAGCCTGCCTTCAAGCTCTCTCTGTACTTCCTTCTTTATCTCCCTGCTCTTCTGGATTATCAGCTCTTCCCTGTTCATACCGCCTGTTCACCGCATATCTCGGTTCTTATGTATTTTGCAAGCCTGCTGTGCTTAAGATCTGACAGCGAACCATCCACATCTTCAAAATACGGAAATCTCAGTTTTATGATCCTTGAGTCAAGCTCTTCTCCTCCCGGGCATCTTGACAGCATATCCGTAAAGTCCTTAAGCTTGGCAATAGAAAAGCTGTCTTTACGAAGAGGGGTATAAACTGCCGTGCATACGTTCATAAGGTCAAGTGCTCCCCTTACGGAATCCGAAATATCCAGTATTATCGCACCATACCTTCCCGAGGATGTAAGGTCACTGAGAAATGACAGCCACAATGACGGATCCACCTCCTGAAGTTCGAAGGGTGATCTTGCGGGTATAAGAACACTTAACTCATCCGTCTTCATCGTATACCTGCACATGGAATTGAGAAGATCTCCCGGGTTCAGGGAATACTCATACATAAGGTCAAGAAGCGATAGCTCTGTCCTTATATCAAGCATCTCAAACAGGCCGCTGTATCCTTCAAGGTTAATGTAAAGTACCTTCTGCTTTTCAGACAGTATCTGTCCGAGCGTCATGGCAAAGGTGGTCTTAAGGGTATGGTTTACTGGCGAATATATACCTATAAGCCTGACACCCTGGTCATTTTTTGTTTCAGTATTAATCCTGTGCCTTCTTTCAATATCGTCCCCGATAAGGCTTATTATGTTCCGTGCAGACTGGTATTTATATATCCTGTCTGTGTCCGTTCCGTAAGATTCCCTGTCCTCGGTGAGGATATGACTCCTCTTTATATTGCCGCCTGTGAGCCATTCCGTATCCTGTACGGTCTCATTCACCTTCTCAAGAAATCCTTCCTGGATCAGAAGAAGTGATATATTCCTGCCGTTGTTTTCTTCACAAAAAACAACCGGATCCGTATACATCACAACCTCATATCCGCTTTCATTCCTGCGGATATAATCGGCAAGAGCAGACGCGTAGTCCCTGTCAAGGTCACACACGATCAATCTTCTGGTGTTCAATTTTTTCCTCCGTATGGTACTTAGTCCGGGTTTATAAATCAGAAAAACTCAAATACAAAATATGTGTATGAAATGGTTCATATCTGATCCTGAAACGCAATTGCATTATAAAAACAATATCGGCTTTTGTAAATACTTTTTGGACCTGAATTAAATCTTTGTAAAAACATAACAATGCTTAACGAAAAAAATCACCCTCAAAAAAGGGTGATTTTGTGAATTATAAACAATTCTCTTATTTTCGGTTCTCTTTCATTAAATAGTCTGTATCCTCATCAATCATTCCGATCATAATATCGGCAAATATCGGATCAAACTGACCTCCCCTGCCCTTTATTATCTCCTCCCTGACTCTTTCCTGCGACATGGGCTCCCTGTAACTTCTGTTGCTCGTCATGGCATCGTAAGCATCTGCAACCGCGATTATCCTTACTTCCTCGGGAATATCTTCACCCTTAAGACCATCCGGATAACCCCTGCCGTCGTATCTCTCATGATGCCAGCGGGCTCCTCTTGCAAGACCCGGCATCTCTTTTATATTGCTCAGGATCTTATATCCGTTCACCGGATGGGTCTTTATTATTATAAATTCCTCATCCGTAAGCTTACCCGGCTTGTTGATTATGGCATTGGGCACTCCTATCTTACCTACATCATGCAGCAGGCCCATCATATAAATATCCTTTATCTGCCTATCCGAATAGCCGTATCTTCTTGCTATCTCCCTTGAATACATGGCAACCCTGTCGGAATGACCGTTTGTGTACATATCCTTTGTCTCTATTGCATCTGCCAGTGACTGGATTATGTGGATCGACATCCTCTCGTTTTCAAGTATTTTCTCATTTACCTCATCTTCAAGTTGATTCTGCAGACGTATCAGGTTTATTGACAGCCTGACCCTTGCCGTCAGCACCTCGGGTATAAAGGGTTTCCTTATGAAATCAATAGCACCCAGCGAGATACCCTCGATCTCTATCTCCTTATCCTCATCGGCAGTAAGGAAGATAACCGGGATCTTCGCTGCCTTGCCACCCCTTTCCTTTATCCTTCTAAAGGTCTCAAAACCATCCATTTCCGGCATCATTACATCAAGAAGTATAAGATCGGGATTCTCATCCCTTAAATAATCAAGAAGTGCCTTCCCCGATTGCAGAATACAGGTATTTATTCCGGACTTTTTTAAAATAAGGCTTGCAATGCTTAAGTTAGCCTTATTGTCATCCACTATAACAACCTTGTCTGTTATATCTGTCTCTTCCGCAGTTTTTTCTTCCCTGTTTGTGTGATCTATGCTCTCCGTTTCACATTTTATCTCTACTGACCTGCTGTATTCACAATCGTCCCACGCATCAATGATCCTGTCTGTGATCCCGTCTATCTCGGACCCTTCAATCTCAGGAAGGACAAGGAACACCTGATAAGATGAAGGAGCCACCATAATATCCGACTGGCGCAGGTGGGACTGTACAATATCCTTAAAGGTATCAACAATAACCATACGCATCCCTTCATCTATGCTGTCGTCCTTAAATACAACAGTAAACAGAACCTTGCAGGCAGACACGAAATACCTTTCAAAATAACGCATTACATACTTATATACATTATTGAAGGTTTCCCTACCCATCCACATGGCATTCCGGGATGCGCTGTTTTCATCAAAAAGCCTCGATACAGCCTTTATATCCGAATAAATGATATTATCATCTGGCATATATTCACCTTTGGTTTATACACGAAAGCCCCTGTTGGAGGCACTGTCAACACTCTCATTAAGGCTCCCCTTACCATAGGTAAGACCTGCGTATACTTCCTGAGTGTTTGACATAAGCGGTGCAGAATCATCCTGGGCCGCAATATCATCAAATGACTTCTTAAGCTTGCCAAGCAGCCGTCTTGCGTTTACAAGGCCTTCCTTATCCTTCCTTATCGGTGCAAGCGAGATCTCCTTGCTTATAAACACATATATCCGCATTAAGGGATATGACGGCTCATAGTTAAAGTCAAGTGCTTCCAGCAGATCTCCCACACATTTCCCGGCATATGAGGCATTGTTCTTAAAGGTTTCCTGGTCACCTTCGTCGAAGGCCATGATCGCCGTATCAAGATAGGAAAGTGCAAGTTCATATACTATGACTATAAGCTGGCTCCTGTTTGCCCTTGTTATCTTTAAGGTGTATTCCTGTATCTGGTCTTTAGTCATGACTCCTCCTTACTGTAAAAGCTGAAGAGCCTGCTGGGGCTGCTCATTGGCCTGTGACAGCATTGATGTTCCGGCCTGTACAAGCACCTGGAGAGTAGTATAATCAACCATCTCGTCTGCCATATCTGTATCCTTGATGGTTGAATATGATCTTGTCAGGTTTTCCGTTGCAACATCAAGGTTGGATATCGTGTTCTCGAACCTGTTCTCATAAGCACCGAGCCTTGACCTTACCGATGATATAAACGAGATCGCGTTCTTTGTCATATCAAGTGCCTTCTTCGAACCATCTTCGGTCCTTACATCGATTCCTGCAAGTCCCAGGTTCTCAAGAGATATCTCGGGTATGGCCACTGTTATCTCCTGTCCCTCCGAAGCTCCTACCTGTATCTTCATACCGCCGATACCTGTTACATCAACTTCTACATCAGCGGGATGATTTGTTTCCGTATATGAAACAACGAGTTTAGAACCATCCGCCATGGTTGCTGTACAGAATCCGTCCTTACACTCAATATTCTTAAGATTGGTGACAGAAGTCCCATCTATTGTTGTAATCTTGGGATTACTAAGAGAACTTATATCAAGCTTATATTTTCCGTTCGGAAAATCAACATCATAATCCACAACATTGACCCCAACATTTGGATAATTGGTATATCCCTTCATTTTCTGCTCTCCGCCTAGAAGGTTCTGTCCGTTATATTCGGTATCACGTGCAACCCTCTTGACCTCTGATGTCAGCTGGTCGATCTCCTTCTGTATGGCCTCACGGTCCTCGGTTGTATTGGTACCGTTTGCCGCCTTAACCGACAGTTCGTTCATCCTCTGTACCATATTCTGTATCTCGGAAAGAGCGCCTTCTGCCGTTTCTATGACATTGACCGCATTTGATGCATTCTGATTGGCCTTGTTAAGGCTGGCTATCTGGGCACGCATCCTGTTTGAGATCGCCATCCCCGCCGGATTATCCTTGGCGTGGTTAAGCCTGTAACCGCTGCTTAACCTCTCTGTCGATTCCGACTGCCTGGTCTCATTGTTCCTTAATACGTTGCCTGCTATCATTGCCTGGATGTTTGAATTAACCTTCATACCCTCTTCCTCCTGTTATCTGCCTATTGTTTCAATAAACGCCTTTGCCACACTGAACAGATCCGAAGATGCCACGCCTTTTCCTTCTCCCTCTTCCCTGGCAAAATCATTTAAATCAAGCCTGTCGTTTCTTACAAAGCTAAGTTCCTTAAGTGACTTTCCGTCTGTTTCTATCGCACCTTTAAGAGCATCTTCAAGCCCCTTAAGTTCACTCAGTTTATCATTGCTGTTACTTGTTATATAACCCCTGCATTCCCTGCCTGTCATGATAAACTTGGCTGCCACCCTGCCGTATTTTCCGGTATCCATGGTGGCCACAACACTTCCTTCTTCCTCTTTAGAGCTTATAAGCCTCAAATTTATCGAAGTCCACTCACCGTCTATATTGACCGGTACCTCGAAGTTTTGTTTCTTTGACAGGGTCCCTGCAAGTCCTATCTGTTTATGGATGAGTTTAAGTTCTTTTACATCCAATTCGCCGCCTGCAAGGTCGGCTGCATCTTCTATGACTTTAAGGGATTCCCTGACCAGCTCTTCATAGCTTTCTTCAACCTTTTCCTGTGAGGTGAAGTTATCCGCAAGCGATCCTGCTGCCTTCCTTAATATCTCAGAAGCACCTTCGCCCTGCCTGTCCGCTTCGTCCATCACCGACTTAAAGGCCCTGCCTCTCCCGGTCATAAGTTCATTTCCCGCAAGAAGATTGTTTACCGTTACCGGTTCGTCAAAGTCACGCAACATCCTTATTATGCTGTCATCAACCTTCTGTGCGTCTTTTACGGCCTGTGTATCTTCTTTATACCTTGAATCAAGATCGGCTTCTTTATCGTAGCTTTCTCTGATCTCATTTGTGAACCGCTCAAGGGTCTTGTCAAGATCAAGGCCTACTGTCATTATTGAATCTGGGCTTATCTTATCAAGAGCTTCTTCTGTCAGCGAATTCATGTAATTTACGATGAACCCGTTATCTATCTGGTCGGAAATGGATGTTCCCTTTCTGTTAAGATCAGCAAGGGTTCCAAAATCGTCATCGACTGAATAGTCCATTCCGCTTGCCCTATTTGACCTCGATGCAGAAAGAAGATTTCTCAACGTGAGTTTATTACCGGCTGATAATACATTTCCTATAAGCCTGCCGTCTGACTTTTCTATCTGTCTAAGGAGCCTGTACACACCTATGAAGGCTTCCTTCTCCCTGTCACTTATCTCATTTTTTTCTTCGAGCTTACGCAGGAACCTTGAATACCTGTCTGTATTGTTTTCAGGGTCAAGGCTCTTAAGATGCTCTCCCAATTCGTGGATGTTGGTATCCAGCGGGTTATCCCCGTTCCTGATAAGCTTAAGGGTCATGGCGGGAGTCATAAGGTCCATGACTCTCTCTACTGCAAGTTCTGCATCCCTTACCCTGTCAATGGTCTCGGGATTTATCTCTGTTCCCGAATACCCCAGGATCCTGACCGCCTTTCTGTTGGCTTCGTTAAGCTCAAATCCGTTATCGGCGAGTATATCATCAACATTTGCAAATGCCTTGCGTATGCTGTCACCCATGTCTGCCCTCGGTGCGGTCATCAGGGTCTCATATGATCTTCCGGCTTTTTCAAATGCCGCCTTGAGGACACTTCCCTGCTCACTCAGGTTCCTTGCGGTAAAGTCAGCCGATGCAGGATCCGTTCTTCCTAAGATTTCTGCCGGAACGCTCCTTAATGTATCAAATACACTGAGGGTTTCCTTATAAAGGTCTATCCTGTTATCAAGTATCCCGTTAAGTCCTTCGCTGCCTCTTTCGCTGTCGGTCAAAAGGAGGGGTTCATAAATTGCCCTCTCTGCTTCCTTTAACTCGTTGACCAGTTTCTCAAGAGGTTCGGTATCAATTGCCATTCCCTGTTTTATCAGCTTAAGATTGGCTTCCGTCGTCATCATGAGCCTGGTCTCTTCAAGCTGCCTCTTGGCCGACAGGGCTTCCGGTGATATGTTTCCGGTAAGGTTTTCCATGCCCTGCCTTATCGTTTCCTCGTAGAGGTTCTTTATATTTAAATCCCTGCCGGATGAAACAACTCTGTCTATTGCGGAATCCTTGATCGCATTTACTTCATCCTGTATCCTTACTGCTCTTGCAGCATCGGATTCTGACTTGTCAACGGGACCGTCCACCGGCCTTCTTCCGTCATTTAATGCAACTGCCGAAATATCTATAACATCTTCCGGTCTCAGGGGAAGTGTCAGGTTATCGAGACGGTTGAGCGTAACCATTGCTCTCTCCGTTATAGGAAGACCTGACTTTATTATCCACTCGGCCTCAGCCATCGTTTCATCGCTTATCTCAAGGCCTGCGCGGGTGATTATGCCTTCAACCTGGCCCCGGATCTGATCCATGTCAAAGGAATCGGCCTTTTTAGCATAATATCCATCGGTCGTGTCCATGTAATAGCCCCTTGACTGACGGCCGTTACCAAGACCTGCGCTGTATTCAGCCTTATATAGGTTCGATATGGTAGGCTCGATACCGTTTGCCACCATGTATTTCTTCATGTCCTCTGTCAGACCGTTTATTTTTTCGGCCTGCCCGGCTGCTTCCGTTACGCCCTTGACATTTTCTTCTGTTATCGGAAGGTCGTTTTCATTAAAGGCTTCCCTTAGCTGCCATGCCTGGATCTTACCGCCGGATAATACATCTATCTGATCGTCCGTTAGATCATCATTATAGCCTGCTATGACCGTACCGGACTTTGCAAGATTGGCCTTTATCTTATCAAGATTGGTCACATGGGTCTCTATATCCGAATCAACAGCGGATATACCCTCTTCCTGCAATTTCTCGTAATCTTTCGCTGACATAGAATTAGACATTACTGCCATGTAGTCTCTCTGTAAGGCAATGTCCTTATGCCCTGCATCCTGCATTACTTCCTCGGCGCTTTTCAGCTCTCCCATTCCGTAAGCAACGTTATCCGTAACTGTGCCAGAAATGTCTAATGATATTCCTCCCATCCCTGCGACTATCCTTGTCGCGTTCTTCTGATAGGAGTTACCATATGCAGTTTTATCCATGTCAACATTCTTATTGTGGTTTAAATGATTCGTATCGATCTTCATATATTTCCCCACCCGAATGTTTTCTTAGTTGTAAGAATTACTCCGTAATTCTTTCTATACGCTCGCCGCTAATGCATCATAAGGAATCCACCGCAAGCGGTACCCCTTATGATCTTTACTGTTATTTATATCGAACGAATACAGATAAATCTTAACCCTTGATAAAAATGTGAGGACACGGGGACGGTTCTAATGTCTTCACACTGCGTCAAAGATAAATCAATTTCCTGACTCATGTGTGAAGACATTAGAACCGTCCCCGTGTCCTCACTCGTGTATTCATATATTTTTAGTATAAGAATATCGCCGCTCCGTACGGTGCCAGAGGATAAGCAATCGAATATGGCTGTCCGTCCCACGGTATGTCCTCGGCCTGATAGGAAGTCTCCCTTACCATTCCGTTACCGCCGAACCTTTCCTCGTTACTGTCAAGCAGAAGCTTGTACTTCTTCTTCTCCGGTACTCCCACTCTGTAGTCATCCCTTGATATGGGAGTGAAGTTCATGACAAACACCAGTCTGTTCTTCTTGTCATTCTTACCATGTCTTATAAAGCTGTAAATACTCTTGTATGTATCATTTGCATTGATCCACTGGAATCCGTTGAATCCCCTGTCAAGCTCATGCATTGCAGGATACTTGTTATATATCTTGAGCAGTTCCCTTACATAAGCCTGCATTCCCGCATGAAGAGGGTCATCAAGCAAAGCCCAGTCAAGTTCCTTGGCTTCGTTCCACTCATTGTCCTGAGCAAACTCCTGTCCCATGAAGAGAAGCTTCTTTCCGGCATGTCCCATCATAAATGTATATCCGACACGGAGATTGGCGAACTTGTCAACATAGTAACCGGGCATCTTATTGAGCATAGAACACTTAAGGTGAACGACTTCATCATGCGATAATACCAGGATATAATTCTCCGCATCATTATAGCTCATCGCAAAAGTCAGCTTATGATGATTATCCTTCCTGAAAATAGGATCCAGTTTCATATAATCGCAGAAATCATGCATCCAGCCCATGTTCCACTTTAAGGTGAATCCCAGTCCGTCGTCCTCGGGCTTTGCTGTTATCTTAGGCCATGCGGTTGACTCCTCTGCTATCATCATGACACCGGGATAGCGTCCCATCACCAGTGAATTCAGATGTTTAAAAAACTCGATCGCTTCAAGGTTCTCATTACCGCCGTACTCATTGGCTACCCACTGGCCATCCTTTTTACCGTAATCAAGGTAGAGCATGGATGCAACGGCATCAACCCTTAATCCATCTATATGGAATTCTTCTATCCAAAAGATCGCATTTGCAATAAGGAAATTCTTGACTTCACTCTTACCATAGTCGAATATCTTGGTACCCCAGTCGGGATGTTCACCCTTCCTTGGATCGGCATATTCATAGACAGCGCTTCCATCAAAATTGGCAAGTCCGTGGGCATCCCTCGGAAAATGAGCAGGTACCCAGTCAAGGATCACACCGATACCGTTCTTATGCAGCTTGTTTATAAGATACATAAAGTCAGCGGGTGTTCCGTATCTTGAAGTCGGAGCATAATAACCCGTTACCTGATATCCCCATGACCCGTCAAATGGGTGTTCCGCTATTCCGATAAGCTCGATGTGCGTATAATGCATATCAAGCAGGTAATCCACAATACGGTCCGCAAACTGACGGTAGGTATAGAAGCCTTCATCCTCCCGTCCGGGATGCCTCATCCAGGAACCTATATGGCACTCATATACAGCCATCGGTATTTCCTGTACGTTGCTCTCATCCCTCTTCTTAAGCCAGGCTGAATCAGACCATTTAAAATCAGACAGATCCGCTACTATAGATGCAGTCCCGGGCCTTAATTCGGCATAGTTCGCATAAGGATCAGCCTTGTACAACTTCTCACCATCCTGTGTTTCTATAAGGTATTTATACAGCGTACCGGCCTCAAGTCCTGGAATGAAGAGATCGTAGATCCCGACATCACCGGTTCTCTTCATCTTATCAGAGTCCTCATTCCACCCGTTAAAATCACCTACCACAGACACACTTTTGGCCTTTGGAGCCCATACTGCGAAGTAAACTCCCTTTTCTCCGTCCTTCTCAGTAACGTGTGCACCCAGTTTCTTATAAATGTCATAATGGGTTCCCGAGCCAAACAGATATCTGTCCATTTCCGTGATAAATGGTGATAAATTCTGGTTTGCTGCCATAAAGTATAACCCTCCTACACTATGAAATCCTTTTCCCTCAGGATGATATAGTCATTATCATCATACCTCTTAGCAAGTAAAACATCCATAAAATGGGACATATTCTTTTTATCAACATGCTTAATAGCATTATCCACTATTTCACGAACTTCTTCAAGAGTTACCATATGCTCAAGTGTCTGCATATCCCCGATACGGCGGTACATGGCAAGAACACCCATGTCATCAATGGCATATTCCTGCTCTCTTGCATAACCCTTACCGTATGCTACAAGATCATCGGTCGTATAATCCTGCATCTCTATCCGGGCATTGAATACCCTTTCCATTATTGCCTTTGAAGAATCAAACAGAGCCTCCATGCCTTCCTTATCGCCTTCCATCACAACAAGGACTGGATCTGTCTCAAGCTCCAGAGCTTCAGCTACTATCCTTGCAGATGACGGTGTAAGATCCTGTGCATTCTCTATTATAAGGGCACCCTTCTTAAGCTTCTTTATGGTAAGCGGAATATCTTTTTTATTAAGAGCTTCACCGGATATCTTGGCTACCTTGCCCTTAAATCCGCCTTCCAGCTGCTGCATGACCTTTACTATATCTATAGCCAGGTTTCTTCTTCCCGAATTCTCCGGACCGATAACCGTAACATTTCCGTGTGAAGGCTCCATGGATATATTATCGATCGCATTGACCAGCTCCGCCTTAAGCCACTCGATGCCCTCAAACCTTCCGAAGATAAGCTTCTCTTCTTTGTCGAAATCTCTCTTACTTGAAGGTGCCTTCTCTATTTTCATGTAGCTTGGATGTTTCTTCTTAACAGGATCCTTCTTCTCCTGTTCTTCCTCAGCCGAGTCCGAAACACCTGCTTCATAATTGGCTCTTGCAAGTTCATCTATCGGCATGTCATCGGTCTTGAGAACACCGTCAAGGCCTTCCGGCTGCTCGATGACTTCCATTTCCTCCACTTCACCGTAATCCTCAAGCTTTTCATAGGGATACTGGGGAAGTTCTGACGTTATTTCAAAAGCTGCCTTGCTCGCCGCTTCTTCATCTTCCGTAAAGGTAAGTCCCTCTTCGTTGACAGGTACTCCATCTTCGGAGTCATCTATATTCATTATTTCATTAAAATACAGCTCATCATTTGATTTTGCGTTAAGATAGTCGAACTCGCCCCTGGTCACGCCTCCGGATACTTCTATCTTATCAACTTCAAAGCCTTCAGCTTTCTGCTCTGCAGAAGGTTCTTCAGCTTCTTCCGGCTCCTCCTCTGTGTCTTCTTCTACGGGGAGTTCTTCTTCTGCAGGCTCCTCGGTTATAGATTCCCGGACAGTCTCTTCCTCTGTGTCTTCCCCAAATTCCGGTTCTTCTTCTTTCAGAGGCTCTTCTTCAGGAACTTCCTCTTCTGCTTCTTCCTCAGGAACTGCCGGCTCTTCCTCTATGGGAGCTTCCTCTTCTTCTTTTTCCTCTGCGGGAGCTTCTTCCTCAGCAGGCTCCTCCTCTTCCTCTTCAGGAAGTTCTTCCTTCTCTTCTGCCGCAGGTTCCTCTTTGGGCTCCTCGGTTACAGCTTCCCGGACAGTCTCTTCCTCTGTTTCTTCCTCAAGTTCCGTTTCTTCATCCTTTATAAGTTCTTCTTCAGGAACTTCCTCTTCTGCCTCTTCCTCAGGAGCTACCGGCTCTTCAACTGCGTGAGTTTCTTCTTCCGGCTCTTCTTCTTCCTTTTCTTCTGCGGGAACTTCTTCCTCAGCAGGCTCCTCCTCTGTATCTTCTTCTACGAGAAGTTCTTTTTCCGGCTCTTCTTCTGCAGGCTCCTCTTTGGGCTCTTCTGTTACGTCTTCCTGTACAGGCTCTTCCTCAGCAGGTACTTTTGCAAAATCGAGCTCTTTCTCTTCTTTCTCTATCTCATCATCCGGCACGGATATGGAAACCGCATCCGGATCGATCTCCGCCTGCACCGGCGGGATAAAGTAAGGCTTGATCACCGGATCAACAGTCGGTGTGGGCCTTGCGATATCATCTATTTCTGGAAGAACACCCTTTAGCTTGGCCATGATATCACTTGTCTGTATAAGTGATTTCTCCTTGGCTTCAAGGATACGCCTCTCCTGGCTCTCTTTTTTCTGTTCATCCCAGTCCTTATATATATCCGAGAGTTCCATGTCCCTGTCTTCTTCATCAAGTTCATACTCTGCTGCGGGCGCATGTATGCTCTCTTCGGTTCTTTCTTCTTCAGCTCTTTCGGGTTCTTCGGTTTCTTCCTCTTCTTCAGCTGCTTCAGGTTCTACGTTTTCTTCCTCAGGCTCTTCCTCTGTATCTGAAACTTCACCCACGATCTCGGCATTTATGGGTATATACGTTGTTATCTGAACATCCTCTTCACTGTCAGGTACATCATCAAGCTCATTCTCCGCAGCTACGATCCCGCCCACATTTATAACAGGTTCATTCTGTACAGGCTCCACGTCCATAGTATCATTCTCATAGAGCTGTTCGTAGGCTTTCGGATCGGCACTGAGAGTCACTTCCTCATCAACGGATGCATCACTCTCTTTTTCAAAGAATTCCCTGATATTCTCTGACAGGCCGTTCTGAAGATCCATTGTATTGTACATCCCGACATTAACAGGCTGAACCTGGATGGAATCTATCTCGGAAGTAGTAAGCATCTGGGCTGTCCGCTGAACGGGCATACCTGCAGGCTGGACTGACATCTGCATCCCGTTCGGATCCTGCATGGGCATACCCTGATTCTGCATAGGCTGCATGCCCACAGGAGTATTCTGCATTCCGACAGGGGTGTTCTGCATTCCGACAGGGGTGTTCTGCATTCCTAACGGCATGTTCTGCATTCCGGCAGGCATCTGCCCGTAAGGAGCATACTGCTGATCATAAGGATGCTGAACGGGGATCTCCTGCGGATTACCCGCCTGGGGATCGGGATCATATATCTGCTGAACAGGTGTGTTCTGCATGTTCATGAACTTATCGGTCAGGGGCTCCTGGCGTCCCTCGTACTTAAGCTGCTGCTCTTTACTGAGCCTTGTATGCTGCATCTTAAGATCCATGGCCTTCTTAACATACTTACCGTCGCCAAACCATAAAATAAGCTCGTCGCATTCCTGAACGCAACGAGTCTCCTGACCTATCTTATGATAGAGATAGGCCAGCTCATATGCCCACCTCTCCCTGTAATCTCTCTTTTTAAACTCTTCGAGTACTTCAATACGCTCCTCGATCGAAACATCGAGGGCTTCATATAACTTGTACAGTAAGATATACTTGCTTGTATCCTCCGGGGCAAGAGAGACGAATTCTTCATACAGTCCCTTGGCCTGGAGAACATCATTTAACTTAATGGCAAGCTCACACAATGCATATACTATGGTCCTGCCGTTCGGATGCCTGTCATAAGCCAGCAGGAGTATATCCCTTGCCTCTTCGTACTTCTTGTTTATCTTATAAACTTCACTGACGGTACAGAGCATTGAAACGCTCCTTACCTTGCGCCAATCAATGGTATCAGCTATATTCATAGCCTCGGCAAAACGTCTCTCATCTATAAGATGTTTTATCTGATCGGCACATACCTGATATTCGTACTTATCCAATGTTATTCCCTCAAAACCTGTCTGTCAGTGTCATTTATAAGCCCAAAAAACACTCTGACCACAATATATATACATACGAAGTAAATTCTATCATAGGTATAGTTACTTGTCAAAAATCAGGGCGTCCGTAAGATGCGCATAATCAACAAGATCAAGGGCTTCTCCCCGGATGTTTTCATTAAGTTTCAGACACGTCAGAGCCTTTATTACATTCTCTTTGGAAAAGTCAATTTCTGCCGCATTTGCTATGCTGTTTGCAAGGGTCTTTCTCCGCTGGTTAAATGCTGCCCGTATCAGCTTAAACATGAGTGCCTCATCAGATACGGAAACGGGCGGTTTGTCATAGACATCAAGCTTTATTACAGCTGATCCGACCTTGGGTCTTGGAATAAAACAGTTCGGCGGAACGTTTGCAACTATATGAGAATCGGTGTAGTACCTTACCGCCAAAGATAAGGCTCCGTATTCCTTGCCTCCGGGACCCGCTGTCATCCTCTCTGCCACCTCCTTCTGGACCATAACTGTTATGGACTCAAGCGGTACATGTCCTTCAAGAAGTCCCATAATGATCGGAGTGGTTATATAATATGGAAGATTTGCAACAACCTTGGCTTTTGTGATCCTCCCATCCACCGTCAGGAGTTCATCAATATCCACTTTAAGTATATCGTCATTTATTATCCTTACATTTTTATAATCCCTAAGGGTCTCTTCGAGAATGGGTATAAGGTCCCTGTCTATCTCAACAGCCGTAACCCTGCCTGCCCGCTCACACAGGTATTGGGTCATTGAACCGATACCCGGCCCTATCTCTATCACATGGTCTTTTTCTGTTATATCTGCCGCATCTGTTATCCTGTCAAGAACATGACTGTCAGTCAGAAAGTTCTGGCCGAACCTTTTCTGAAATGAAAAGTTATGTTTCTTTATGATCTCTATCGTTTTTGATGCATTTGCTATTCTATCCATCAGCCCTTACCCCAAATAAAGCAGCAGCGTTCTCATATGTGGCCTTCTCGATTTCTTCATACCCTGTATTTCTCAGAGCAGCTATTTTTTCTATTACATATGTAAGATATGCAGATGAATTCCTCCGCCCCCTGTATGGCTCGGGTGCCAGATACGGACAATCCGTTTCGATCACGATATTCTTAAGCGGAATAGTCCCTGCGATCTCCTGAAGCTTACGTCCGTTCTTAAAGGTGACCACTCCTCCTATACCGATATGGTAACCCATGCTGACATATTCATTAGCAATCTCCGGAGAATATGAAAAGCAGTGGATTACCCCTCTCATACCTCTGAATTCTTCTTTTTTCAGAATATCAAGGGTATCTGCTGCCGCATCCCTGCTGTGTACAACGATCGGAAGATCTGTTTCCCTTGCAAGCTGCAGCTGTCTTATAAACCATTTTTTCTGTATTTCCCTGTCCGGTTCATCATAATGATAATCAAGACCTATCTCTCCTATTGCAACAACCCTTGGGTCGCTGCACAGGCTCTTCAGCCATTCAATATCTTTGTCATCCAGGTCCGCACAGTCAGACGGATGTACACCCACCGCGGCATAAACATGATCATATTTATGTGCAAGGTCTACCGAACTTGCCGTACTCGTAAGAGAAGCCCCTATATTGATCACCGGGGCTATTCCTTCCTCCTTCAGAAGTCTTATTATACTGTCTCTGTCACTGTCGTATGCATCATCATCATAGTGTGCATGTGTCTCAAAAATCATCCTTCCAAATCCCCTTAAAATTTTTGAAAAAAAGTATTGCAAATATCACAGTCCTGTAATATAATGCCTATTGTGTCGCAGGACATGCGCGATTAGCTCAGTTGGTAGAGCACCTGACTCTTAATCAGGGTGTCCAGGGTTCGAGCCCCTGATCGCGCACTAAAGCACTGATTTTGTGGTCATAGCCATGGGGTCGGTGTTTTTTTATAGCCATTTTCTGAGTACTGCCTTAAGTTCCGTATCCTTTATGGGTTTTGCAAGGAAATCCTGCATGCCTTCCTCAAGCAGCATCTCTCTTGTTCCGGCAACAACATCCGCAGTCAGTGCAACGATCGGTACGCTCTTTGCCTTCTCATCATCAAGGTTTCTGATAAGCCTGGTCGTATCTACACCGTCAAGTTCAGGCATCATATGATCCATGAATATCAGGTCATAATCCCCGTTTTTAACCATTTCTATCGCCTTATTTCCACTCTCGGCAGTATCCACGGTCATGCCGTATGGTTCCATAAGCGCCTTTGAAACCTTAAGATTTACCAGGTTGTCATCTACTACAAGTATATTCCTGCCTTCATACCCTGCACTCTTTTCTTCATCCTTAGCCTTATCATTATCGGCGAAATACCTGAACTGTTCAAGATCCATCGCCCTCTTGGGTCCCAGCTGCTGATCATCCGATATACCCTGGCGGAAGCTTATATGGAAAGTCGATCCTTCACCATATACACTGTCAACCGTGATATCTCCGTTCATCATAAGAGCAAGTTCCCTGCTTATCGCAAGACCAAGACCAGTTCCCTGAATATTCCTGTTCTTTCTTGTATCTACCTGATTAAAGACACCGAATATGGTTTTCAGATCCTCTTCCTTTATTCCTATCCCCGTATCGGTAACATCGATATAGATCACATAGTTATCTGTCAGTCTCCGGCATTCACACTTCATTTCAATGCTGCCTTCTTTTGTAAACTTAACGGCATTACCCAGAATATTCATAAGTATCTGGCGGACGCGAAGCTCATCTCCCATTACCCTTACAGGCATATCTGAATACACATACAGCTTCAGGTCAACGTCCGTATCGTCAAGTCTTGTTCGTATTATGGTACTGACATCATATATAAGCTTCGCCAGGTCATATTCTTCATTTATAATCTCGTATTTTCCTGACTCTATCTTGGATATATCCAGTATGTCATTTATCAGTTCGAGCAGTCCGTCACCTGCGGTTTTTATTACCTGTAACTGCTCCCTTGTATCTTCCTTCAGTGACCGGTCTGACAGCATTACGTCACTCATACCGATGATCGCATTCATCGGAGTTCTTATCTCATGAGACATATTGGCAAGGAAATTACTTTTGGCTTTATTGGCCTCTTCGGCACGTCTGCTTGACTCATCTGCCATCTGCATTGACAGGATAGCATCTGTCATATCGGGAAGGAATATTATCTCACAGCTTATTTCGTTAAAATCATCATATATTACCGACCTTACAAGCCTGCAATAAGCCTCCCTGCCCTTTATGGACATCAGCCATGACTTATATTCCTCCGATACATAGCTTAAGCTGGTAACCGGTTCGATAATATCCTCCAGTTTCTTGCCCTTTAATGCTCCAAACCTCGCAAAAGTAGAACCGGCAATTTCATTATAAAGGACTATATTTCCCTTGGGATTCAATATAATGACGGGAACGTTGACCTCTCTGAATACATAGCCTGATACATTGGCCTCAGATATTCCGAATGTCATATAGCCCTTGGAAATGTTGAAAAGAAGCATGGATGACAGAAAAGCAAAAAAAACGGTCCCCGGAATCGCCGGAGATCCGGCGATAAGCGGAATATAGGTATCAAGGATAAGTCCTACAACCAGCAGCGGACCAAACCATTTAAACCTCTTGATAAGATGTTTCTCCCTCTTATACTCGGCATTTTTATTCCACCATATAAGGATGACATAGAAGAACACGAGCGCAATGGCAACAGAGATCGTCTCCCAGAATCTTGCCGGTATCTGCTTGGAATGCCACCAGTATCCCCACGGGGTCTCAACAAATGTGACTGCATCCTTCTGTATCATGAACCACCATGAGCAGAAGAACACGACCGAACATACTGCACACACGGAATTGGTTATCTTCCTGGGAAAACCCGATAATATGGTCAGATATGAGAGCACCGAACAGATATATGCGATGACCGCAACAAGACCTATGGCCCTGGGGATATACGCAAAATCACTTCCGTGGCACAATCCCATCCATCCGTAGCCAAAGTCCCATACGAATATACTTATACATGCAAGGAGCATCCTTCTTCCCGATCTGGATGAAGGATTATCAAAGTAAGTACTGAGCCCCAGCAGAAGGGCCACCGTACCCATGAAAAAAAGGGCAAAAGATACAAGTGCCGACAGTTCGTATCTTATCATATAAAGCTATTTCCCTTCGTAAGTAATAACAGCACCCACATCATAACCTACAAGCTTCTCTCTACCCTTAAGTCCCGCAAGTTCCATGATACATATTATCTTGACAACTTCACCACCAAGCTGCTCAACAAGCTTAACAGACGCTGCAAGGATACTTCCCGTAGCTATAAGATCATCAACGATCACTACTTTCTAACCCTTGCTGATGGCATCCTTATGCATACGCTAAGCCTCCTTTAATCTGTAAACATTATTTTATCATACAATCCACCCAAGAAAAACTATTTTTCAAACGTAAGACCGCCATCTGTCCGGTCATTAAGATGTCCCCTGTAATTAAACAGTTCAAGTATGGGAACCGCCAGTTTATCCTTCTCGGGCCAGAGCTCTATCACAGATATCGAGCATAATCCGAACGGCATAGTCGTAAGCACAAAGGGAAAGGGAAGATTAAGGAGATGTGAAAGCATTATTGCTCCGGACCCTCCGTGGGCAAAAAGGGCTATTGTATCCCTGCATTCATCTGTACAGAAATAGAGGCCATCCTTTCTTGTATAGCCGTGACCGGATATGAATGCATCAAAAAGATCCGAGATCCTGTAATAATATTCCATGCATTTGTTATCCTTAAAGAAATGATGATCCTCCCAGTCATTGCTGCCAACATACCCGGGTTCCTCCGTCAGCAGTTTAAATCCAAGAGCCCAGGGATGTCCGTCATGATCAAGCTTGTCTTCTTTACTGCAGGGTGAGATATCTCCCCAGTCGATCTCGTGCATAAAGTCAAGGACCTCAAGATCAACTCCTGCTGCCCTTGCGGTATATTCAGCCGTATGATATGCCCTTCCCATTGGCGATGAATACACGGTCTTAATATTCTCTCTCTTGAGATACTGCGCGGTAAGTTCTGCCTGTATGATCCCTTTTTCCGTCAGTCTGTCATTTTTATAATCCGGTTCACCGTGCCTTACAAGTATCAGTCTCATTCTTTTATGATTTCTTCAACCAGTTTTATAAGTTTATCTTCGTCCTCAGTCTTTAATGTCGATCTTATAGTGACCATGGGCTCTATCAGCTCACAGCCTGTATAGCCTTCAACATACTGCTTCATCACGCGTCCGGCACTCGGTGCCCAGCTTCCGTTCTCAACGATAGCCACCCTGCGGTTCTTAAAGGCCTTGATATTGAGTATATTAAGGAACTGCCTCATCGGCGGAAAGACATCGGCATCATAAGATGATGCACACAGTATAAGACGGTTGTAGCGGAAGGCATCCTCTACTCCTTCATGCAGGTCATCTTCTGTCAGGTTGGTAATGCCTGTTTTTATACCTTTCTTTTCAAGGATATCCGCAATCTTAAGCGCTGCCTGCTTTGTGCCGCAGTCATGAATGGATGCATATACTACTGCCACACCGTCATCTTCCGGCTCATATGCGGCCCATTTTTTATACTTGTTTATGTAAAAGTCAAGCGGCTCATTCTCCGGGAGAACAGGTCCGTGAAGAGGACAGATATTTTCTATTTCTTTTCCTTCAAGCTTCTTAAGTACAGCCTGTACCTGTGTCCCGTATTTTCCTACAATGTTGAAGTAATATCTTCTGGCTTCGCATGCCCAGTCATCAGCCTCTGCTCCTTTGTAGCCAAACTTACCGAATGCATCTGCTGAAAAAAGTATCTTCTGTGATGGCTCATATGTCATCATGACTTCGGGCCAGTGGACCATAGGTGCTGCTATAAAATTAAGCTCATGGGATCCAAGCGGCAGCTTATCGCCTTCCTTTATGATCTTGGTTCTTGCGGAATAATCCGTATCAAAGAACTGTTTGATCATATTTGCAGCTGCAGCTGATGTATAGATCACCGCATTTTTATATTTATCTGCAAATGCAGCAAGCGATCCGGAATGGTCCGGTTCCATATGTTGAACTACTATTGCATCAATATCCCTGCCGTCAAGGTATTTCTCAATATTGTCAAGCCACTCTTTGGTAACATCCGCATCAACCGAATCGATGACACATACCTTCTCATCAAGGATCAGGTAGGAATTGTATGCCATTCCGTCCGGAAGTTCATACTGATTCTCGAACTTCTCAATCTTTCTGTCATCTACTCCTACATTTATTATATCTTTTGTTATCTCGGGTTCGTACATGTGCCTTCTCCTTTTTTTCTTTTTATTTTAACACAGGATTATCAGATTATATGAAAAGGTTAGAAAAAAGTTAGAAATGATGAGAAAAAACAAGGGCTTCCTCTCCTTTCTGTTTTTATTCTTAAGGAGCATCCTTTTCATAAAACACTATATCCATTCTGTCATTGATCTTATCAATCCTGCCTGTCCGGTGATATCCAAGTTTTTCATATAGATGAAGATTACCTTTTTCCTGCAATACGGTATCCAGGCACCAGTGATCAGGGCCATATATCTTTTCGGCCTCCACAATTGCCTGCTGGGCATAGCCTTTATTTCGATATTCCTTCATAATCCAAATGGGGGATATACGTTTTCTACTACCATCCTTCTTGTCTACAACACGGATTGCACCGACCTTTTCATCATGCGCCATGATGAAATAATATGTAGTCCAAGATTGCTCAAACCGTGCCAATACTTTTTCCATACTTTCGGCAGCAGGACTCATATCGTAATCCTGATACTTTTCCAAAAGCTCAGAGAATGCTTCAATCTGCATCCTCCAGACCATCTCAATATCCTGCTTTGTCACCGGCTTAAGTTTAATGTTTGACCTCTGCTCATCCATAAACGAAAACCTCCGTTACCCTTTTGGATTTCTGCAACAACTTGTTTCAGTTTTTCTCCCGCAAACTAATCAATTCCGATATAGGTGACTATATTTCTCATGCATTCGTTTGAAAACTTATCCCCTGTAACTGTAGGATGCAGCTGTATCAGGTATAGATTCCCGTACTGTTCCGTTTTGCATAACATATTGTATCCTTTATAAACATACGTCTCACCGCCATGGTAAAAAACATTATCATGGCGTGGGAACTTCATCCAACCGCATCCATACCCCATATCGATGTTGAACATTTCATCAAGGGACTTTTCATCTATCAGTTTTCCGTTAATCAGTGCCCTGTCGAAACTGAGCATATCTGCAACACATGAATGGATATCACCTACACCCCTCTCAGGTTTTATCAACTGCATGTACAGGGTATCCACGATCTCATAAGGATCCTCAACGGAGGAATCATTATCCGGTACATACTCCGGTACGCTCGTAACATCTCCTACCGTCATACTGCTTGTGTGTTCCATTCCGCATTTTTCAAATATGTTCTCTTTTACATATTCCGCATAACTTTTGCCCGTGATCTTCTCGATTATCATGGCAAGAAGAGTATATCCTGTATTAGAGTATGAGAATTTCGTTCCCGGTTCAAAGTCAAGCTCATCGTCAAACAGCATTGCAAGCAGCTCTTCATCAGTAAAGCCGTCATAATAGTAGCGTCTGAATTCCTCTATGTCCCGGGCGCCCTTATCATCAAGAAAGGTTTCTTCTGCAACAAAGTCCTTCCTA
>JAILCT010000169.1 GCA_024690425.1 Lachnospiraceae bacterium | reverse complement strand
CTCACACTGCCGTCCAGCCAGTCGCCGGATACGAGTGTCGTGTAGGGATTACAGCTTCCAAAGTATGAATTGGGAACCGTAAGCTTCCAGACATCACCCGAATGATTCTCCCATGTATCGAACCTGTCGGCCCCTGTTATTACCGCCTCCTGAGGGATCTGTGACCTGTACACTATCCTCTGTCTCTCAGTTCCCGCGTTCTTAGGGCTTACATCCTCACGGTATATACCGGGTGCGACAATAACCTCATCCCCCGGAAGGGCTATTTCGGCGGCCTGCCCGATCCTGAGGAAGGGCTTACCCTCACTTCCGTCACCGTTTGGTCTTGCATTCTGGTTTACATAATACTTCATCCAATTTCCTCCATTAATACCGGCCTTAGCCGTCTGTCCTTTCGTTCATATATGTCTCAGTCTCTCCTTGAAAACACGCATCCACAATAGTCCTGCCTGTATAGATCATATTTCCTGCTTAACTCTATCGACTGCTTGTAGCCCTCCTTCTTCTTAAAATCCGAAGGCAGATGCTTAACTCCGTATTCCTTCTCAAGGGCTTCCCCTATCTCATTTATCTTCTCCGCATTCTTAAGAGGACTTATGGACAGGGTCGTCGTGAAATAGTCATATCCTCCATCCTTAGCCATGGCAGCCGCTTCCCTCATGCGCAGTTCATAGCACTTAAAACATCGCTCCCCGCCCTCCGGGACATCCTCTAGTCCCCCGGCCATGTCAAAAAAGACATCCGGGTCATAGTCACCCGCCACAAGCCTTATATCAGGCGCTCCTTCGGGCATGACGGCACCTTCATTCCCTTCATCCCCCTGCCTCAGATCATGGTTAAGGGCATCTATAAGCCTCTTCTGCTCCTTAAGGCGCTTATCAAATTCCTCTGGCGGAAAGATATTGGGATTATAATAAATGACCGTTATATCAAAATACCTCGCAAGGTAGGTAAGCACATAAGAGCTGCAGGGGCCGCAACATGAGTGAAGAAGCAAAGAAGGTCTGCTGTCCAGACCTTCCAGTACTTTATCTAGTTCCTTCTGATAATTGCGCTTGTTCATGAAACCTACTTAAACAGATCAAGATATTCCTGCTTGCTGTGAAGTCCCACAGTCTTATTCTTGATCGCACCGTTTTCAAAAACAGCTACCATAGGTATGCTCATCACATTATACTGTCCTGCAAGATCCTCCTCTTCATCAACATTGACCTTGCCTACCTTATATGTTCCCGCATATTCCTCAGCTATCTCACTGATTATCGGTCCTGCCATCTTACAGGGTCCGCACCAGGGTGCCCAGAAATCAACCAGCACCGGGATATCCGATTTAAGAACTTCAGCTTCAAAATTATCCTTGGTTAACATAACTTCAGCCATACAATACCTCCTTCTCATGTCTGCATTATCAGGTCGGAGCATCTTAAATACTCTTAGGTTTTATTATAATTTACCCTTTAGCAAAACACAAGCGAAACAGAGGACAGTTCCCCGTTTCATACACTGCATTTATATGATATAGTTAATCTGATGATCATAAAAAGGCGGTAACATATGATACGGGAAGTTGATATAGACGAAATATCCGACGGAAGAAGATACCGGTCTGGAGATATGGTAAAGATCGGCTGTTCGGACTGCAGCGGCTGTTCCGAATGCTGCCGTAAAGTTGATGATACCATAATACTCGATCCCTACGATATATACGAGCTGACTGTGGGGCTGGGAGCAGGCTTCGATGAACTCCTTACGCAGGGAAGCATTCCCGCCATTGCACTGGGCATGGCAGACGGGCTTCTTCTACCCCATCTGAACATCGATAAAGAAGCGGGGGCATGCCGGTTCTTAAGCGAAGACGGACGCTGCGGCATACACGCTTTCAGGCCCGGATTCTGCCGTCTGTATCCGCTGGGACGCATATACGAAAACGGAGGCTTCTCTTATTTCCTGCAGATATATGAGTGTCCCCATCCCAATAAGACCAAAGTCAAGATCCGCAAGTGGCTCGGTATAGATAACCTGTCAGCCTATGAGACCTTTGTTCTTAAATGGCATGACATTCTTGAAAACGCAAGAAAAGAAACAGCTGCCATTACCTCACAGTCCGATGCTGCGAAGTGTATGACAGCCTTCTTAAAAAGATTCTATCAGGATCCTTACGACCCTTCCATTTCATTCTACGATCAGTTTTACGAAAGATCGAAGGATTATTGATCAGTGAACGATGACCGGTGTTCCTACCGTGACCATATCATAGAGTGCATATGCCACATCCTTCGGAAGATTTACGCATCCATGCGATCCGTTTGACTTGTATATATTCCCGCCGAACTTCTTCCTCCAGGATGCATCATGAAGTCCTACCGCTCCGTTCGTGAACTTCATCCATCTGTCTACCCATACATCCCATGTATCACCCTTAAGTCGCTTGCCGGGAACCTTCTGTATTATATAAAATGCTCCCGTCGGGGTTGAACGGTTATTCTTAGGTGTTCCGGTAACACAGGGCGATGTAAGTACCGGAAGATTATTTACGAAATATACCATCGTCTGATTGGCAATGTCCACATCCACGTAAGTACCGGTTGCCTGAACCGTCGCAATGGCGAACGCTGAAGGATCCACGGCAACTGCCGGTGCCTGCAGTGCAGGTGTCTGTGCAGCGGGTGTCTTTACTGTGTTGGCTGCTTCCTGAGCCTTGCTGAGGCTCTCGGCAAGCGCTGTATTCCCCAGTGCCCTGGCATTCTGAATATCGATCTCTCTTGCCCTGCCTTCGCACTCAGCCAGTGCATTCGGATAACGTCCTTCCTTCTGACCTGTCTTCATGTAATGGTCAAGCAGCGCCTTCTCGTCGCACCCGACTATGTTTGCAACCTCTGGATAACGTTGTGCATAATAGACTGCATCAAAGTCAGCCGCATAGGCCGTCCTCGCGCCAAAGGTTACGATAGCCGCTGCCAAAAGAACCGGTATGATAATCCTTTTCATAACATATCTCCTCAATAGCAATAAATAATTAACTGATTTTCTGTAACGGATAGCATCATACCACAAGAATCTGATTTTGACTATCACCAAAAGTAGGTATTTTAATTTTCGTCCCCGTGTCTTCATATTTCACCAAGGAAGCCGTACTTTTCCGAGAAAACCTTGACCGTAACCTTTAAAGATGATACAGCCCGTCTTGAAATGCGTTCACGGATCGCATCGAGCAGGCTTGCTACCACTTCGTCAAAGAGCCCCCACTCCTTAAGCTTATCAAGTGCCGAGTCCGTATTGATACAGCCGTACATCTTTCTTGCCATATCGGTCGTCCCGCCGCAGAGGGCAAGGTGGGTACACATTATATCCATCCTGGCGTCTGCAACTCTTGAATGTGTATTCATTATCCCGCCTGCCAGCTTGACAAGCTTGCCAAGATTACCCACAAGAAGCATTTCCTCAAATCCGTAAGTACCGGCCATATCAATGGTCTCGCCTATAAAATTGGAACATTTTACGGCACCTTCAAGTGACATGCCCAGGTCATTCTTAATGTAACTCTGCCCGTACAGTCCGGGAGTGACAAGCAGTGACTTCTTCCCAAGCGCCGCCTGCTGCTTTATCTGCACTTCGATCGTATCAACGATCGCCTTTTCGCTCATGGGTTCAAGGATCCCGCTCGTTCCAAGGATCGAGATACCTCCCTCGATCCCAAGCTGTGGATTGAAGGTCTTATCGGCAAGTATATCCCCATTCTCTACCGATATGGTGACAAGAATGTTCCCTTCATACCCCGCCTCATTCCTTACCGAATCAACCGCCTCAAATATCATCCTCCTTGGCACCTTGTTGATGGCCGGATATCCCACAGGCTGCTCCAGGCCTTCCTCGGTCACCGTACCGACGCCCTCTCCGCCGGCAAGAAATAATCCCGGGAAAGCATCATCCGTAAAGGCTGTTTTTTGAGTTATGTCAACCTTTTCTACTGACGCTGTTATTTTAGCTCCATTCGTAACATCAGGATCGTCACCACTGTCCTTGATAACATAAAAGGCAGCTGTTTCAGGGGCCATGTTCATTCCGTTGTCCGCCTGTGTTATGTCAACCTCTACTTTCTCGCCCGAAGGAGTTATAAGGGATACCCTGCCAAGGCTTTCATTCATAAGTAGTTTCTTTGCTGCCCCGTAGGACGCTGCCGCCGCACAGGTCCCTGTGGTTATCCCTTTTCGCAGTAACTTCCCGTTTTTTGCCACATATTCAGAGGGTGCCTTTTCAAAAAAGCTCTCATACTCTTTTGCGGGAATATCAAAGAGGGTGCACAGATACTCATCCGTAAGAACTTCCTCAGGCGTTCCTATCCTGTCGATTCCCTTACTGCCGATACATACGATCCTGTCCGATACCTGCCTTGCAAAATCGATCTCATGCATGGACATGATTATCGCCGTGCCTTTATCCCTTGCAAGACCTTTAAGTATCTGCAAAAGTTCGATCTTATACTTTATATCAAGAAACGATGTGGGTTCATCAAGCACTATAAGCTCAGGCTCCTGGGCTATACAGCGGGCAAGGAGTATCCTCTGTTTCTGGCCGTCGGATATCATATTAAAGTCACGGTCGGCAAGCTCATCCGCATTCACCCGCCCTATCGCTTCACTCACTATCCTCCTGTCCTCATCCCCAAGAAGGCCGAAACTTCCCGTATAAGGGTACCTTGCCGTTGCGACCACATCGAAGCAGGTCATAAGCTCGGTCTTTATGCGGTCGGTCATAAGGAGCGAAAGCTTCCTTGCCAGTTCGCCCCTGCCGATCCCTGTCATGTTCCGGCCGTCTATATATACCGCTCCCCTTATGAGGCCCAGCTGTCCTATAATGCTTTTAAGCACTGTTGACTTGCCCGAACCGTTGGGGCCTATAAGGGTAAGTATCTCTCCCTTGTTTACACCAAGTTCCACATCTTCTACGATGATCTTCCCGGCGTAGCCTGCTGCCATGGCATCAGTGTGCAGATATGAAGTTATACCCGGTTCCCGTTTGTTCTTCCTCATTCTTTGTTAATCTTCTTTTCTGTTTCTTAATAGTACAGCCAACACTACCGGTGCTCCAAACGCTGCGGTCACGGTGCTTATGGACAGTTCCGTCGGGGCAAATACCGTCCTTGCGATAAGGTCGCACATAAGGCAGAAAAAGGCCCCTCCAAGGAAGCATCCGGGTATCAGGACAATAGGCTTTGAAGTTTTAAAAAGTGTTTTTACAAGGTGCGGGACCGCAACACCCACGAAGGATACAGGACCTGCAAATGCGGTTACCGTTGCCGACAACACGCTTGATATGAGGATCAGCAGGACCCGAAGGAGCCTTACGTTCACTCCCACATTCCTCGCATAAACATCCCCCATCTGGTATGCCGACATGGGCTTTGAAAGCAGGAAGGCAAGAGAGGCCGTAATGATAACCGTAACCGACATGACTCCCACATGATCCCAGCTCGTTCCCGAAAAGCTTCCCAGTGACCAGCCGTGCAGGTTTACTATGTTTGAATCATCCGCAAATGTGATCACAAAATCAGTCACCGCAGAGCATATGTATCCTATCATGACCCCGCATATTATAAGTACCGACATTCGTCCAACCTTACCGGATACAGCAAGGACAAAGAGCATGGATATCATGGAACCCGCAAAGGCAGCTATGATCATGGCAAGAGAACCCATGGAAAAGCCATAGCTTAATGATGCGACCATTGCAAGAGCCACCGTCAGCTTGGCACCCGACGAGATGCCAAGGATAAAGGGACCCGCTATTGGATTGCGGAAGAAGGTCTGCAGGAGAAAGCCCGATACCGACAGGGCACCTCCAAGAAGCAGCGCGGCCAGGGCCCTTGGCAGACGGATATCCCTTATTATCCTTGCCGCTGTATCATCCGATGTCCTCCCTGATAAATACATGACCGCGTCGCTCAGGGAAATACCCACACTGCCTATACATATATTCATTATCATCAGCATGACCACGAGGATCAAAAGTAGTATAAATATGATCCTGTATCTCTTCTTCACATTCTCCTGCAATTTCCACCTCGATCTATCTGACCTGTTTTAGAAATATGAGATCTTTATCGGACACATCCGTGTCATTGAATATCCTGTCAAAGTCAAGTATAAGGTCAGGAATGCTCATCGTCCTCTGGAAGAGATTATCATCCGTGGTATATACCCGTCCTTCCTTGACAGCTTTAAAATCGGCAAGCATTTTATCCTTTCCGATAAGCTCTTCGATGCTGCCGATACTTTCGTCGATCGTTCCGTTATATATAAGTATATCAGCATCCCTGGCT
>JAILCT010000048.1 GCA_024690425.1 Lachnospiraceae bacterium | reverse complement strand
ACTTCCTTACAGAAGGTAAGGCAGCAGGCGAGTGGCTCAAGGCTTACGCAGCTAAGCAGGGTATCAGCGAGATCAACTACCTCATCATCCAGGGTACCACAGGTTCATCAGCTCAGATCGGACGTACCGACGGCTTCAGAGCGATCGCTAAGGCTGAGGGTTGGAACGAGCTGATGAACCTGTGGTACCCTTGATGATGAGGTAGTTGATCTCGCTGATGCCCTGCTTAGCTGCGTAAGCCTTGAGCCACTCGCCTGCTGCCTTACCTTCTGTAAGGAAGTCAGAACCAACCCATGATACATACTTGTCTGAGTCATCAATTGTACGGTCGATTACGATTACAGGGATGCCTGCGTCTTCACACTCGGTAAGAACCGTATCCCAACCTGTTGCTACGATAGGGTCGATGATGATGTAATCAACGTCCTGCTCGATGAATGATCTTACTGCCTCAAGCTGTGCTGCTGAATCGTTGTCACAGTCAACGAAGCTTAAGTTGTAGCCGTTAGCCTCTGAGAAAACGTCCTGACATGACTTTGTTGAAGCTGTACGCCAATCTGACTCATGTCCAACCTGTGCGAAACCTACGTTGATAAGCTCACCTGAAGCTGCCTCTTCTGCAGGAGCCTCTTCCTCAGCAGGTGCCTCTTCCTCAGCGGGTGCCTCTTCTTCAGCCGGAGCTTCTTCAGCGGGAGCTTCTGCTGCAGGTGCTGCTTCTGCTGCAGGTGCTGCTGCCTGGCCGCCGCATGCTGCAAGAGCCAATGCCATTGTTGATGCAAGAATTACTGCCAATGCTTTCTTTTTCATAACTCTCTCTCCTATAAATTTGATAACACAAAGGCCTATTCCTTTGATGATTACATCTTATGACGGCTTTTATGAATAATAAATGAAGAAAAATCAGCAGATGTTGTTTTTTTTTATTAAATGTGAATAAAAAGTTAACTTTTTTACTCTTTTGTATGAATATTTTAAGAAAGATCATGAAAGAGGGAGAAGAATAGTTACCGTAGTTCCTTCTCCGTAGACAGAATCTATATGTATACCGTATCTTGATCCGAATATCAGCTTGATACGCTCGTTAACATTGGAAAGACCGAAAACATCTCCCTTATCCTCGGCAGTTTCAAAAACGCCGGGATCGTTCATCTTCTCGCTCACCCTCTCAAGTCTCTCGGGCGTCATTCCCATACCGTTATCTTCTATATATATGTATATACAGCCGTTCTCGGATTTACCCGTGATAGATATATTGCCCCTTCCCCGCTTGTTCTTGATCCCGTGGTAGAGGGCGTTCTCAACAAGGGGCTGAAGGGTGATCTTGGGCACGGGAGAATCGTACAGTTCCTCGGGTACATCGATAGAGTAGTCAAGTATATCCTGATACCTTACCTGCTGGATCTCAAGGTAGCTCCTTACGTGATCGAGCTCATCCTTTATCGTGACCTGATCCTTGCCCTGCCCGAGAGAGGCCCTGAAGAACTTCGACAGGCTTCCTACCATGCTCACAACGCGCGCCTGGTCACCGGCTTCCGCAAGCCACACTATGGTGTCAAGGGTATTATACAGGAAATGAGGATTGATCTGACTCTGCAGCAGCTCAAGTTCCGCTCTTCTCAAGCTCTCCTGCTCAACCCTTACCTGGTCTAACAGCCGGCTTACCCGGTCTATCATCTCATTAAATGACTTGCTTAAGACTGCTATCTCAGAGCCTGTTTCTATTCCGGCGCGTACGGAGAGGTCCCCTCTTGCTACCTTCTCGGTTATCTTGGACAGTTCCCTTACGGGTCTTGTTATAGACTGGGATATATAATAGGAAATAAATATAACAAGAAGTCCCACTGCGACAGCCGCAATGATGATATAGGTGAACATGGTCGTATAGAATTCGTTGATTTGGGCCCTTGCCTGTCTCAAGTCCTGAAGTTCGTAGTATATGAACTGGAGTATGGTCTCCCTGACCAGATAGGTAACTATCTGTACGTCATTCTCCCATATCTCGATATTCTCCTCGTACTTATCCCCGTCCTTTAAGTTCTGTTCGATACGGGATGCATATGTACCCAGGTTTCTTAGGTATTTTCTGGTTTCCTCAAGCCTTGCTGCATTTTCCGGGTTGATGTTCTCGCCCTTTGACAGCTCATCAACAACAGCCGTTGCTTCAGTCAGCATCTTGTTAAGGTCCGAGTCCGCGAATGTTTTTGACTCAACGATAACAAGATATATCTCGTAGTCGAAATCCTTCTTAAAGTCAAGTGAGAACTGACTGGCCCTGTCAACATCATCGATGAGTTCATCATATCTCTTATTCTGGACCGAGAGTGTATAAAGCATTATACACATGAAGGAAACAACAGGGAGAAGTATGACGATATATGATACCCTTATACGGTTCGCCAAAGATGAATTCTCATATAGGGACCTGAGCCAGTTCATTACTGCTGATCCTCCTTCAGGTTGCCGGTATTCCTGTACTGGGTCGGGGTCACACCCTGGGTCTTCTTAAAAAGGTATGAGAAATAATGAGGATCCTTGTAGCCCACCTCTACACTTATGTCTACGCTCCTCTTTCCGGTGCAGCGAAGGAGCTCCTTGGCCTTATCCATCCTGTAATCGGTAAGGTATTTAATGAAGGTCTCCCCTGTCTGGGCCGAGAATATGGTACTTAAATGGTTGGGAGAGAAGTTAACCCTGCTTGCGAGCGTGTTAAGGGACAGGTTCTCATCCCCGTAATGCTCATCTATGTATGACCTTACTTCATCTATGATATCGCCGTATTTATTGGATGCCTGGTTATCGCGCGCCCTTGCCGCGGCCTTTATGGTCTTAAGGATATAAGCCCTTGTCTTCTCTGCATCGGATACATCACCTGCGGCAACATCAAAGGGATTGATCTCGTCGCGGTCAAGACCACGCTCTTCCATAAATGCCGACACGGCAAAGTAAACATCCGTTGCTATATACTGGCGGAACATTGTCGAATTGAGGGCATTCTCCCCAAGACCGGTAAGAAACTCGTCCACAAAATACACCGTCTCCTGTTCGCTTCCCTTACGCAGGAATTCCTTTATACGGTTTCTGTCAAGGGATGAGGGATTTATGCTGCTGAGATTGAACTTCTCGGATGAGGAAACAGATATCTCGTTAGCCATATCCGCATAATCAAATATCCCGCTCGCATCGGTCATGTACCTGTGAGCGTAAGCATGTGAAGCCTTCTCATAGGATTCCTGGACCTGGGTGAGACGGCTCACGCATACACCTATGCCGCCGTAGTAATTGACGTAATCATATGCCTTCATTATATCGAGGATCTTATCTATGGTTTCCTTCATGATTCCCTCAAGCTCTTCCCGTGATCCTGCCTTAAAGAGTATGGCCTTACCCTCTATGGTATGATCAAAAATAAGGGCTCCCGCTCCCTCGATCACTTCCTGGAACTGCCTGTATATCTCAACGACTGAGGTTGAATACTCATCTTCCTCATGGTGTGTGGATATAGCCTTAAAAAGAAAGACATTATAAGCTCCTGCCGAAATATCCATGGACAGCCTGTCCGCAAGCTCTATTATCTCGCCGGCGCTTGAATTCCCCTCTACCATACGCTTAAAGAGCTCTGTACGCTCCTTAAGGGAATTCTCAGCCATCTCTCTTGCGTATTTTTCCTTAAGTTCCCTCTCCTGCTTGCTCTTCTCAACCTTGATCGAGAGCTTGTCAAGCTCGGCGATGAGCTCATCACCGCTTATGGGCTTGTTAAGGTAGTGGGCAACCCCTATGGCTATCGCTTCCTTGGCATAGTCGAATTCGGCATAGCCTGACAGGATTATTATCTCCATCCAGGGGAATTCCTTCTTGATAAGGCGGGACAGTTCAAGCCCGTCCATAAAGGGCATCTTGATATCGGTTATTATGATATCGGGCTTAAGCTTCTGGATCATCGGCAGGGCCAGCTCCCCATCTGACGCTTCGCCCACGAACTCATACCCGTGTGAGGCCCAGTCTATATTGTTCTTTATGCCTTCCCTTACGACATATTCATCTTC
The DNA here is from genome assembly GCA_024690425.1 of Lachnospiraceae bacterium. Next base: position 30,145 of record JAILCT010000048.1, on the reverse strand, counting down.
TGCAAGAAAAATCTTAAGCATCATTATCTCCGTTGGTTCCTGTTTTTCGTTCTAGTATTATAGCACAAAAACGCAGCCACCGTATATATCACGATGGCTGCTGTATCATAAAGCATATGACAGTCTTTTTACCGGGCCAGATCCAGGTGCTGGATGGTTCCCGCATTCCCGTCCTCATACAGGAATACTCCTGTTCTGCGGATCATGGCATTCAGCGAATCATTGGATGTATTCCGCAGTGAGTAGTCGGTTGACACATTCCCCAAAAATATGGCTCCGACCCCCTTCTCCTTAAGACCGTAGAGGGATGATGATCCGTCCTCGTTCATTGAATAGATAAGGAGCTTATCCCATATCTCATCCGCCTCATCGATCCATCCGTTCCCGTCCGAATCATAGGCTGCAAGATCCCTAAACCCGTCACCGGATGAGGTCCCGAACAACTCGCTTCCGTCATTTACGGTCCCGTCACCGTTCTTATCAAGGGCCAAAAAGCCCGATCCCCCGTTAAGTACCGATATCGAATCCTTAACTCCGTCAGCATCGATATCAAACAGGAATTTCTGATCGGATACTCCTGCAATATCCGTATCAAGGTTTATAACGAGCGGGTCACACAGGCTTGCCACATTAAGGGTATGTTCCTTCTCGTAGTATTGCTCAAAGGACCTGCTCATCTTAAAGCTTAAGTTAAAGTCGATCTCACGGCCGTCGGCTGTGACGACCTTCCCCTGTGTATTATAACTTACTTCCTCGGCTTCGGAATAATAATGAGCCTCGTATCCCGTCCCCCCGATATCCGTATCATCACCGATATCGGTCTCACGGCCGAAGAGAAGCCGCAGCAGATAGATTATGCACTGGGTCTTTATCCTGCTTATCGCACTTTCTTCGTCATGGTTATGCGTGATACGCGATGTTCCCATGGCCTCAAATCTTTTCATGAGATTGTCCATGGAATTCTGAAAGCTGTCTGCCCTGGCAGATAAGTCTTTCCTGGAATTAGTGTCATTTACGGTCAGCTTATCATCCGGGCCTGTCTTCTTTAAGCCCGGAAGGCCGTACGCGTCCATGCGCAATGAGGAGTATCTCCTTGCGGATTCCATTCCTACTGAACTTGTGGAAATGATCAATAGAAATCCTCCTTAAGATAATTTTGATTTTCAGGTACGACGCGTCTGTTATTTATATCGGAAAAAACGTATGATTCTTAACCGGATATGTCAATCTTCTTCAAGAACCTGAATCTCAAGATAGTCAAAGTCTATCGAATCGATGAAGTTATCCTGGTAGAAGCGGCATTTGTCATGGCGCTTGAAGTCATTTACCGTGGCATCAAGCCATATGGGGCGCGAAAGGTCAAAGTCATGGCTTATCCTGTCGATCGCGTTAAAAACCTTGTGGGTTCTGGTATCATTTTCAAAGTCCTCAACCACCATATCCCTAAGTATCCTGTTGTCCCTGATAAGCTTGGCCCAGATCTTCATAAGCTGATTCAAACCCTCCGTAAACCTGACGGAAAAACGCCTTTGACCGAGTTAAAAAAGTGTGAAAATCGTGCATTTACATCCAATATATGTTATAATAAATTTAGTGATTTTTCCATATTTTTTTGTAAGGATCACTTTATCGAACTACTTAGTTAAAGAGAGGTAACAGGGTTGGAGTACAAACCTAACAAGGCGGATCAGGTCGACGACTGGCAGACAATGATCCTGCTATATAATTCGGCACTTAAGGAAGTCGGTACCAAGCTTGAGATATTGAATGATGAGTTCCAGCACATCCATCAGTATAATCCCATAGAACATATCAAATCAAGGATCAAGACTTCAGAGAGCATAGTAAGGAAGCTTAAAAAGAGGGGTTATGAATCAACCCTTGAGAACATGCAGAAGTATGTTAACGATATAGCGGGCATAAGGGTAATATGCTCCTTTACTTCGGATATCTACAGGATAGCGGATATGCTGGCCAATCAGAGCGATGTCAAGGTACTCTCCATCAAGGACTATATCAAGACTCCCAAGGAGAGCGGTTATAAGAGCTATCATATGATAGTCAGTGTGCCCATCTACTTATCGGATTCTGTTGTGGATACCAAGGTTGAAATACAGATACGTACGGTTGCGATGGATTTCTGGGCGTCTCTGGAGCATAAGATGAATTATAAGTTCGATATGAACGCTCCCGAGGAGATCAAGAAGGAGCTCTTTGAGTGTGCCCAGATGGTATCGGCGCTTGATGCGAGGATGCTGCAGCTTAATGAGGAGATAAGGGAAGCCAAGAAGCTTGAGGAGAGGAAGTAATTATTTAAAAGTCCATAACATGAGGAGTGCCCAGGTGGATGAGAATCACCTGGGCAATATTATGAAAAAATTTATCAACTTTTCTCTTCTTCTCTCTTCGTCTGAATAAATATTAGCAATATTATATGAACAAAAGATGAACAAATTTTTAATAGGTGGTTAAAACGCACAAAAGTCTTTTGTATTATGAGAAAAAGTAGAACAAATTGCATAAAAGCCCCCCTTCTTGTTTTTACGTCGGAAAAATGCTAAAATAACAGAGATTGCAGTATTTTACGGAGGATATTATGGAAAGTTTCAGCAAGTTTGCCAGCAGGTTCGAGAAGAACCTTAACCTTAACAGAAATACAAGAGATAACGCCGATCGTTTACGCACCGACCGGGAATATGCGGAGAGAAGAAGGCTTGAGCGCAATCAGGTGAGTATCGACCAGATCAGGGAAGTCGTTTCCGATTCCAACGGGGACCAGCTTGATGCCATTCAGGATCTATTCTATGACGAAAGGGTTGACAGGGAGGCTTCAGGCAAGGAGCTGCTTCGTGCCGTTGACAATAATTCCAAGCTATTAAATAAGAACTTCCGGCTTTTAAGTGATATGAAGGATGATATGGATTCGGATGATGATCTTGACTTTAAGGAACTGTCCGAAGCCAACAAGGAAGAAATACTGAAGGCTGTATTCTCCAACAGTGACCTCCTTAAACAGGTTATAGAGAATACAGACCTTATCAGGGTTCTTAAGGAAGAGCTTGTAGACAAGAAGGAAGAGAAGAACAATAATGCATTCGATAAGGAGTCTGCAGAGAAGGCCTTTATCGATCTTGAGGATCATGTCCACAAGGAGAATGTCAAGTGTTACCGCAATGTTCAGGCAACTCTCGAAGAGATGGATGAGAAGACCTACGGCAAGATCAAGAAGGGGATGGATGTGCTCAAGGGTCTGCTCATAACCGCTATCGTTTTCGGAGCTGCCAATCTTATCTTCCTTATCTGTCAGTATCTGCATCTTATCTAATATCTTGGGTTAATTAGGGGAGCGGTTAAGAGGGGATATGCCGTCAAGATTTGCAAGGATAATAAAATACCATCATGTGGCCACTATGTTCTTGGTTGGGCTTATTTCCTTTATCATCGATTTCGGATCGGTGGGCAAGGTAACGGGCAAGTCAAGCAGAGTGACCATTTTTGTTAACGGTAATGCCGTTGGTGTCGTTGAGAATGCCGACGGTGTTGAACGCATGGTAACTGAAGCCCGCAAGAAGCTTGCAAGGGAATCGGGTGACCTCGTTCTTATCAACTGTGATATACGTACCAATGAGAAAACCGACGTTTTCAACCAGGTCGATGATGAAGAGACGGTCATAAACAACATATACCGGGTATTCTCCGAGAACGTGTTCAAGACCAAGGAACCCGTATACGAGGTAAAGATCAACGAGTTCACGGTCAATCTTAGAACTGCCGAAGAAGTTCACCAGCTTCTTATCAGGGCCAAATCCCAATATGATGAGACAAATGAATACAGTGTGGACCTTATCCCCGATCCTACAAGGGAACTTAACGTACTGACAGCATTCATGTATAAGACCGAAGAATCCGCAGGAGAAGGCGGGACCGGCATTCTTCCCAAGGCAGGCGCCTTTGATAAGTTCGGGAAGATTTTTGATTCTGCCCTTTTGCAGGATGTATCCCAGTTCCACTTCGGAGTAAAGAGTCTTGATTTCGGGGAGAATGTGGAAGTAGTGCAGGCATATGCCGATCCCGGTAAGATCAGCTCTTTAGAAGATGCCATAAACCTTGTTACCAAGGAGACTGAGAAGAGCAAGATATATGAGGTTGAGGCGGGTGATTCTCTCTCGCTCATAGCACAGAAGAACAATACCACCATAGATAACCTCATGGCCCTTAATCCCGTGACCCTGCCCAACGAGAAGGCAACCATACGGCCGGGTGATGAGCTTAAGGTCAATTCGCCGGAACCCGAGCTGTCTGTAGTACGCACGGAAGAAGTATATTATGAAGAGAATTACAATAAGCCCATAGAATACGTAGATAACGATGACTGGTTCACCAACGAGAGCAAGGTGATCACGGAACCTGTAGAAGGCTTTCGAAAGGTCGTTGCCGATGTTACCTACCGCAACGACAGCGAGCAGTCCCGTGATATAATATATGAAGATGTTGTTGTTGAAGCAGTAGCCAAGGTCGTTGAGCGCGGTACCAAGGTTCCGCCCACCTATCTTAAGCCCATTTCCGGCGGAAGGCTCTCATCCGGCTTTGGTAAGAGGAAGGCACCCAAGAGAGGGGCATCCACCTTCCATAAGGGAATTGACTGGGCTACCCCCGTCGGTACTGCCGTATGTGCTTCTTCAGGCGGCGTTGTGTCAAGGGCAGGATGGGGCTCCGGCTACGGTTATGTTGTTATGATAGACCATCCTGACGGCAAGCAGACAAGATACGGTCACCTAAGCAAGATCCTTGTTAAGAGCGGCCAGTCGGTCAAGCAGGGTCAGAAGATCGCCCTTTCGGGTAATACAGGTGTAAGTACAGGTCCACATATCCATTTCGAAATACTGGTAAATGGTGTGCAGGTTAACCCGCTCAAATACATGCAATAAGAAATCAAGATTAATGATTTATAAAATAGTCATTCAATCTCTGTAACAATTGTGTAATATTTCACAGAAAATGCGTTCGGATTTACAAGCCATGTCATGTGGTTTATAATCATTAGGATAGTTTGAACAGATCGACGAGGAAATTACGTGGAACAGTACGTCATTAGGGGAGGCAATCCCTTAGTAGGTGAGGTCGAGATAGGCGGAGCAAAGAACGCGGCACTGGCCATCCTTGCTACAGCCGTCATGACCGATGAAACCGTTATAATAGAGAACCTGCCTGATGTAAGAGATATAAATGTCCTTATCAAGGCAATGGAGAGCATAGGTGTTATTGTGGAGCATCTTGACAGGCATACAGTCAAGATCAATGCTTCTATGATCCACGACTACACTATAGATGCTTCATATATAAAGAAGATAAGGGCTTCCTATTACATGCTCGGTGCCCTGTTAGGCAAGTATAAGAGTGCCGAAGTGGCTCTTCCCGGAGGCTGCAACATAGGATCAAGGCCTATCGATCAGCATATCAAGGGATTCAGGGCCCTGGGAGCGGATGTAAGGATAGCCAGGGGTCTTATCACAGCTGAAGCCGATTCACTTACCGGCAATCACATCTATCTTGATGTAGTTACGGTAGGTGCCACCATCAATATCATGATGGCCGCATCTCTTGCGGACGGTAAGACAATTATCGAGAATGCAGCCAAGGAGCCCCATGTCGTTGACGTGGCCAACTTCCTTAACAGTATGGGTGCCAACATAAAAGGTGCAGGTACCGATGTCATAAGGATCAAGGGTGTTGATAAGCTCCACGGTACCACTTATTCGATAATACCCGACCAGATAGAAGCCGGAACCTATATGTTCGCGGCAGCCATAACCAAGGGTGATATCACCATCAAGAACGTTATCCCCAAGCATCTTGAGTCAATAACAGCCAAGCTTATTGAGATGGGATGTGAGGTTGAGGAATTCGATGATGAATTAAGGGTTGTTTCTTCAAGACCCCTTAAGCATACACATGTTAAGACACTTCCCTATCCGGGATTCCCTACGGATATGCAGCCCCAGATTGCTGCAGCCCTGTCGATATCCGACGGAACCTGTGTTGTTACCGAGAGCATATTTGAGAACAGGTTCAGATATGTTGACGAACTCCTTAAGATGGGAGCCAATATCAAGGTTGAGGGAAATACTGCAATAGTAGAAGGCGTACAGAAGCTCACAGGAGCACCGATAACCGCACCGGACCTTCGTGCCGGAGCAGCTCTTGTAATGGCAGCACTTGCCGCGGACGGTGTTTCCACCGTAGATGACATCTATTATATCGAAAGGGGATACGAGGATTTCCCCGAGAAGCTCCAGAGCCTTGGCGCCCAAATAGAGAAGGTAAGCGCCGAGCGTGAAGTTCAGAAGTTCAGATTAAAGACCGGTTGATCCGGTCTTTTTAATTTCCTGGATACCATTCATTTATCTTACCTGTCGGTATCTCAAAATGCTGGTAATCCTTGCTGTTCTTCCATTCCCCGCCCCATTCAAAGCCGTGTGAGATAAAAAGTTCATAACATAAGTCACCCTTCACTATCTTATAGTCAAAAACCTTATTCCTGTCCGCATAAGCTTCGGCATTAACAGGCTCTATCCTAAGGCCCGAATCCGACTTTGTGATGTAGGGATTATACAGGGTATTTATATCCACCGCCAGGCCCAGGCCGTGCTTGGATATCTTTTTTGTTCTCGGTACGAAGCGGAAGTTAAATGAAGATGAATTGTTATCCTCCATTGACAGTTCATCATCTGCCCCGTATTCATCCACCAGCCTTACCTTTTCTATGGGATAATCATTCTCATAAAGTTCCTTCATTATGTCAAGTACATCTTCGGCTATATGATAGTTCGTTATCATCTCACCCTCATGGACTTCTCCATTTATATCCTTATGAAGCAGATGAAGATATCTTAAGTCCTCTCTTGGCAGGGTGCATTCTTCCTTATAGGATTTACCGTATATGCGGTCAAAAAGCTCATCCGTTATTTCAGTTATATAAAAGGCTTCTCCCATATCTTCTCTTGTTGTATCTGCCTCTTCCATTTCTTCCTCTGTTTTTACTTCTGTTTTGCTGCCTTCAGAGTCGGAAGCCACCTCATTTACAACGATCACGGTATCTTCCACCGGCGATTTCGTCGGGGATGGTTCTTTTGGCTCATTTTCATGTGCCACCGGGGACGGTTCTTTTGGCACACTTGTGGACGATCCCGAACTGCATCCTGACAGAATGGCTGTTATGCATAAGGAAGCAAGAGCAGGGATCATACATTTTATATAATATTTCCTTATTTCCTTTATTATGATCATCGTAAGTCTACCTGTTCCCCGGCACCGCCCAGCCAAGCAGTCCCTTTATCATAGCCCATACATACACTGCGTATGACTTTGCCATGTCTGCTTTAACAAGTCCAGGTGAATCTGTGGGAGTGAAATAATAAAGACAGCTTGTATAAGCCCTCATCCTGTGCCAGGACTTATTCAGCCTGCTGTATGGAACAGTTGCCACCCGACCCCAGGTTGTCAGTTTAATAAGGGGACCCTGTGGATTGTCTTCAACTATATCCGTAATGGTCATAAAGTGTGACCTTACACCCTTCTTCTGATCATATCCACCATTTAATTCTCCTACTCCTCCGGAGTAGAGCCTTAACGGATGTCTGTTAAGGGAAGTCAGCATTACTACGGATCCGCCCTTTTTCAGACCTTCCCTTATAAAGTCAAGGCCTCTGTCATATGAAGTAAAGGCCGTTGGCAGGACCTTAACATGGAGGTAAAGTCCCCTCTTTGCACAGAACCTGAGAGTTCCGGTTATAAATCCGAACATGCTTAAGCCCAGGCTTGGCGGGATAAACTTAAAGAGCTTGTTCCCTCTTTTAAGGAGATCGCACAGACGCCTTATAATGGGGAGCTCAAGCACAAACATGGATTTATAGATATCCTTCATAATATAGGTAAAATCATCCTTATATATTACCTTTTCTGTAAGCACGCCCAGTTCATCCGACACATTTTTCCCCTTAAATTCAACAGGATATTTAACAGCCAGTGTTCTTAACATATTAAGGGCGGCCACCGACCCGCATCCCGCGAAAGCCATGGTATTGGACTTATACCAGTTCTGGTCACCGCCATAGTATTCCTTACCCGTATCCCTGTCAGTGACTTTCAGGGGGTCAAATTTTTGCGAATTTTCTTTCATTTTTTCAGTCATTTTCTCTGCCATACAGCAAAAACCTCACAATCTATGCCTAACGATATCATAGATCATGAGGTTAATCAAATACTCCGTCAGTTCCTGACTTTATTCTGCAAGAAGAATCGCCACGGCATCGAAGGATTCCTTAAAGCATATATTAAGCTTTGTTTCATTTAATCTGATACCATGGTCGCCGGTTTCGAATATATCCCTGATCGAATAACCCGGCTTGATCGGAATCTCTATGTTAAGATCGCTGTCATGTTCAAATGCATGGACTATAACAAGGGCTTCTTTGTTATCACCGTATCTTACCGATGCCTGATATTCCTTAAGTGCCCTGTTTGAAACCTGGAAGGGACCAAACCTTTCCGTGATCCCGTTTACGATCACAGGACTCACCTTTTTATAAAAGTCAGTTCCATTTTGTGCTAATCCCCATTGCTCTTTGGAAAGATCAAATACATCACCCGATATACACAGGACTCCATACATACCCGCACATATAGAATATGCTATCCTCTTTAATTCATCACTTTTACGGAGTACAGACCATATCTGGCTCTTCGAAGGCAGAATGAGCTGCTGAAGATCAGCTGCGATAACGGGGATCTCTTTCTCCTCATGGGCATCGGAGAAGGAGAGATAGTCCGCAAGTTCCATAAATCCCTGCTCTAATCTGTGACCACCCGATGAGCAGACCTCGATCGCTATTCCCGGAACCGACGTTTTTATCTTTTTATAGAACTTCTTCGTACACTCTATACACTGTCTTAATCCTTCTGCGTAGCTGTCTGACCCGTCGCATCCTATGCCTATCGTTTCGTTATAATCTATCTTGATATATTCAAATCCGTTCTCGTTAAGGAAATCAATGACTTTTTCAGTAAGGTAATTCTCAACCCATTCACTTCTCATATCGAAAAAGCGCCTGGTTCCCGAGATTATGACTTTGCCGTCCCTTGTAAGAAGGTGGGCTTCATCTTTAACGGCATCCGAATCCTTACCCACAACCTCGAGCTCGAACCATATGCCGGCCTTCATTCCGGCATCATTTATCTTCTTAACGACAGGCTTTAATCCGTTCGGAAAGAGGTCATCCGCCACCTTCCAGTCCCCCATGTTATCCTGCCAGCCCGTCACCGAGTCGGCATACCAGCCTGCATCTATTACAAAGTATTCATAACCCCTGTCCTTTATTACAGAAAGTATCTTATCTATGTTTTCCTCGCTCGGTTCGCCCCAGGTCGTACAGTATTCATTGAATATTAGGGGCAGCCTGTCAACCCTCTGGTATGCAGGCAGCTTATCCTTCTGTGCATCAAGCAGCCTGTCGCATACACCCGCAAAATCACCCGCCAGGGCTGTTATCATACACTCGGGAGATGTAAAAGACTCACCTGCCTTTATAACCTTTCTCCAGTGACCGAATTCATAATCGGCAAGGCCGCATGTAATGCTTAAGTTCTCATTCATCCTTACAGCTTCTATCTGCCAGGATGAAGAACATGCAAGGCTTAAGCCCCATATGACTCCCGCTTCCTTATCCTCTATGGCTGCAAACGGGAAAAATCCCCTTATAGGCATTGAACCTGTAGTACCGAATTTCTCACACCTTACACCAAACCCTGCCCAGGAAGGCTCAAGCATCAGGTCTTCGATGGAATCCTGCGAATGTCTTCCTTCAGCACTCCACCTGCTCCTGAACCTGTGAAGCATGAGCCTGCCGGTAGCTTCATCTAAAGCATAAGGGGTTATACCGTAAAGGTTTACAGAGGATAAGGCTTCTATGGTAATATCCTTATCCGTCTCGTTAAAGATCATGGAATATACCCTCAGGGCTCTTGAACCCTTATGTCCGATGACGACATGCTCAAGCCTTATGCCCTGCGGATTTACAAGCTCCGTTATGATCTTCCTGTATCCGTCCCTGTCAATGCACTCCTGGGAGACATATTTAAAGGACATGGTCATTCCTGAATTATGTCTTGTCATTCCGGCCGCAAATCCGGGAACCGATGAATCACCGGTACATGATATCTGGATGAGGGGATCGGCCCCACCCTTATCCCAGGCAGGTTCCCCGTGATCTTTAGGTACTATTGAAAACGATACTTCTCCTTCGCCTGATATCACGTAAACTGCATTCATATCATTTACAGGTATCATCTTTACTTTTTTTTCACTCATTTTACCCTCTCATTTCTACAACAAAAACAAGAGCCAGGGGGACGGCTCTTTTGGCTCCCTGGCTCCTTATATTACAGCTTTCCTCCGGATGTTGCGATTCCTTCGATAAACTGCTTCTGGAATATTATATAGATTATTATCATCGGAACACAGGATATAAGAGCTGCCATCATAAGTTCCGGATACTTCTGCTGGTACTGACCGTTCATCTTGGCAAGAGCCGATGCAAGTGTCGTTGCCCTGTTGTCGGGACATACGATCATGGGCCACATAAGGTCCTTATAAGCAAAGACCGCTGTAAAGATACCAAGAGCGACCATGGCTGACTTGGTAAGAGGAGACATTATATAAAAGAATGTCTGTGGGATATTGCATCCGTCAAGCCTTGCCGCCTCCTCAAGGTCACGGGGCAACTGCATATAGGCCTGCCTTAGAAGGAAGGTTCCGAATGCCGTCACTATACCCGGGAAAACAAGTCCCATTATGGTATTTGTAAGATGGAGCTTGCTTACCATTACGTACTGGGGAATGATAAAAAGCTGTACAGGTATCATCATCTGAAGAAGGACAAGGGCAAACATGAAATTCTTACCCCTGAATTCAAGCCTTGCAAAGGCATAGCCGGATAGTGTTGCGGTAAGTATCGCAAACAGGATCCTTAATGCAACCATCGCAAGCGTATTTGCATAGAGCCTTATGAAATTCATTGCCTTTATAACATTGCCGAAGTTCTGTGTCTGCCATACCTTTGGTACTATGACGAAGGGATCGACCTGCATCGTCTCGGCAGTTGTCTTAAATGCCGTTAAAAACATCCATAGGAAAGGCACCAGCATTGTGATCGATACCAGGATCAGAACTATATAAATAACTGTATTTCCAAGTGTTTTTTTCATATTAACTTAACCCCCTTATGATCATTCATAGTGAACCCATTTCTTCTGGCCGATGAGCTGGAAGATCGTAAGTATGAGTATAAGCACCAGAAGGACCACTATAACCGTCGCACCGTATCCCTTCTTGCTCTGCTCGAAGGAATATTTATAGAAGAGGAACACGAGTGATTCTGTCTTCTTCCAGGCGGGATTATTAAGGTCTATCATCATGTATATAAGGTCGAAGACCTGCATGGCACCAATTATCCTTGTAACAAGAACAAAAAAGATGGTTGGCGAAATAAGAGGAACTGTTATGTTTATGAGCTGCTGCCAGCCGTTTGCACCATCGAGGGATGCTGCTTCGTAATAGTCCCTTGGAACCTCCTGCAAGCCTGCAAGAAAAAGAACCATGTTATAACCGATAACCGACCATATACCGATCGCGGCAATGGAATAAATTGCTATCTTCGGATCCGAGATCCAGTTGACTTTGATATGAAATACATTGTTTATTAGGCCGAAATTGGAATTATAGAGCCACTTCCAGACCATTGCTATGGCTGCCGGAGCAACTACCATCGGCAGGAAGAATATCGTTCTGAAAGCATCCCTTCCCTTAAGCTTTTTGTTAAGCAGGACCGCAAGCAAAAGAGCGATCACTATCGAAAGCGGTACCTCCACTATGGCGTATTTGACCGTGTTCCACAAACACTGCCATACTTCTGAATCACCCAAGACCTTCTGGTAATTCTTCATACCCACAAAGACATTGCCCTTGCCGAAATCACCGGTCTTATAGAAGCTCTGCCTTATCGTATCGACCATTGGGTAAAGATTAAGTATTATAAGTCCCAGCATTGTCGGCAGGATAAAGAGCCATCCCCATATAAACTCGCTTCTCTGTCTGGACGTCACCTTTTTCTTCACGGCATCCTCCTTATTGATCCTTTATCTGTAAAGTAAGGGTGCGCACAGGGAGCATTCCCCCACGCGCACCCTCATTATTATCCTATCATTTTTTGTAATCCGTTCATAGATTACTCTTCAGCAAGATCCTCATTCATTTCCTCTGCTATTTCCTTACATACTGCATCTACCGGCTTGTCGCCTGTCCATGCATCCTGAAGCTTTTCGATCATCATGTCTTCCCAGACTGTTGTATCCCTTGAGTAAGGCCTGAATACGAGCTTGGCATCAAGCATCTTCATATGACCGTTAAGGTCGAAGCAGTCAACACTGTTAACCCATGCATCTGAAGTTCCCATGTATGCTGACATCGTTACACCGAGCTCTGCCTGCTTAAGCTGAGCTTCCTTGGAACCAAGGTACTCTATAAGCGACCATGCTGCATCGGGATTCTTGGTGTTGGCAGCTGCAGCCCAACCAAGTCCGTTGTAGATCGATACACGGTCTGAAGGATCGTTTGTGTAAGGAAGTACTGCAACATCACAGTTCTTGGATGTGTACTCATTATCACGATAGCCGGCAAGCATCCATGATCCGTTTATTGACATTGCAACCTTGCCTGCCTGAAGGAGCTCATTGGGAGCTGTTTCGGATACGGTTGCAAGATCGGGACAAGAACCATCTGCGATCATATCAGTAAAGAGCTTAACTGCCTCGATAGTCTTGGGATCATCCATACCTGACTTCTTCTTGTCCTCGCTTATAACATATCCGCCGTATGAATAGATCGTGTTATAGTAACCTTCCTGATTATTACCGGGAGCAATGGCATATCCCCAGTGGTCATCATTGGTAAGCTTCTTGGCTGCATCCGCAAAGTCTTTCCATGTCCATGTATCATCGGGATAAGCAACACCCATCTCATCGAAGATGGTCTTGTTGTACCAAAGGGCGATGGTATCAATATCCTTGGGAACCGCATACTGCTTGCCGTTTGACTGATAAAGATTAACAATACCTTCGTAATAATTCTTAAGATCGATCTTGTCGCTTGCTGCGATCTTGTCTGTAAGGTCGAGAAGCTGATCGTTCTCCATATATTTCTGAGCTACGTTTGAATGCATCCAGAACACGTCGGGGAGCTCGCCGCCTGTTGCGCCTGCCTCAAGAAGTGTCCAGTAGTTGTTCCAGTCAACAACCTGGATCGTTGCCTTAACGCCTGACTGAGCTGACCATTCATCAACTATCTGCTGAAGTCCGGGCCTCTGCCCTTCATCCCAGATCGTAACCGAAAGCTCACCCTCAACGCTGCTTCCGATCGACTCAGGCTCAGCCTCTTCCTCAGCGGGAGCTTCTTCAGCGGAAGCTTCTTCTGCCGGTGCAGCTTCTTCAGCAGGTGCTTCAGCTGCCGGTGCCTCAGCAGGTGCTGCTGCCTGGCCGCCGCAGCCCATCATGGTTACAACTGTTGCAACGCTCAATAATAATGCCAATACTTTCTTTTTCATTAGTTACCCTCCTTACAATACGTTGAAATCTGTTTATTTAAACAAACCTTCTCCTGATTGCACTTATATAATATGCATTAGTCCATCTTAAGTGTATGGTATTTTGTGAAGTTTTGATGTCATTTTGTGAGCTGGTCAATGTCATACTGCTTCAATTACCGTAACAAAAGACGCATAGTCTTCCGAAATGGTGAATCCCTGCTTATAGAATTCAGCGATCGTTATGCCCATGTTCATAAGCTCGTCTCCGTAATAGTCCCTTCCCTCCATTTTATAGAGGATATCCTTATCAAGTCCTGAAAGCTTTAGGAATCCGGGAAGCGTATTGACATTGGACCTTAAGCAGTAAAATCCGATAATGGCCTTCCTCTTGTCCTGTGACACTACCATCCAGGCGGTCTGGTCCGTCTCAAAGGGAGATCTTAACCTGTAGAAATCACCGTACTGGATAAGTTCACGGTATTTCTTCATAAATTCTATCTGTCCCTTAACCTCTTCAAATTCCTGATCGCTTATCTCGTTTAGGTCAAGCTCATAGCCGAAAGTTCCGAAATATGCAACGTTGGCCCTTGTTCCTATTGACACGCTCCTGCCCGTCTGCTGGTTGGGTACAGCGGATACGTGCGATCCTATCGATACTATCGGATATCCGTAGGATGTACCGTACTGGATCCTCAGCCTGTCGATCGCATCCGTATTATCCGAGCACCAGGCCTGGGGGGCATAATAGAGCATTCCCGCATCGAACCTGTTCCCGCCCGACGAACATGACTCAAAGAGTATTTCAGGGAAGGCTTCTATAAGCCTTGAATAGAGGCTGTATACACCAAGTACATATTTATGGTAGATCATTCCCTGCTCGCAGGGGGCTGCTTCCACACTGAACACTTCGGTCAGGGACCTGTTCATGTCCCACTTGATATAGCTTACCGGGGCATCCTTTAATATCTTACAGAGCATCCCGTAGATGTGATCCACTACCTCTTCCCTTGAAAAGTCAAGAACAAGCTGGTGCCTGCCAAGAGATGATTTCCTGCCCGGCACGGACAGTACCCAGTCCGGATGTCTTCTGTAAAGATTGGAGTCGGGATTGACCATCTCGGGCTCTATCCAGAATCCGAACTTAAGCCCCATGGCGTTTATCTTCCTAGCAAGACCCGCAATGCCCTGCGGAAGCTTCTTTGGGTTCTCCACCCAGTCACCAAGGCCTGCAAAATCATCATTTCGCTCACCAAACCATCCATCATCGAGGACAAATAGCTCAACCCCGGCTTCCCTGGCCTTTCTTGCTATCGCTAATATCTTTTCTTCTGTGAAGTCCATAAAGGTGGCTTCCCAGTTGTTGTTTAAGATCGGACGGGGTACATTCTTCCACTTACCCCTTACCAGATTATTATTAAACAGCCTGTGGTATGTTTGGGACAGATCGTTAAGACCGCAATCTGTCATTGCAATCACTGTCTCCGGCGTCTCAAATGTCTCACCACCCTTAAGGATCCATGCGAACCTTTCGGGATTTATACCCATAAGGATCCTCAGCCTTCCGTGGGTACCGCCCTCGGCTCCTGCAAAAAAGTTACCGCTGTAAACAAATGAGAACCCGTAAGCAAGACCGTCAAAATCATCGGTATTTGCCCTCTTTATTATAATAAAGGGGTTATGATTGGCACTTGATACACCTCTCATCGACTGGATCGAAGTCATTCCGTTTCCAAGCTTTCTTACCTTCGGTATCCTCTCTCTTGCCCATGCCCCGTCAAACTGCATCATCTCATATTCCTGATCCGGAAGGTCAAGGCAGCAGGAAAGCGCTCTTGTTATCCTTACCATTGAGCTTCCCGTATAAGCAAATTCGGCATGCCTTGCGATAACCGGATACTTATCAAATATCGTATAGGAAAGAGTAAGGGTCATGGAAGCTGCTTCATCTTCAAGCAAGATCTCCAGTGTCATGGCTTCATCGGCATCGGCATAAGTGGCAGGAAGGCCATTTATACCCTTCTTACCCTTATTGATGGTATGACTCTTATAGACAAACGAAGAGACTCTTGAGCCGTTCTCCGTTTCAATCTCAAAAGCAGGTGTGCCAAAATCCGTTGTGCCAAAGGAAGGGTACTCCTGACGGTTTAGTTCCATTGAATAAGACTCGGTATCAGCATCCACCACGATATTGGGCATTCCCATACGGAAGAAGATATATGAGAAGTCTTCCTTCTCATGTATCTTTTTGCCAAAGTACAGGTTGGAAAGCTCCCCGTTAATGGCAATTCCGATGATATAGCTGATCCTGTCGTTATACAAATGAAAATGTCCGGATGTTTTATTCCAAATAATATTCATTCGTAAACCCTTTCATCAGTCGTTTAATAAACTACAGTTAACTTGCAATCAATTAAAGGTATTATAAAGTATATTCCCGATCCTTCTGTAATCTAATGGTTTTTTTTGATTTTTTGATGTCAAAATTTGACTTATGCCTTATAATGTATAAGTAGCATTATGACATGTGGAGGTGTATTATGCCATACGATCTTTTGGGATGTGATTTTTGCAAGTTTGTTAATTACGGCGATTCGGATGATTTTTTTCTGTATGAGATGGGTACAAATAAATGTGATCCCCTGTATTCATACACACATCATGTAAAGAACCGAATAATCCTTCATTTTGTCGTTAACGGCCGTGGAATAATCCGTCTTAACGGCAGACAGTACGATGTCGGCCCCCATCAGGTATTTCTTATACCCTCAGACACCAAGACCTTCTATCAGGCTGACAAGGATGACCCCTGGGAATATATCTGGTTTCACATAGGAGGCCCCAAGATCCCACTTATCCTTAAGGAAGCCGGTCTTACCCCTTCGCATCCCGTTTTTACTCCGATAGCATGCGCCGATAAGATCGAGGACCTTGCTCGGGATATACTTGATAATTATTCAAGGCAGTATTACTGTATCGGTAATCTGTATAAGATATGTGATTATATGATAAGGTATGCGGCATCCCCTCAGGATGCTTCTTATGACAGTGCGCTTTTATATGTTAAAAACGTTATCTCATACATACAGCTTAAGTACTCGGAACATGTTAAGGTCGAGAATATAGCCCTGGCCCTTGGGCTAAACAGGAGCTATCTGACACGTCTTTTCAAGGAAGCTACCGGTTACTCACTCCAGGAATACCTTCTTACCTACAGGATGAAGATGGCCATTAAGCTTTTATCCGAAAATAAACTCAGTGTATCCGAGATAGCCGAAGCTGTCGGATACACTGATACATTTACATTCTCCAAGGCCTTCAAGAGACATTTCGGTAAGTCTCCTTCTGCCTGCCGCGGAATGGATTACTCTATGGCTGCAGGCATGCTGGGTCAGTCCCGTTCCAGCAGGATTTCAGGACAGTGAACTATTTCCTGAGTGTCACCTTATCAAGATGCCAGATATCGTTTACATACTCCTGAATGGTACGGTCGGAAGTGAACTTACCGGAGCATGCGGTATTAAGTATTGCCATCTTAGCCCATCTCTTCTCATCCTTGTATGCCTCTTCAACCTTCTTCTGAGCCTCTGCATAGGACTTGAAGTCCTTAAGTATGAAGTAGGTATCGGCCCTTGAAGAGATCTGGGTATTGAGCAGTGAATTGTACAGGTCCCTGAACATCTCGGGATCGTTCTTGCAATAATATCCATTTATAAGCTGCATGAGGACCTTGCGGATATCCGGATCGTTATTGAATATCTCCTGAGGATTGTATCCTCCGCGGTTCTCATAATTAATGACCTCTTCCGATGACAATCCGAATATAAAGGCGTTGTCCTTACCCACCTCTTCTACTATCTCAACATTGGCACCGTCCATTGTTCCGAGTGTTACCGCTCCGTTAAGCATGAACTTCATGTTCCCTGTACCGGATGCTTCCTTACTTGCGGTTGATATCTGCTCGGATACATCGGCTGCCGCAAATATCCATTCGGCATTTGATACCCTGTAATCCTCAATGAATACGATCTTTATCTTGCCGTTTATCGAAGGATCGTTATTAACCACATCCGCCACAGTGTTTATAAGCTTGATAGTGAGCTTCGCCGTACGATAGCCTGCTGCCGCCTTGGCACCGAAGATAAAGGTCCTCGGATAGAAGTCCATCTCGGGATGCTCCTTAAGCTCATTGTAAAGATACATTATATGAAGGATATTAAGGAGCTGCCTCTTGTATTCATGCAGTCTCTTAACCTGAACATCGAATATCGATCTCGGATCGA
Source organism: Lachnospiraceae bacterium (assembly GCA_024690425.1). The sequence continues at coordinate 12,228 of JAILCT010000048.1, read as the reverse complement.
CCTCGATGCCGTTATTTTCAAGTATATATCTGGCAAGACGGACCTTATTCTGGTACTTGATGTTCATGAATTCCTGCTGGGCCTTCGGATCATCTGCAAATACCTTAAGCTTGTTGATCTTGGGCAGGTTGGTGATCCAGTCATCGCCTACTCTTGATGTTACCCAGTCTGCAAGCAGGGGATTGCCGTGTAAGAGGAAACGCCTCTGGGTGATACCGTTTGTCTTATTGTTGAACTTCTCGGGCATCATCTCATAGAAATCCTTAAGCTCCTGATTTTTAAGGATCTCTGTATGAAGCCTTGCAACACCGTTAACAGAAAATCCGGCACAGATGGCAAGGTGAGCCATCTTAACCTGACCGTCATAGATAATTGCCATCTTGCGGACCTTATCCTCATTGCCGGGATACTTGGCCCTTATCTGCTCTATGAACCTTCTGTTTATCTCTTCCACTATCTGGTAAATTCTCGGAAGGAGCCTTGAGAAGAGCTCGATAGGCCATTTCTCAAGAGCTTCCGACATTATCGTATGGTTTGTATAAGCACATGTCTTGGTCGTAACAGCCCATGCCTCATCCCATCCGAGTCCGTATTCGTCCATAAGTATCCTCATAAGCTCGGCAACCGTTACCGTGGGATGGGTATCATTAAGCTGGAATACAACCTTTTCATACAGTTTCTTTATATCGTCATGGCTTCGCATGTATTTCTCAACAGCTTCCTGGATGCTGGCTGAAATAAAGAAATACTGTTGTTTAAGCCTTAGTTCCTTACCTGCATAGTGATTATCATTGGGATAGAGAACTTCACAGATGTTCCTTGCCAGGTTCTCCTGTTCAACAGCCATCTTGTAATCACCCTTATCGAAGGAATCCAGCTGGAAGCACTCAACAGGCTGTGCATCCCAGATCCTCAACGTATTCACTATCCTGTTGCCGTATCCCACTATCGGAAGATCGTAGGGAATAGCCTGTACCGACTGATAACCCTCCTGTGAGAAATGACTCTCACCGAATTCATCAACATCAACCTTAACATAGCCGCCGAACTTAACTATCTTGGCATATTCGGGACGACGAAGTTCGAAGGGATTACCATCCTTAAGCCAGTTATCGGGTACTTCTACCTGATATCCGTCCCTTATTTCCTGTTTGAACATACCGTAACGGTATCTGATACCGCACCCATATGCAGAATAGCCAAGTGTTGCAAGTGAATCAAGGAAGCATGCTGCAAGCCTTCCGAGACCGCCGTTACCTAAAGCTGCATCTCTTTCCTGATCTTCAACCAGATTAATATCGATACCCAGCTCATCAAGCGCTTCGGCAACTTCCTTATACTCTCTTAAATTAATAAGGCTGTTTCCGAGAGCACGGCCCATAAGGAATTCCATGGACAGATAATACACTGTCTTAGGATCCTTCTTCTCGTAAGCCTTCTGGGTATCCATCCAGTTATCGATGATGGTATCCTTTACTGCGTAGCAGACAGCCTGGAATATCTGCTGCTCCGAAGCTTCCTTAAGTGTTTTGCGGTATAACGTCTTAACGTTGTCGCTTACCACTTTTTTAAATGCTTCCTTGTCAAACTGCTGTTGCTGCTTCTTTACCAAAACCCTACCCTCCTACAAAAATAATTAATAAAGTTATATATAAGTGTATTCACTTTATTTTTTCTTTACAGCCAGTGTTACTTTCTCGCCGTTTATATCCCATTCCTTCTCATAGCCTTCAAGCGTATCATATTTGATATCATCTGCCATTACATCCCTTATTATATCAGCCTTATTGCCTTCCATGATACCCTTAAGTTTATCATTATCCTTAGCATATACGATTATCTTATCCATAACCTCGAAGCCTGCTTCCTTACGCATGGTCTGGATCTTTGATATAAGTTCACGTACGAAGCCTTCCTCTATAAGCTCGGGTGTAAGGTTTGTATCAAGGACTACCGTCATCTGGTTATCGTTTTCCGAAACGAATCCGTCCTTCTCAACCGATTCGATAAGAAGGTCTTCCTTTACAAGAATGACCTCTTCACCGTTTATATCAAGCTTAAGCTCACCTTCACCGTTAAGCTTACTCATGGCATCAGACCCGTCAAGACCTGCAAGTGCCTGCTTGATGGCACCTATAAGCTTGCCGTACTTGGGACCTAATGTCTTAAGCTGGGGCTTGAATGAATAAGACGTAAAGTCACTCACATCATCCTTAAACTCAACCGACTTGACATTAAGCTCATCCTCGATTATCTCTTTATAGAACTCGGACAGTTCAAAAGGAGCCTTAACCAGCATCTTGCCGATAGGCTGTCTGTTCTTTATATTGCATGCATTCCTGCAGGCACGTCCCATAACTACAGTCTTAAGGACACCATCCATGTTCTTCTCAAGTTCTTCATCGATGAAGGCCTTGTTGACTGCAGGGAAATCACACAGGTGTATACTCTCGGGAGCCGACTTATCCACGCTCCTTACAAGGTTCTGATATATCTGCTCCGTCATGAAGGGGATCATGGGAGCAGCTGCCTTGGCAATGGTAACAAGGGATGTATAGAGGGTCATATAGGCATTGATCTTATCCTGCTCCATACCCTTCGCCCAGAAGCGCTCACGGCACCTTCTTACATACCAGTTACTCAGGTCATCTACGAATTCCGACAATGCCCTTGCAGCTTCAGGTATCCTGTAGTTGAAGAGGTTATCATCCACCTCACCGACAACGGTATTTAACTTACTCAATATCCACTTATCCATTACCGGGAGCTTATCGTATTCAAGTTCATACTTACTTGCGTCAAAATCATCTATATTCGCATAGAGAACGAAGAAGGCATAGGTATTCCAGAGCGTACCCATGAACTTTCTCTGTCCTTCCATTACAGCCTTGTCATGGAAGCGGTTGGGGAGCCATGGAGCCGAGTTAATGTAGAAGTACCACCTTATCGCATCGGCACCCATTGTCTTAAGGGCATCAAAGGGATCTACCGCATTACCCTTGCTCTTACTCATCTTCTCGCCGTTCTCATCAAGCACAAGACCAAGCACTATTACATTCTCATAGGGCGACTTGTTAAAGAGGAGGGTCGATTCAGCCATGAGTGAATAGAACCAGCCTCTTGTCTGGTCAACAGCCTCTGATATGAACTGGGCCGGGAACTGCTGCTCAAAAAGATCCTTGTTCTCAAAAGGATAATGATGCTGGGCAAAAGGCATTGCACCCGAGTCAAACCAACAGTCTATAACCTCAGGTACCCTCTTCATTTCCTTACCGCAGTCAGGACATGTACATGCAAAATCATCAATATATGGCCTGTGAAGCTCAACCGTAAGGGCATCATCCCTTCCGCTTGCCTTCTTAAGCTCTTCCCTTGAACCTATGCATATCTGCTTACCGCAGTCCTGACACTCCCAGATATTAAGGGGTGTTCCCCAATAACGGTTACGTGATACGCCCCAGTCCTGGATGTTCTCAAGCCAATTGCCGAAACGTCCCTCACCTATTGAAGGCGGGATCCAGTTAACAGTCTTATTGTTGGCAACAAGATCATCCCTTACAGCAGTCATCTTTATGAACCATGACTCTCTTGCATAATAGAGGAGGGGTGTGTCACATCTCCAGCAGTGGGGATAGTCATGCTCTACCTTGGGAGCCGAGAAGAGCTGGCCCCTCTTGTCAAGCTCTATAAGAACGTTTTTGTCACAGTCAACCGCACCTGCCTCAAGCTCTGCCTTGGTAGGCTTGCATCTCATGCCGGCAAAGGGGGTAACATCCTTCATGATACCCTGCTCATCAACCATCTGTACAAAGGGGGCATCGTACTTGCGCCCAACCCTTGCATCATCCTCACCGAAGGCGGGAGCTATATGGACGATACCGGTACCGTCGGACATCGTTACATAATCATCTACATATATAAAGAAGGCTTTCTTATGCTGTTTCTCAGCCTCATCCGCCGCACACTGATACAGGGGCTCGTATTCCTTATATTCAAGGTCCTTACCCTTATAGGTCTCGATCACCTCATAAGCGGGTGTACCTTCTTCCCTCTCAATGGACCCAAGCACCTGGTCTGCAAGAGCCTGAGCCAGTATATATACCATGCCGTCGGCAGCCTTGACCCTTACATAGGTCTCATCGGGATTAACACAGAGGGCGATATTTGAGGCAAGAGTCCAGGGTGTTGTGGTCCAGGCAAGGAAGTAGGCATTCTCCTCACCCTTTATCTTAAACCTGACGATAGCGGTCCTCTCCTTTAATGTCTTATACCCCTGGGCAACCTCATGTGATGAAAGAGGGGTTCCGCAGCGGGGGCAGTAGGGAACTATCTTGAAGCCCTTGTAGAGAAGGCCCTTGTCCCATATCTGCTTAAGAGCCCACCATTCTGACTCTATGAAATCATCATGATAGGTAACGTAGGGGTCGTCCATATCGGCCCAGAAACCAACCGTTCCCGAGAAGTCCTCCCACATTCCCTTATACTTCCATACGGATTCCTTACATTCCTTGATAAAGGGATCAAGTCCGTACTCTTCTATCTGCTCCTTACCGTCAAGGCCCAACTTCTTCTCAACCTCAAGTTCAACCGGAAGGCCGTGGGTATCCCATCCTGCCTTACGGGGAACGTAGTAGCCCTTCATGGTACGGTATCTGGGTATCATATCCTTAATGACACGGGTAAGAACGTGGCCTATATGGGGCTTGCCGTTGGCTGTGGGCGGTCCGTCGTAGAAGGTATAGGTTTCGCCTTCCTTTCTGTTCTCCATGCTCTTTCTGAAAATGTCATTGTCAGACCAGAACTTCTCTATCTCTTTCTCTCTCTCCACGAAGCTTAAGTCTGTTGATACCTTGTTGTACATATTTTTTTCCCTTTCCTGCTTTATCGTATCACCACCGAGCTGTGTTCCATCCTCCAGTCGATACATCTCTTAAGATAGTGTATATAATCCGGATTCTTGCACATGCCCTTGCCTTCCACGTCGGATATCTTGGCTACATCCATTCCGTTGCAGGCAGTTGTCTTCATAACTATGTTAAGTGCGGGCACTTCCGTATCGTTTGCTATATAGGTTCCTATACCGAAGGCTGTCTTAACCTTATCCTTGAAGTACCTGTTTATCTTGGTCGCCCTGTCAAAATCAAGACTGTCAGAGAACAGCAGAGTCTTGGTCTTGGGGTCTATACCCAGTTCGTTATAGTGGTTTATCATCTTATCGCCCCATACATAAGGATCGCCGCTGTCATGGCGGACACCCGAGAAAAGGGTCGAATATGTCAGCTGGAAATCCCTAAGGAAGCAGTCCGTCGTGATGGCATCGGTAAGGGCCGTTCCGTTTAATACTCCGTACTCCTTAACCCATGCATCAAGGGCATACCAGTTGGAATAAGCAGGATTGTGCTTATGGTTACCCTGCCCCACACACATGATCCATTCATGGGCCATGGTACCGACGGGCGTGATCCCGTATTTCTTGGCCAGGTATACATTGGAAGTTCCGACAAACCTTGATCCCTCATACTTCCCATCCTTTAAGGCCTTTACGGCAAGCTCCTGAGCCTCTGCCGACAGGCGCCTTCTCATACCGAACTCGGAAAAGGCATTAAGCTCATATTCACCGTTCTCAAGCTTAGCCACCTTATCCCTGAGCTTTTCCTTAAAGGACTTAATAAGCTTATCGTAATCGTAAGCCATCCTGAAATAGACCTCGTTCACTATGGCAAGGGTGGGTATCTCGTACATGGAGGTGTTAAGCCATGTACCCTTTGTCTCTATGGTAAGGCCGCAGTCTGCATCTGTACCTATCTCAAAATCATCAAACCTTGGCTTCCACAGCCTTAAGAAATCAACGTAGGAACCCTTGATCCACTTGATGTTGTTAAGATAATCAAGTTCATCCTCGTTAAAGCGCAGGTTACAGTACATCCTGATCTGGTCCTTGATCTCCTCGACCATCTCATCCGTAAAGTGCACATCCTCGTTCCTGCACTTGAAGCTCCATGTGGTCTTATAATCACTGAACTGATGGTAAATTGCCTGTCCCATTGAGAACTTGTATGCATCTGTCTCAAGCAGGCTTGTAATGATCTGATCCATATTTTCCATTCCTGTTTTTATGCGAAACTATCGTTTAACGACAAAAAGCCAAAGTCCATTATATAGCCAAACTGCGGGTTTGTAAACAATCTGATACCATTAAGGAAGCTGTATCCGCAATATCCTCAGCTTAGAAATTCCTTCAGGGCATCCAGGCATTTTAGACCCTCATTTCTTCCTATATCATATACCCTCTGTATTTCCTCAGGCTTATTGGTAATGCTTATGTTGAGGGATCTTGGCGGCCTTATGACGAAAAGTTCACCCTTAAGTTCCTTCTCCCTTATATATGAATAGGTTTCATTATACCTTTCATGCCTGTCAAGCATGGCATCGGTAAGCTTAGGGTACTGCCTGTAGACCTTCCTTGCCAGCAGCCCGTACTTTATCTTCTTTTTTACGTAGTTAACAGGCTGGGTCAGTATGACAACATTTCTGTCATACCCTATCTCTTCCATAAACCTTATGGGGACAGAGTCCCCCACTCCCCCGTCAAGGAGCTTAAGTCCGTCTATCTCAACTATCTGTTCAAGCAGGGGCATTGCACATGATGCCCTTACCCACTCAAGGAATGCATCCATATCTTCCGTTTTTTCATCATATTTATGATGAACGGCAAGGCCTGTCTCTATATTGGTACAGGTAGCGTAGAATTCCATGGGGTTGCTTTTAAAGGCCTCAAAGTCAAACTTGTCAAGGACCTCGGGTATCTGATGATAGCAGAAATCCTCCGAATAGAGGTTTCCTGTTTTAAAGAAGCTCTTGGCACTGACATATCTTTCATCGGCACAATATTCCTTATTATATCGAAGGGCCCTCCCGATCTGGCCCGACTTATAATTACAGCCAAAGGCAGCACCTGCGCTGGTTCCCACTCCTCCGTCAAATCTTACGCCGTTTTCCATCAGCACATCGGTCACGCCTGCGGAAAACAGTCCTCTCATAGCACCGCCTTCCATTATAAGTCCCTTCTTCATTTCACTTTCCTTCCCTTATATTTCTTATCTTTTCCGTATGATCTGTTATTCTTTATATCCCTGCCGCCGTTTCCCGTTCTTTTCTGCCTTTCCTTCTTTCCATCAGGTCTGTCAGGCTCCTTTTTCTGTTTTATCGGTCTTGGCGGTATCAGGCATTCCTTACCAAACCCTATAAGGTCGGCCCTTCCGTTTTCTAGCAGGGCCTCCTTTACCAGTTCGTAATTCTTAGGATCCCTGTACTGGATAAGGGCCCTCTGCATCGCCTTTCTGTGCGGGTTTCTCTCAACATGGACCTTCTTCATATCCCTCGGGTCAAGACCGGTATAATACATGACCGTAGATAAGGTAGAAGGTGTCGGGTAGAAGTCCTGAACCTGCTGGGGCATATATCCTAAGTCCCTTATATACTCAGCAAGCTCGATGGCTTCCTTCATGGTCGAGCCGGGGTGCGATGACATCAGATAAGGGATCGCGTACTGGTCCTTCCCCGTTTTTCTGTTATATTCCTCATATTTCCTAAGAAAGGCCCGGTATACCTCATTTCCGGGTTTTCCCATATATCTTAATACATTATCGGAGATATGTTCAGGTGCCACCCGAAGCTGTCCGCTTACATGGTATTTGAGCATTTCATGGAAAAATGTATCATCCTTATCCGCCATAAGATAGTCAAACCTTACGCCGGACCTTATGAACACCTTTTTTACACCCTTAAGCTTCCTTAGCTTCCTAAGTAAAGCCACATAGTCCGAATGATCCACCTTAAGGTTCTTGCAGGGCTTTGGAAAGAGGCACTGTCTGTTTTTGCACACCCCGCTCCTTAGCTGCTTTTCACATGAAGGGAAGCGGAAATCGGCCGTAGGCCCGCCCACATCATGGATATACCCCTTAAAATCGGGATCCTCAGTCATCTTTTCCGCTTCTTTTATTATGGATCCATGGCTTCTTGCCTGAACTATCCTGCCCTGGTGAAAGGTTAGAGAACAGAAGCTGCAGCCACCGAAGCATCCGCGGTTGCTGGTTATCGAGAACTTGATCTCATTTATTGCGGGAACACCGCCCATATCCTTATATGAAGGATGATAATCATTCATGTAGGGTAAGTCATAAACATCATCCATCTCCATTGACGTCAGCGGATAAGACGGTGGATTCTGGATAACGTAGACATTATGATCATATTCCTCTATCAGGGCCTTTCCGGTAAATGGATCCGTATTATCATACTGTAGTGCAAATGATTCTGCGTATTTTTTCTTATCATTCTGCACCTGTGAGAATAGCGGGAGCTTTATCGCATCTGATACTCCCTCCGCTGTCCTTGCCTTATATACGGTTCCCCTTATATAGGTTATATCCGAAACCGCGATACCGGCATTCAGCGCATCAGCTATCTCTATTGTCGATCTCTCGCCCATCCCGTATGACAGAAGGTCAGCACCCGAGTCAAGGAGGATTGACCTTCTCATGGTATCAGACCAGTAATCATAATGGCTCATCCTGCGAAGTGATGCCTCTATCCCTCCTATGATCACCGGAACATCCTTAAACTTACGCCGTATAAGGTTCCCATATACGATAACCGCCCTGTCAGGTCTTCTTCCCGTCTTTCCTCCGGGAGAATAAGCATCCTGCGATCTTTTCTTCTTATTCACGGTATAATGGTTGACCATTGAATCCATGTTGCCCGCACTGACAAAGAAGCCAAGACGTGGTCTGCCAAGGACCGCTATGGATCCTTCATCCTTCCAGTCCGGCTGGGCAATGATACCTACCGAATAGCCGTGGGCCTCAAGAACCCTGCATATTATGGCATGGCCAAAAGAGGGATGGTCGACGTAGGCATCCCCGCATACATACACAAAATCGAGCTCTTTAAGCCCTCTTTTTTCCATATCCTCTTTTGAAACGGGTAGAAACGGCATGGCAACCTCACGCTGACGGCTGACTGAGAGCAGCTGACTTTACAGTCTTATCCGAGTGGTTCAGCTTATAATTAAAGATATACTGCTGAACGATCCCTGCATATCCCCTATACCGGTCAAAATCAAATCCCCCGGGATAATAAATCTTTAGTATCTGTTTTATATGCGTATCTATAGGAAAGGCATCGATATGGTGCAGGCCGAACAGGCACACACAGTTTGCCACTTTATCCCCTATGCCCTTAAATGACTTTAACTCCTTATAAGCCTCATCTTTATCCATTTCCTTAAGCCTTCCCGGAAATCCCGGCTCATGGGCTGCATACTCATACATATCGGCAAGATAAGTATCCCTGTATCCAAGACCCAGAGACCTGTCATTAAAGAAATCCCTGTCTATCTCGCCGGCCTTCGGGAATCTGTATCTGCCAAAAGACCCCTGTCCATCAAGGGGCAGGGCAGCCTTTTTGCATATAGCTTCTATGCTTCCCTTTATCCTCTTTATATTGTTGTTCTGGGAAATGATAAATGATATTATGGTTTCCCACAGATCCTGCCTTAATATCCTTATACCGCTGCCGGCCTGATATGCTGCCTTAAGGTATTCATCATCCGAGCCTTCAATTGACCTTCCTATCGCACCATAGTCGGTATCCATGTCAAGGTAGGATGACCAGATATCTGCCCATTCCTTCTCATCACAGTCAAGATCGAATGTCCTGCCCTTCTGCCTTATCCTTAAGCACCTGTCAAAAGCTGTTACTTCATATCCGTCATCTGCAGCATTCCATCGGAAACACTGCCCACTGTCTGCCGTCTGTTTAAGATCAAGATTGTCTATTGTTATTTCCATATCAAAAACCGTAAAAACATGACCTCCGACTGGATACGTGGAGGTCAGTGTAAAAACTCATATAGCCTGCTGTTATTTCCTGCCCATAAAGGATTTCATCGGGTTTACCTTTTTAGCTTCCTCTATTATGTGGTCCCTGTTATCTCTCAAGTACTCCTCTATCTCGGCAAGCTCATCAGGATTAAAGCCCTTGCTCGAGGTTATCTTACAATCCGGGATCGAACCTTCGGCATACTTATCCTTATCACTGAAATATACGCATATCCTCTTATGTTCCCCCGAACCCACAAGTCCGGATACAAGCATGTTCATCTGTTTCATATCTTACCTGCACCCCGCTTCCCTGTTGTTATATCATTATAACATGGTTTAAGGGAAAATCATACGTCGGCTTGCTTTAACACCAGTCCCCTGTACCTGTTTACCATGGCCCACAGTTCCTGCTTTCTTATCATCGCATAATTACCCGGAACCTGTCCACCGCACGCAGATGCAAAACCTTCTGTTTTCAGCCTGTTAAAGAGTTCGTTAATACATTCCGCAAGAGGGGTTTTTCCGTTAAAATACTCTTCCTCAAGAGTCCTCAACAATCCTCCGAGCAGGTTGGTCTGCTCATTGTCTGTTACCTGCTCAACAAACCTTAATTCAACCGATTCATGATTGATGCTCACACTGTCGGTCCCGCTGCCCCGGACCTTGACTTTGCGGCTCTGCGTGACTTCTTTATTTGGACAGGGGATCCTCATATCCCTTCCAAATTCAGGCAGATCCTTCTCATTTAATACATCCGGATAGTCCCCGGCCGCTTCCTTTGCTGCTTCCGTGATATTCACGGGATTATATTCCTTCATCTGGAGTATGGTATCCGATACTTTAAAGAAGGCTCCCGAACTTCCGGCAACCAGTATCGTTGATATTCCCATTCCATCATACAGCTGTCTCATCCTTCCGATAAAGGGTATTATAGGTTCCTCCCCTTTATGTATTACCTTATGCATCAGGGCATCCCTGACCATAAAGTTGGTGGCAGATGTATCTTCATCTATCAGAAGGGTCCTGCTCCCGGCCATTATGGCTTCAACCGTATTGGCTGCCTGGGATGTGCTTCCGCTTGCATCTTCGGTTGAAAAACTTACGGTATCTTTTCCGTTTGGAAGGTTTCTTATAAAAGCGCTTATATCAAGCTGTCTTATACTCCTTCCATCCTCAGCACGCAGCTTCATCGCACTGTCTTCCGTGATGACATATTCCCTTCCGTCACCCGGTATATGATCATATACGCCTCTTTCCAGTGCTTTTAAGAGGGTAGACTTTCCATGATATCCTCCCCCGACGATAAGGGTAACTCCCTCTCTTATCCCAAGGCCCTTTATATGTCTGCCTTCCGGAAGGTCAAGGGTAACTTCATCCTCTTTTGTGCTAATGAACTTAACCGCTTCCGCCATGGGCCTGTCATCCACTCCGCTCTTTCTGGGAAGGACAGAATCATTGGCGACAAAGGCTATAAGACCCTTGCTTTTAAGCTGATCCCTTATCGCCTTCTGATCATCGGAAAGCCTTATCCACTTATTTATCAGCTCAATATCAGCAGTATTTGATCTTAATGCTGCATTTATGCACCGGGGAAGGTAATCACAGAGCATCTTTTTAAGCTCCATGGCAAGCGTGCTTCTGCCGGCTGCAGGAAATCCTGCATAAAACCTAAGAATGAGCCCGCAGCTTCCCGGATCTATCGTAAGAGCCGACCTTTCCAGCACTTCCTGGCCGCACCGGCTCACACTCAGTGTACCGCTTTTTCCTGACCCGCCTGCCTTGCGGTCATACCTTGCAAGCTCTCTTCCGAATACGCGAAGAAGATAGTCCTGCAGCATGATCCGTCTGTGGGTACTGTTCATATATTCCTTAGGAAAACCATGCTCTTTTGCACTCATGTGAATACTAAGTGATGAAGGAGATGCAAAGGGATCTCCCTGTACGTGATCTATTGATAAGATATATCCCTGAAAGTTATATCTGCCCTTCAGGCTCTTGTATGCAGGATATGGTCTGTGGTCATTATCCCTCAGCAGCTGCTCAAGTCTTCTCATTGATACCTCTTTTGAATAAAAAAATAAAGCCCCAAACGCTGCTCAAAATCAACGCTTGAAGCCTTAAGAGGTGCCAGTCGGATTTGAACCAACGATCAGGGAGTTGCAGTCCCACGCCTTACCACTTGGCTATGGCACCATTTATAAACTGACTCCGACGGGAATCGAACCCGTGTTACCGCCGTGAAAGGGCGATGTCTTAACCGCTTGACCACGGAGCCATTCCCAACCTCCCCGAGCTGGGCTCGAACCAGCAACCCTTCGGTTAACAGCCGAATGCTCTACCATTG
>JAILCT010000018.1 GCA_024690425.1 Lachnospiraceae bacterium | reverse complement strand
GCCCATGTCCTTGGTACGTACGTTGTTAAGGGCACCCTCCGAAAAATCAGCTATCTTCTTCTGGGCTCCCGCACCGTACTGGATGACCAGCTGGGTATTGTTCAGATCTATCTGCGAAACATAATTATCGACAACCTTACGTTCTTCCTCGGTGAGATCGTTTTTGGTCTTTATGTCGGCAAGTTCCGTACCAAAATCCATGGGTACATGTTCCTTCTTCTCCTCTTCCAGAGTTGCGAAGGGTGATTCATACAGAGTTGCCTGAGGTATCTCCTGCGCAGCTGCCGCCGTTCCTTCCATTGCCTGTCCGTTAATGTTGGTGTCCATCTTAGTCCTCCCTTTACTGTGTTTTAAGTGTCGCTTCCTGAGTCAGTCCCTCCTGGGTAAGCATGGTAGTAAGCACCTTGGCGTCTGAAGTTACATCCCACACCGAATCCTGGAACAGATTGTTCAAAAGCTGGGTAAATGCTTCATTTATGGTATCAAGTGTTTTTTCTATCTCTCCCTTGGCCTGGAGTATCTCCGGTCCCGGTGCACTGACCTTATCATATTCCGCATATGCTTCCACCAGCTTCAGCATTGTCGGAAGATAGTAGTCCATAAGCTTGTGCATCCTGTCCATCTGTTCCGGATGTTCCCTGACACGTGCAAATATCTGTTTAAGAAGGTCTTCAAGCACATAGAGCTTCTGGCTTATAACCTCACCTGGAATATCATCGTTTAACTTATGAAGCTTATCAACTGCAGCCATTCCCTCATCGACCATCTGCTCAAGTTCCGACTTGGCTTCGTTCGACAGCCTCTCGGCTTCAGCCGCTCTTGCATTCGCTTCATCAGCTTCCTGCTGCCTCTTGAGCCTGTCGTAGTCCTTATATACCGACTCGGACAGCATAAGGGTCGTACCCTCTTCATCCATATAGCCTTCCGGGAAAAATCCCTTGTTCAGCATCTTCTTTATGTCACTACGGACCTTCCTCTCAGACCGTCCGCTTGCAGATGCCAGCTGGGATACCTTCGCATACATCTTCTCACCGCAGATCTTGGCATATTTCCTTGCCCTCTCAAGAGTATTTCTTAAGGAAATACCCCATCCCATCAGATAAGTACTGAAGGCGGTCAGGAATCCGAAAAGGATAAAAGGGATCTTATAGGAAACATCATCTCCCGTCAGTATACCGAACATGAATGCCAGCCCGCCAAACATAACCAGTCCCACGCAGCCGAACACTATCGCAAGAACACTTCCCGCATCGAACTTAGCCTTGAATTTCGTGGGAAGAAGCTTACCGTTTAACACTATGGCATCAGGTGAATTCATCTTGCGTCTCAGAGCTTCCTCGGCACGTCTTGCCTTCTGTCTCTCGCTCCTTCTTGCATCCGCTGCTTCACGGTTCTTCCTCGCCAATTCCCTGCTGCGTCTTCGGCGTTCTTCCCTCTCCTTCTCAAGCTGCATCTGCTTGGCTCTCGTTGCAGCTCCGCTTGCATAAGAAGAATATTTGTGAGTGGATACGTTTATCGGTCTTCCGTTCGAATAACCCGTGCTTCTCTCCAGCTGGTCGGTCGCCTCGTCAATGACCTTGTTAACGGAACCGAGGATGGCATCATTAAGGGCTGTAAAATCGCCCTGACTAAGTCCCACCTTAAGCGCGTCCTTTATCTCGTCACCTATTTCATTTAACAGTTGATTGTCTGCCATTTATTCCCCTGCTAATTACTCTTACCGTAGTATTCTCCGTAATATTTACCGTAATACTTGCCGTAATATCTTCCGTAGTACTTGCCGTACTTACCGCCTATCTCTACCTTGTTAAGGATAACCCCCAGTATCGGGCAGCCGGTTTTGCGCAGCTGGTCTATTACTTTCTCTGCGAACTTCCTGCTTATTGCCCTTGCCTCCATGACAATGGCTACTCCGTCACAGTTCTGGGCGATGATGGCCGAATCGATAACGCTTCCAAGAGGCGGCGTATCGATGATCACGTAATCGTATATGTCCCTGAACTTGCTGAGAACCAGCTTAAACCTGGCAGTTCCCAAAAGCTCCGAAGGGTTGGGCGGAACTGGACCCGTGGGTATTATATGGAGTCCCTTTATATTTGTTGAATATATTACATCCTGGATATCGCGTCTTCCTGCAAGGAAATGCGACAGGCCCGATGATATCTTCTGTATCTGGTAACGTCCCAGTATTACCGACTTCCTCATGTCACCGTCGATAAAGAGCACATGCTTACCTGCTTCAGCCATGGATATTGCCAGGTTAAAGGAAATGGATGACTTCCCTTCATTGGGCACGCAGCTGGTGATCGCTATTATCTTAACGTTATTGCCGCAGAATTCCATATTTGTCCTCAGGGACTTGTATGCTTCGTTGGTCTGAAAGTCAAGCTTGGTCTTACGATTGATGGTAATAACCTTAGTGTCCACTTCTAGATACCTCCGTTCCCGGTCTTAACACAGACATGTCAACAGGCGTGGTCGCTGTCCTGCCATACTCGGAAGACCTGTGCTTTTTCTTCTTGCGCTTGCTCTTCTTGTCATTCTCACCGGCCTTCTCATCCACATAGGGTATTGAGCCGAGCACACTGACCTTGAGATAATGCTCTATGTCATCGGGATTCTTTATCGTATCATCCATTATGTAGATAAGGACGATTATCACTATTGCAACAAAGGCTCCGAAGGCACCGCCGATCACAGTGTTCTTGACGATCTTGGGTGATGAAGGCTCCTCGGGAAGATTGGCCTCCTCAACCACATTTACGGCCTCAGTGTTCATAACCGCTGAAATATGCTCCGATGCCGAGTTCCTTATAGAATCCGCTATCGCCCTTGCCATCTCGGGGCTTGAATCCTCAACCGTGATCGTTACGATTCGGGTATCGGTAGGGACATCTACGCTTATTTTATTCTTAAGCTCCTTGTTATCCATATTCAGGGACAGTTCTGCCCTTACTTCTTCAAGAACCGGCCGGCTTGTTACAAGCTCCTGATAGTCCTTGGTAAGCTGGGTACCTGTCTGCAGGTCGGAATAGGTAAGTGTCTCGTTGCTCTGACGGTTTATTATGTACATCTTGGTCGTTGATTCGTATTTGGGCTCGATCACATAGACGCACATAAGAAAGGTGATTATACCCGCCATGGAGCCGAATATGATGATCATCCAGAGACGGCTCATCAGTACACCGATGAGCTCGACAAGATCTATCTCTATTGTTTCTGACTGCATTCTGTTGCCGGTTTCCATATTTATATGATTCTCCCTATAACGGCTGGTTGTTTACTATACTTATCGCATTCCTGTACAGTATTTCGGCCGCATATTCTTCAGAGCATTTCTTCATAATATATTCTGCACACTGTTCCATCTCGGGCTTTCTTCCGCCCATGCTGTGGGCATCGGTCCCTATAAAGTGAACCCATTCCTCCCTGAGGATCTTCTTGATGAAATGCCTGATCCTCATTCCGCCTTCGCCCGTCACAGTCCTTGAATTGATCTGTATATAGGCTCCATTGTCTATGAGCTCACCCACATATGAAGGATCCCTTACAAGACAGTCATACCTCTCCACGTGGGCCAATACCGGATAATAACCGTATCCGCACAGGTTCTGCACCGCTTCAAGCAGTTCCCTCTTCTCTACCCTTGTCGAAAACTCAAGGAGCACATAATTGGAATCGGCAAGTGTGTGTACCCTGCCTTCCTCTATCCACTCGGGAACGCTCGGATAATAATATATCTCATGACCGATAAAGAGCTTCATATCCGGGTGACGCCTGTTAAGTCGTGCTTTAAGCTCTTCAAAAGTCCTGTCTATTACCGTTCGTTCAGTCTCCACATATCCGCCATGATAATGCGGTGTTAGTATATGGGCCCTGATGCCTTCATTATATGCATAGTCAAGCATCTGCATTGACATGTCCATATTCTTGGATCCGTCATCTACTCCAGGTAAAATATGGCAGTGTATGTCCAGATAATACAAAATAATATCCCCTTATTGATAAATAAAAGTGTACACCACAATGACATGGTATGCAAGAATCACGCAAGGGCTTCAACCATCCTGTCCCATGAAAACCTGTATTCCCGCTCTGTTATGCCCCGGATGTATTCCTCTTTCTTATTCCCGTCAAAATATCTGTAGATCGCAAGCGCTAGAGCCTCATCGTCAAATGGCTCTACGATATCGCCCGTTATTCCATCCTCAACCACTTCCGGCAGGCCTCCCACGCGCGTGACTATGACCGGTTTCCTGAAACCATATGCTATCTGTACTATTCCGCTCTGGGTTGCCGATTCATAGGGGAGCACCACAAGGTCTGCAGCCGAGAAATACTTCTCAACTTCCCTGTCCGGAACATATCCGTCAATGATCTTAATATCATCAGATAATTTCAGGTCTTCTATCAGTGCAAGATATTCATCCTTATTACCGGCAAAATCACCCACGACATAGAGCCTGGGCATTACGCCTTCTTCTGTAAAATACCTGCTTTTTAGAATATCAACCGCTTTTATAAGATGCTTAAGTCCCTTGTATTCCCTTACAAAACCGAAGAAGAGCATTACCTTCTCATCCTCCGGTATTGACAACTTCTTCCTTGCCGTCTCCGTATCCATATTCTCAAAGTTAAAGGCCGAATAGGTCGGATGGACCTGAACCTTATAGCTTGCATCGGGTTTTATGGAAAGAAGGTCTTCAACCTCACCCTGTGCATGGAGGATAAAATCATCACCCATCCTAAGAGCCATCCCGGTAAGCTTCTTATCCATGGGAAAACGCTCATGAGGAAATACGTTATGGCAGATATATGTTATCCTGATCCCCGCCTTCCTGAGCCTGCCAGTAAGTATCCTGTAGCATGGCGCAAAATAAGGATGCCACCATTGGATAATCACCTTATCCGGATTCATCCCTATTATATCTTTCGCAGCCTTCAGGATATTGAATGGATTGGCCGTATTGATCAGAAAACGGGTTTCGTCAACCTTAAACGTATCATTTGAGTAGTCCCTCTGTTCCTTCTTAAAAAGAATCTTCGGGTACTGCATTTTGTAAGATATCATGGTGACATCATGCTCCTTGCTCAGAGCACGATACATAAGACCTGTATAGTGGGATATTCCGCCCTTATATGGATATACCGGACCTATGAGGACCCATCTGCCTGCTGCCATATGTATTTCTTCAGTCCTTCGTTTTGTTATCGTCTCTCTCGCGTTCTTCTTCCCTGTAGTCGAGGCGTCTAACCCTGTACTGGATATCCTCAAGGAGCTTGCGGTTATTCGCGATGCAGTCGGCCTGGAGGCCTACAATAAAGGTCATAAAACCGAGCATCATCAGCGTTGATGAAAATACAAGCGATTGTATGTGTCCGTTACCCGCACCCATGAAGAAGAATACAAGAAACCTTACCGCTAGAGCAAAGCCCAGAGTAAAGGGTATAAGTCCCAGGATAGAGAAAAATGTAAGCGGCCTGTACATCATAAAAGCCCGTACTATCGTAAGCATTGACCTCTTTACATATCCGAACATCGAAGAAAAGAGCCTGGATTTCCTAAGTTCCCCATTGGTCCTGACAGGAACGGAAGTTATCGCCATTGAAGTCCTGCCGGCCTGAACTATGGTCTCAAGAGTATAGGTATAATTGTTCATTACATTGAGATGTATAGCGGCCTCCCTGGAAAATGCGCGAAAGCCGCTGGGCGCATCGGGAATATCCGTCTTGCTGGCAACACGTACAACATAACTCCCGAAATGCTGAAGCTTCTTCTTAAGCGGCGAAAAATGCTCCGTATCATCTATCGGTCTCTCACCGATCACTATATCCGCCTTTTTATCAAGGATCGGACGTACCAGCTTCTCGATATCCGCTCCGCAGTACTGGTTATCTGCATCGGTGTTTACTATGATATCCGCACCGTTTCGAAGACAGGCATCAATACCTGCCATAAAACCCTTGGCCAGTCCCTTGTTCTTTGTGAAGTTCACCACATAGTTGACTCCCCAGTTCCTGGCTACTTCCACAGTATTGTCTACGCTTCCGTCGTTTATGATCAGGTATTCTATTTCATCTATCCCGTCTATATGCTTAGGCAGGTCGTTAAGTGCTATTTCCAGCGTCTCAGCCTCATTAAGACAGGGTATCTGTATTATCAGCTTCATCGATCACTTCTTCTCCCTTGCAATATAAATGGGCCTGCCCTTGGTCTCAAGATAGGTCTTGGCAAGATACTGTCCCACAACTCCTATGCAGAACAGCTGGACACCGCCCAGAAATACTATAATACATATCATTGACGGCCAGCCGCTTGTCGGATCGCCGAATATCAGAGTCCTGATGATTATAAAGACTATCATGACAAAGGCCAGGAAGGTAAACAGCAGGCCGATAAGGGCAGACAGCGTAAGGGGTGCCGTCGTAAATCCCACGAAACCTTCAAGCGAGTACAGAAACAGCTTCCAGAAATTCCACTTGGTCTCGCCGGCAACACGCTCCCTGTTCTCGTAATCAAACCATTTGGTATTAAAACCCACCCAACTGTAGATGCCCTTCGTGAACCTGTTGTATTCCTTCATGTCAAGGACGGCATTTACCATGGTCCTGGTCATGATCCTGTAGTCCCTTGCGCCGTCCATTATCTCAAGGTCGGTGACCTTGTTCATTATCTTATAGAACTGCCTTGCGAAGAAGGAGCGTATGGGAGGCTCTCCCTTCCTTGTTACCCTTCTTGTTGCGGCAGAATCATAGCCCTCTTCCTTAAGGGCCCTGTACATATCAGGAAGAAGGGAAGGCGGATCCTGCAGGTCCGCATCCATTATCACGACATAGTCCCCGTGCGAATTCTCAAGACCGGCATATATACCGGATTCCTTCCCGAAGTTACGCGAAAACGATACATAATGTACCCTGTCATCCCTGTCGGCAAGTTCCCTGATGACTGATAATGTATTGTCCTTTGAACCGTCATCGATGAACAGAAGCTCAAAGGAAAGGTCCTTATCTACTTCCTTAAAATCATCGATAGTCTTGCACATCTCCTCATAGAAGAGGGGAAGTGCCGGCTCCTCGTTATAGCACGGTACAACAACTGTCAGTAAGCTCATTTATTCTCTACCCTTAAAATATCGTATTTCTCGCATATCAAGTGGTCAGGCCGGACTTCCTTTTCCCCATGGGACGGATCCGCAAGTTCAAATGTTACATAAAGCTTCTGCCTTGCATGCGGTGCACTGTCCTGTTCATTTCCTTCCTCATCCCTTATCGACACGATCCTTACCGGGATGTTTCGTCCGTCAGGCTTCATCACCTCAATCACGTCCCCGACACAGAACTTATTCTTCTGCTCAATGATGACCGTCCCGTCTTTAAGGACTTCATCTATCATGCCAAGATAAACTGCATCCCTTACATATGTGGAATTATCATATATCTGTGTATTCTCATCCGGTTTTCCAAAATAGAAACCCGTGGTAAACTGCCTGTAGGTACACTGAGCTATCTGCTCCCGGTACCAGTCCATGTTGCTTCTGTACTTTTCTTCCGACTCAAGATAATCATCTATGGCCTTACGATAGGTCCTTGCAACAGTAGCCACATAAAGGGCTGTTTTCATACGGCCTTCTATCTTAAATGAATCAATGCCTGCTTCTATCATCTCCGGGATGTGCTCTATCATGCACAGATCCTTGGAGTTGAAGATATAGGTCCCCCTCTCATTCTCAAAAACAGGCATATATTCACCGGGCCTTGTCTCCTCCATCAGGTAGTACTTCCACCTGCACGGGTGGGTACATGCCCCCCTGTTGGCATCCCTGCCTGTAAGAAAGCTTGACAGCAGGCACCTTCCGGAATACGAAATGCACATGGCTCCGTGAATGAAGCTCTCTATCTCCATATCCTCAGGAATATGTTCCCTGATCTGTCTTATCTCGCGAAGGGACAGCTCACGTGCCGAAACAACACGCCTGGCCCCCTGTTTATACCAGAAGTTATAAGTCAGATAATTGGTATTGTTAGCCTGGGTACTTATATGTATATCGATCTCAGGGCACACTTCCCTTGCTATCGTAAACATCCCGGGATCGGCTATTATAAATGCATCCGGCTGTAATTCCTTAAGGGCTTCAAAGTATTCCCGGGCACCCTTCAGGTCATCATTATGAGCCAGAATATTGGCCGTTACATGAACCTTCACATTATGAGCATGCGCAAAATCGATCGAGCGCTTCATCTCTTCCATGGTGAAGTTCTTGGCCTTGGCGCGAAGTCCGTAGGCTTCTCCGCCGATATATACAGCATCGGCACCGAATATCACTGCCGTTTTAAGCACTTCCTCACTGCTTGCGGGAACAAGCAGTTCAGGCTTCCTTATATTGTCCATAAAAAATATCCCTTAAACCAAAAGGACTCAGAAGCCCTTCTTAACACTTACCGTAACTCCGTCTCCAACCGGAAGGACTGTTGTGGTAAGCCTGTCATCATGAGAAAGAATATACAGGTATTCCCTCATTCTTGAATGAATGGTCCTGTTCCTTCTGGTCACTGCAAACCTCGACTGTACTATATCACCATCCTGCAGCACATTGTCGGATATGAGCATTCCTCCGTCATTGAGGAGGCTTATCGAATCTTCCAGAAAATTAAGGTACTGGCCCTTGGCTGCATCCATGAATATCATGTCGTACAGGCATCCTTCAAAAGCAAGATCCTTAAGCACATCTTTCGCATCTGCGGCAATAAGCCTGATCCTGTCTCCGTATCCCGATCGTGCGATATTGTCTCTTGCAAGGGGTATGCGTTTCTCATACTTCTCTATGGTAGTTATCCTGCAATCCTCTGATGAGGCCGATGCCATGAGTATCGCGGAAAAGCCTGTGGCTGTTCCCACCTCCAGTATGGATCCAGGGTCCTTTATCCCTATAAGTACCTTAAGCAGGGATTGCATTGACGGACGTATTATCGGAACGCTGTCCCTTATGCATGCTTCCTCAAGCTCATCAAGAAAGCTTCCGTTTCCGGTTCCCAGTGATTCTATATACGCCTGTATCCGCTGATCTTCGATCAACTCTATTCACCTACCTGGATATCTATACTGGTCTCGCCGCCTTCATCTTCAGCCGTATTCTCTATCTCTATGGCTCCGTCTTCACCCTCGTAAGGAGTCTCACCTTCTTCAAGGTCACCGTCAACAAGGTCTGAACCCGCCTCAACAGGGGCGCTGGGATCTATCGGTCCCTCCAGTCCTTCCTGCAGTTCGGGAGGCATGTATTCGCCATCTCCTTCACCCTCCTGCTCGACCTCGGCTTTGGTAAGAACTGCCATTATATCATCCGTCGTCATCGAATTGTTAAGTGTATACGTCCCCGGATCGATGCTTCCCTTATACTCCGAGAGCTTGGCCTGAATGAAGAAAAGAGCCCAGTCACCCGTAATCCCCTTTTCCTCAAGCTTCTCAGCTATTGCCTTAAGTCCTTCGCCCGGCTCTACGGACATAATGATATCCCGTCCCGGAGCCTCTGCCACCGGTCCTTCGGTAAATATCCTGAACCCAAAGTCATAAGCCTTTTTACCTATGTTTATGACCAGCACGATACATGCTATCAGTACGACTGCACGTATCACAGTCCCTATAAAGCTTACTGTAACATCGATTATTCTGATCTTCAAATGGTTACTCCTCGTCCAGTGCTGAAACTATACCATCCGTTATATACTGATACAGCTTGGAGAATTCTACTTCCGCAAGGATAAAATCACTGACTCTTGAATCCGAACACAGCTCTTCCATCCTTGCCGCAATGTTCTCGGACTCGCGTTCATATTCATCCTCGTCCATATCCATGACCCGCATGTTAAGCTCACGTATGCTCTCAACGCAGCCCATGGCCCCTTCATCATCCTGTATCGCTTCAAAGGTCGCCTTGTAGTTAAGGAACTCTTCCGTGTGTCTGACTTTTTCCAGAAAACTCCCGAAAGCTTCTTCAAAATCATCGCCAAACATAAGGTTAATACTCTACCTCCTGGATCACCGTCAGTATCATGGGGCGCCTCTTCATCTTCTTCCACACGTAGCTTGACAGGGCATCCCTCATGATGCTCTTCATCTTGCCCCAGTCAGTGATATTCTTATCGTGTATCTTATCAAGGGCCTTGTTAAGTACTTCCCTTGCTTCATCCATTATCTCGTCGGATTCCTTAACATATATGAATCCCCTTGTAACTATATCGGGCCCTGCAAGAACTATATTGCTTCCCTTCTCAAGAGTCAGGACAGCCATGATTATACCGTCCTCGGCAAGTGACTGTCTGTCCCGTATAACCACGTTTCCGACATCACCCACGCCCAGTCCGTCAACAAAGACGGCACCCGTCTGTACCTCGTCCGTGATCCTGGCTCCCTGTTTATTTATTGACAGGACCTGACCGGTTGTGAGGATGAAGATATTATCCTTCGGTATTCCGAGTTCTCTTGCGATCCCGGCCTGTGCCTTAAGATGCCTGTATTCACCGTGAACGGGGATAGCATATCTGGGCTTAACCAGAGTATAGATAAGCTTTATCTCCTCCTGACAGGCATGACCTGAAACATGGGCATCCTGGAACACAACATCCGCACCCTTGATACTCAGTTCATTTATAAGCTTGGCAACCGCCTTCTCGTTACCCGGTATGGGGTTAGATGAGAATATGACCGTATCCCCGGGCTTGATCTGGAGTACCTTATGGTTGCTGGTCGCAATCCTGTTAAGGGCCGCCATTGTCTCACCCTGTGAGCCTGTGGTGATTATGACCGTCTTCTTATCCGGATAGTTCTTAAGATCTTCTATATCTATAAGTGTATTCTCGTGAACATCTATATATCCAAGCTCCGTAGCCGCCTGGATGATGTTTACCATGCTGCGTCCCTCGACAACGACCTTGCGCTTATGCCTGTAGGCCGCATCGATTATCTGCTGGACCCTGTCCACGTTGCTTGCAAAGGTTGACACTATGATCCTCGAATCCTCATGTTCGCTGAACAGGGCATCAATGGTCTTGCCGACCGTCTTCTCGGAATTGGTGAATCCTGGCCTCTCGGCATTGGTCGAATCACACATAAGGGCAAGGACACCCTTCCTTCCCAGCTCACCGAAACGCTGAAGATCGATGGGATCCCCGTAGACAGGTGTATAGTCAACCTTAAAGTCACCCGTGTGTACGACCGTTCCCACAGGCGAGGTTATCGCAAGTGCACAGGCATCGGCTATAGAATGGTTGGTCCTGATGAACTCAACCTTAAAGGATCCGAGCGTAATGACATCTCCGGCCTTCACCACCCTGCGTTCCACCATATCAAGAATGCCGTGTTCCCTCAGCTTACCTTCAATAAGGGCAAGGGTGAGCCGTGTTCCGTATACAGGAACGTTAAGCTGTTTAAGGACATAGGGCAGTGAACCGATGTGGTCCTCGTGACCGTGTGTTATCACGAAGGCTTCCACCTTATCGGCATTGTCCAGAAGATATGTTATATCAGGTATTACAAGGTCAATCCCAAGCATGTCATCCTCGGGAAAGGCCAGGCCACAGTCAACTACCACTATACTGTTGCCATATTCAAAGGCGGTAATATTCATACCTATCTGCTCAAGACCGCCAATGGGTATTATCTTAAGCGGCCTTCCGCCGCTTCTCTTTCTTGCCAAATCTTATTCTCCTATTATCTCAACATCGCCAAGCGATTCTTCAAACATACCGGCAACAACATTAAGTTCGTTGTCGTCTTCTATCTCTTCATATATACTCTCCTTGGATTCGGCGGGCGCGGTGTCCTTAAGTATCATACATTCCGCATCACCTGTCGTCTTATCCGCAACGAGAATATAGTTGCATCCGTTTATTCTTGTCTCGTCAAGCACATACCACTCGGACGGACCTTCATCTGTTTCAAATGCTATTTTTTCGGGTTTTGCTGTCTTTTTGTTTTCTTCCATATTATCTGTTGTTTTCAAGATAGTCCTGCAATATAATGGCCGCTGCTATCTTATCAACGTGTTTCTTCCTCTCCTGCCTTGTAAGTCCGGCTTCGATCATAATCTCATCGGCAGCAACTGTCGTAAGCCTCTCATCCCACAGTATCACGGGAAGCCCGGTCCTTCTTACAAGGCCCTCCATGAATTCCTTCGTCTTAATGCAGCGGTCTCCCTCCGAATCATCCATGTTCCTCGGGTAGCCGAGAACTATCTTCTCCACTCCGTTCTCTTTTATAAGCTCTTCTATGCGGGCATAGGTTTTCCTTAACTTGTTCTCGTGTTCCCGCCTTATTATCTCGATTCCCTGGGCAGTAAGAAGCAGGGGATCGCTCATGGCTACCCCCACAGTTTTCGTTCCGTAATCAAGGCCCAATATTCGCATTATTATAACCAGCCGTTGTTCTTGATATACTGGGTAAGAAGTTCCTCTACCAGTTCATCACGCTCAACCTTCATTATAAGGCTCCTTGCGTTGTTGTGGCTGGTGATATATGTGGGATCACCTGACATGATGTATCCCACTATCTGGTTTACCGGATTGTAACCCTTCTCGTTAAGTGCCTCAAATACAGAGGATAATACTACCTTAACTCCGGTTTCCGGCTCAACCTGCACGCTGAAATGCTGTGTGCTGCCTAAATCCTGCATTACTCTTCTCCTTTTAACCAAATGGCATAATTAATAATATTTTACCCTATATGGCCAAAAAAAACAAATTTCTATTCTCTTATCGTTACGTTCTGTATTTCCGTATCCTGTATAACGCAGATAAAGGTCTTGCCGTTATTGATCTCAAGCTCATTACCGTCAAGATCATAATAGCGGATCGGACACATATCAACATTCCCGTTGTGGGCCTGCTTTATATCCCGAAGCCAGATACCGGGAACCATTCTGCCGTGAGTAAAATACTGTATGACTCCGCCGGAATGACAGTCGAACGCAAGATAATCCTTTTCATCAAGCTGTGCCCATTTGTTATACTGGAAAATAACATTATCGAAGAATATCTGTTCTCCGGTAAGTTCATCTATCTGGGGTTCATCATACTGGAAACGTCCGTACTGCTCCCTCTCCTCGTCATATTCGAACCAGGGCTTGTTTATCTTGTAATTGGGTGCCATATAGGTGATTTTCATCCCGCCTTCATTGGTCACGGTTTTATCAAGATCACAGAACTTAAACTTACCCTTGTAATCTTCATAATGGTTGCGCCTGTATCCCAGCATATCGATACCGGCGTCTATTCCTTCCGCGCTTGCATAGGCATTATGGGGAGCCTTCCTGTCTGTAGTACGGTAATATACAGTATCGCCTTCCTTACCGAGTCCGTTCAGGTTATCGACATAATCACTGTTCAGAAGATCTACCGCATAGCTTGCCTGGCCGTAATGACAATATATCGCATCAAATTCAAGCTCTGTATAAACAAAGTACTCCCGGCAGGACCTTACAGATCCAATCTTATCAAGGTCCTTGTAGTCCTCAAAAAGGGCCATCAGTCTCGTTATCGCACCCTCTACCACATACTCGTATACAACATCTGCCCTGCTTATTGAACACATGGGCTGGGCAGCCTTAAGGTTATTGAGCATTATGGCTATTGGCCGCCGCATACCTATCTCCTCGTCAACAGGAAGACCCGACAGGTAGCTTCTCATCTGTCCTTCTTCAAGGCCGTCATCCGTCTTTTCCTCCTTGTTGTCGGAAACAACGGGAGCCATTGTGGGAACAGGTGTCGGAGCCTTCCCGGGGTCAGTCTCGGAAACCTCCGCTACTCTTCCCGTATCATTTACCGAAGATCCTGCATATGCATATATTATTATGGCCGCTGCCGCTATAAAGAACACTCCTATAACGGACCAGGTCCATTTTCTTGACTTTTTCAGTGAGTCCATCCTGTATCACCCGGATTATTTATTCCAGAATCCCTTTTTCTTCTTATCCTTACCCTCGGGTGATTCTTCCACTGCATGAAGTGTATCTCCCGTTTCCTTATCAAATTCCTTGAGGAGTTCCTTGGCTTCGCTGCTTAAGCGGTCCGGAACCTGAACGACCAGTGTTACGTAGTGGTCACCCCTTACCTGCTTGTTGCGAAGGCTGGGCATTCCCTTGCCCTTGAGGCGAACCCTTGTATCGGTAGGCGTTCCCGCCTTTACCTCATATATTACCTTACCGTCAACAGTATCTATGTATATTTCACCGCCAAGAGCCGCAACCGCAAATGATATGGGTGCTGTCGAATACACATCCATATCGTTCCTCTGGAAGATAGGATGGCGCTTGATCATAACCTCGACAAGCAGGTCACCTCTGGGTCCTCCGTTTATACCGGGTTCACCCTTATCACGGATGCGGACGCTCTGTCCGTTATCTATACCGGCAGGGATGGATACCTGGATCTTCTTCCTGCTTGATATATATCCGGTTCCGTGGCACTCGGGGCACTTATCCTTGACTACCTTGCCCGAACCGTGGCAGTCAGGACATGTCGATACATTACGTACCATGCCGAACAATGACTGCTGGGTATATACCACCTGGCCCTTGCCGCCGCACTTGCTGCAGGTCTCGGGAGATGTACCCGGCCTTGCCCCTGTTCCCTTACAGTTGGTACAGGTATCCTTAAGGGTAAGCTCAAGCTCCTTGTCTACACCTGTAAAGGCTTCCTCGAAGGTTATCGTTACACTGGTACGTATATTGGCACCCTTCATGGGACCATTGCTTGAACCGCCCCTGGTCCTACCGGCGCCGAAAAGATCGCCGAATATATCCCCAAATATATCTGAAAAATCAGCTCCTGTAAAATCAAATCCGCTTCCGAATCCGCCCGAGCCTCCGTCAAATGCAGCATGTCCGAACTGGTCATACTGTCTCCTCTTGTCGGCATCGCTCAGTACCGCATAGGCTTCACTGGCTTCCTTGAATTTCTTCTCAGCTTCCTTATCCCCCGGATTCATGTCGGGATGGTATTTCTTCGCAAGCGCCCTGTATGCTTTCTTTATTTCATTTTCATCGGCGCCCTTACTCACGCCCAGGACTTCATAGTAGTCCCTTTTTGTTTCTGCCATATTTGTTACCTCTAAAAAAGCGGTCCATCCTTATGACGATTGTTGCCCATCCCGCATTATGAGATGGGCACACAGTCATATTTACACTTGTTTGATTTTAAACCTCTTTATAATCTCCGTCAACCACATCACCATCGTAGTTGTCATTACTTCCTGCACCCATATCAGGGCCTGCCTGTCCACCCATGTTGCTCATATCGGGACCTGCACCGGCTGCACCCTGAGCCTGCTCATACATCTTCTCGAAAAGCTTCTGGGCTGCGGTCATTGCCTTCTCCTGAGCTGCCTTAAGTTCTACAACCTGATCCTCTGTCATGGTCTCGGGATCGCACTTCTCAACAAGTTCCTTGAGGTTCTTAAGCTCTGTCTCAACGTTGGCCTTATCCGAAGGATCAAGCTTGTCGCCTACTTCCTCTATTGCCTTCTCGGTCTGGAATACGAAGGAATCCGCATCGTTCTTGGCGTCGATCGCTTCCTTACGCTTCTTATCCTGAGCCTCGTACTCAGCTGCTTCCTTAACGGCTCTCTCGATCTCATCGTCGGACATGTTGGATCCGGATGTGATCGTAATGTGCTGTTCCTTACCTGTTCCAAGATCCTTGGCAGATACGTTAACGATACCGTTGGCATCTATATCGAAGGTAACCTCGATCTGAGGTACACCCCTCCTTGCCGGAGGTATTCCATCAAGACGGAACTGGCCGAGGGACTTGTTATCCCTTGCGAACTGTCTCTCACCCTGTACTACGTTGATATCGACCGCTGTCTGGTTATCGGCTGCCGTTGAGAATATCTGACTCTTCTTGGTGGGAATTGTCGTATTCCTCTCGATAAGCCTTGTTGCAACACCACCCATTGTCTCGATCGACAGCGAAAGAGGAGTTACATCAAGAAGAAGGATCTCGCCCGCACCTGCATCACCTGCAAGCTTACCGCCCTGGATAGATGCACCGAGTGCAACACATTCATCAGGATTTAATGACTTGCTTGCTTCCTTACCTGTAAGCTGTTTAACCTTATCCTGAACTGCAGGGATACGGGTTGAACCGCCGACAAGAAGTACCTGTCCGAGTTCCGAAGCAGTGATACCTGCATCCTTAAGAGCGTTCTGTACGGGAACTGTAGTTGCCTCAACAAGGTCATGTGTAAGCTCATCGAACTTAGCCCTTGTAAGGTTCATGTCAAAGTGCTTGGGACCCTCGCTTGTAGCCGTGATGAAAGGAAGGTTGATGTTGGTCGTCGTAGCTGATGACAGTTCCTTCTTGGCCTTCTCGGCTGCTTCCTTAAGTCTCTGAAGGGCCATCTTATCATTCGAAAGATCAACGCCCTCATTCTTCTTAAACTCTGCAAGCATGTAATCGGTGATCTTCTGGTCAAAGTCATCACCGCCCAGCCTGTTGTTACCGTTTGTTGCGAGAACCTCGATAACACCTTCTCCGATCTCGATGATGGATACATCAAATGTACCACCACCAAGGTCGTATACCATTATCTTCTGTTCCTTCTCATTATCAAGACCGTAAGCAAGCGCTGCTGCCGTAGGCTCGTTGATGATACGCTTAACATCAAGGCCTGCTATCTTACCTGCATCCTTGGTTGCCTGACGCTGTGCGTCGTTGAAGTAAGCGGGAACCGTGATAACAGCTTCCGTTACCTTCTCTCCAAGGTAGCTCTCGGCATCAGCCTTAAGCTTCTGGAGGATCATTGCGGAGATCTCCTGAGGTGAGTATTTCTTATCATCGATCTGCCTCTTGTAATCCGATCCCATCTCTCTCTTTATGGAAGAAATGGTCTTCTCGGCATTTGTTACCGCCTGACGCTTGGCCGGCTCACCGACAAGCCTCTCTCCTGTCTTGGTAAATGCAACAACCGAAGGTGTTGTTCTTGCTCCCTCTGTGTTTGCTATAACGGTAGGCTTACCACCTTCCATGACCGCTACGCAAGAATTCGTTGTTCCCAAATCGATACCTATTATTTTTCCCATAATATTGCCTCCTTATTTTCGTTTATTTAAATCTATATTGTAAGAATTACTTAGTAATTCTTTTATACGCTCGTACTACTGGACCACGGCCACCATTGAATGTCTTACAACACTGTCTCTGTACATATATCCCTTCTGCAGCTCCTGGGCAACCATACCTGATTCGTATTCTTCACTCTCTACCTGCATAACTGCGTTATGGAAATCGGGATTGAATTCCGTTCCCAGCGCTTCTATGGGCTTGACTCCGATATTCTCAAGTTCAGTCATCAGCTGCTTGTAGATCATCCTCATTCCCTCGGTAAAAGGAGATTCCTTTTCATCCTCGGGTACGGTATCAAGGCCTCTTTCGAAGTTATCTATCACCGGAAGGATCTTCTCAACCACTGACCTTGCCCCCATCTCGTACATCGATGACTTCTCCTTCTCTGTACGTTTGCGGAAGTTGTCGAATTCAGCCATCTGCCTCTTCACCTGGTCGGTCAGTGCTTCTATCTGTTCATCTTTTTTGTCTTTCTTTTTCTTAAAGGCCTTCTTCTTTTCCCTGCCTTCAGCTTCCTTATCTTCTTTCGCTTCTTCCCCGGCCGCAGCTTCTTCCGTACCTGTTTCTTCCTTTACTTTTTCCTGCTCCTCTTTATTTCCGGCAGCCTCATTATCTTCATTGCTTTCCGGTATTTCTTCTTTATCAGCTTCTTCTTTATTAACTTCTTCTTTATTAACTTCTTCCTTTATTACTTCCTCATCCATTTCCTTGTCCGTCAATTTATGATTCTCCTTTCCTTACTCCTCTTTAACCTTCTTCTTTCTCTTACCGTCTTTTTTATACAGTACATCAAGCTGTCCTGTAATTGACTTTAAGGTCTTAACGACCTTATCATAATCCATTCGCTTGGGTCCGATGATGCCTATCGTACCCTTCATTCCCTCATCAAGTTCGTACGTAGCCGTTACCACACTGCAGTCCTTCATATTCTGTACGGGTGATTCTTCACCGATATAAACCTGAATGCCGGTACTCTCCTCATCATGATTCTGAAGGGTCTCATATACTATATCCGACAACTGTTTCTTCTCTTCGAAGGCTGTTATTATCTCGCTTGCCCGTTCATTGTCGGAAAGTTCGGGATATTTGAAGATATTGTTGGCACCGCTTGTATATATCTCAAGGTCTTCATCAGCCTTGATCGCCTGTCCGACGGCATCGATAACATCGGAAATGACCTCCGAATGGATGCCTGCCTGCTCTTTCATCTTCTGTATTGTACCAAGAGATATCTCTTCGATCGACAGACCGTTAAGGTTGGTATTGAGCAGAATGTTTAACTTAAGCAGTGTTTCATCATCTATAAACTGCGGGGCTTCTATTATCTCATTCTTGATGATATTGCCTTCCACAACTATGACCGCAACTATCTGGTCGTCGCCCATTCTTGAGAGCTGAATGAACTTAAGCTTGTTCTGATGATATCTCGGTGCCGATATCATAGCAGCATAATTGGTGTTTACCGAAAGCGACTTAGCTATCTGCTTAAGTACCTGCTCCATCTTGTCAGCCTTCTCGATGAGGATCTCCCTCATCTCATCGACTTCCTTCTCCTTATCGGCCATAAGGTGATCGACGTAAAACCTGTAGCCCTTATCAGAAGGGATCCTTCCCGCCGAAGTATGAGGCTGCATTATATATCCCATTTCCTCAAGATCGGCCATCTCATTTCGGATGGTTGCCGAACTTAGGTTGAGGTCGGTGTACTTGGATATGGTCCTTGAACCAACCGGTTCTCCCGTATCAAGATAAGTCTTGATTATGGCAAGCAATATAGTCTCCTGTCTGCCACTCAGTTCCATTGGGTACACCTCCTTATCTTCCTGTTTGTTAGCACTCAACAGAAGGGAGTGCTAATATCTATAGATAAAATATCACTACCCTCGTTTATTGTCAAGCATAAATTCTTAATATTAGGCGCTCGAAACCTCATTAAGTGCTCTGCTTGTCATCTCCACTAAGTTCGAAAGGACCTCACTAAGTGTCGATGACTGGCTCACACTAAGCTCGAAAATACCTCGCTAAGTGTTCTGCACAAAAAACAGCAGGTCATTTCGACCTGCTGTATCATCTCTATAGCAATGAGTCAATCAGATTTCAGTTACTCATTATGCCTCGAAGCTTCCGCTTACGCCATCAGCTACATAATAAACCATCTTCTCTGAAGCATTTACATAGATCTCGATCTTCTTAGCATCAGCCTTGTTGTTCTTCTTGTAATCCTTAGCTGCCCTTGCTGTAAGCTTATCAACATCTACATTCCTGTCATCAAACTGAAGCTCGATCGTTGACTTAACTGCAACCTTCTTTGTTGCTGCCTTCTTAGCTGCAGGCTTCTTAGCTGCTGCGGGTTTCTTAGCTGCTGTCTCAGCTGCCTTCTTGGCTACTGTCTTCTTAGCTGCTGTTGTTGTCTTCTTAGCTACTGTCTTCTTAGCTGCTGCAGGTTTCTTAGCTACTGTCTTCTTAGCTGCAGGCTTCTTAACAGCGGGCTTCTTCTCAGCTACAGGAGCTGCCTTAACTGCTGCTACAGGCTCTGCCTTCTTCTCTACAGATGAAGGTGCTACAGCTACGGGTTTCTTAATCTCTGCCATGTTGATCTCCTTTCCATTGCGCACGACAAATATCTTCTTATATAAAACATAATTAACGATTAACGTAACACCATGTATTATAGAGATTTTTTTCTATTTGTCAAATTTTTTAAAAAAATTTTTTTCATAAATTTTATTTCAATTTTTTTTATTTTTTTTGCGGCAATTTTTTTATCATTTTCAGGCTGTAATTTTTTCAAAATTCAACCATATTTATTTTGAATTTTTTTATATGTTTTTCATCTGCTTCTCATACTCAATTTAATATTGAATACCCAAGACTCTTACCATCATTCACAAACATCTGCACCGTTTCAAGAGACAGCTGCGTAAGGTCTTTTCCAAGGTTTGGAAGCTTTGCGAGAATATTATTCGTAACTGTTATGATATCCGTTTTGCACTGGTCGGCCTGGATGATATTATACAGTTCCCGGCAGCTTGCCCACAATGATTTTGTACCCGGTTTTTTCTTACATATTTCCGTTACTTCTTTCATGATCGGAACTGCATCAACTCCTGTATCAAGAATCCTTCCCGCAAACACCGAAACGATATTTTCCGTACCCGGTTTGAATGCATCCACAACCGACTTAACCTGATCAAGAGTAAGTATTGCTGTTGCATTTATTTTAATTCCTTTTTCCGAAAGTCTTTTTATAAGAGGTACGCTTGATTCTCCTTTTGAATTGGTAATGGGTATTTTAACGTACACATTATCTCCAAGGCCTGCAATGAATTCCGCTTCCTTCTCCATCGTTTCAAAATCATCTGCAAACACCTCCAGCGACAGCGGAAGATCCGGGATCTCTTTTATAGCTTCCTTTGCGAAGGTCACGTAATCCTTGACACCTGCCTTCTTCATAAGAGTGGGATTGGTCGTAAACCCTTTAACGTATCCCTTCTTATATTCTTCCTTCATTGCCTCGATGTCTGCACCATCTGCGTAGACTGTTACCTTAAGATCTTCAAACTTCATAAATGACTCCTTTCCTCTTCTCATATATGAAGAAACAAAAATAGTTACCGGTTTATTGATTAATGGCGTTTACCATTAAGTGCCACACAACTCCCTGCCATCCTTCCGCATGAGGTGTTATCCTCTCTTCGCTTACAACAGGGATAAGCACGCATGCATCGGAAACCTGCTTGGAATATCCGCCTGTTCTTGATACGATCGAGATGACCTTTGCTCCTCTTTCCTTGGACAGCTTGAGTGCATTTACTATATTAAGACTCGTTGTTTCGGATCCGCCCCCTACGGAAAATACCATGATGCAATCCTTATCATTTACCCTGGATGTCTTAAGCCACTCGGAAAATGTTGTCTCCCATCCTTCATCATTGGTACGTGCTGTAAGCTCCGATACATTATCGGTAGGAGCATAGGTCTCTATCTTTCCTATCTTACGGAAGTCATTTACCGCATGTGATGCATTGGCTGCACTTCCTCCAACACCAAGGATAAAGAGACGGCCTCCGTCATCCCTTAACTTCTTAAGGATCTCCACTCCCTTTGCGATCTCATTCCTATCGATGGTATTGACAATCTCCATTGTCTCTTCCATATACCTGTCGATGTAACTTGTACTCATACTTCATACCCTCCTTGATTTTGCTTATCTTTAGATCTTTGATATCTTTATTTGCTCCTGTCACTGATAACATCCGCCG
>JAILCT010000010.1 GCA_024690425.1 Lachnospiraceae bacterium | reverse complement strand
CTTGGCCAGTGCCTCGAATGAATTGTTATATGAATTGACTGACTTTGCAGTTATCGAGTAACGCTCTACCGGCTTATATACGCTCTTGTTTACGGGAAGGGCTGACATGGCACAGGCATGAAAGCCCGATATCCTGGCCATGATCTCTTCTCTTGAGAACAGTATGTCCGTCTGTCCGGGCAGGATATAGCCCTTGGAGAGTCTCTGCTCCATGGACTCACGGAACTCAGCCTCGGTCACATCCCCCTTCTCCTTAAGCCTTGCAGGCTCATCGAGTATAAGGAGCGTGTCCTTTTTACTAAAATAATCAAGGAACGAGACCTCTTCATCATAGAAATAATTGACATAGCTCTCAAGGTTAAGGCTCGTGGCGCCTAAGTACTTTACCTGCTCTGCTATCTCATCGGCAGCGGTCCGAACCCTGTGGGCTTCCTCTGTCTTGAATTCATCCCTCAGCTTCTTCTCGTACTTCCCGGCATCATCAAGAAGGCGCCTTAATCCTTCCTCCTTCTCCTCTTCCGTAAGTATCGTCTCCGAAGCCGGGAATATCATGATCGAGTCAAGCTTCTCTATCGACCGCTGGCTCATGATATCAAATGACCTTATCGAATCGACTTCATCGCCCCACAGTTCGATCCTAACAGGATTCTCCTCGGTAAGGGGATAGATATCGATGATACCGCCTCTGACCGAGAACTGACCGCCTTCCTCCACCTGATAGTTGCGGGTATATCCGAGGGTTATGAGCTGCTTCTGAAATGACGGCAAGTCGATCTGGTCACCGACGCCTACATCTGTCATATGGTCTTCGAGTGTATCTATCGGAACGATATGCTCCATAAGGGCATCGAAGGTAGTGACGATGGTAACAGGTTCTCCTTCTATAAGGGGCTTTATGGCTGCCATTCTCTGTCTTGTAAGAAGGTTGCCGTGCACATCCGCCTGGTAGAAGATAAGGTCCCTTGCCCCGTACATGGCCACTTCCTTATCGTAAAAGGCATAGTCCTCCGACAGTTCCTTGGCCCGCTGCTCGGAATAGGTAACGATCACCCTGTACCTGTAATCACCGCTTAAGCCGTATACGGCATGGAGCTTCTGCGAATCTGCGCAGCCGTTTATCTCTGTTATGCCTGTTTCTTTCTTTATCTTTGATTTTGCTTCTTCGTAATCCGCCATTTCGGACAGCGGAATCAGTAATGTCTGCATCACGCCTCTTCTGCCTTATTCTTCCGGTTGTATTCCGTCATGGCTCCGTCGATATCTCCCCCAAGGATCTTCTCGATCGCATCCACGGCCTTTATCATCCCATCCTGCATATCTTCCTTCTCATCGGATGAAAAGTGCGACAGGACATAATCGGCAAGATCATAGCCCTTAGGCTTCTCCCCGACACCTACGCGCACACGGGCAAAATCATCCGTTCCCAGATGTGATATAATGCTCTTCATCCCGTTGTGGCCCCCGGCACTGCCCTTCTTGCGGATCCTTATATTACCCGGATCAAGATAGATATCATCATATATGACGATAAGGTCGGCTGCCGGATCAACCTTGAAGTAGTCGACAACTTCCCTTAATGATTCCCCGCTTAAGTTCATATAGGTCTGGGGCTTTACCAGGATGACCTTCTCGCCCCCGATCATTCCCTTGCCGATAAGGGCCCTGAACTTAGCCGTATCAATGCTTATGTTGTTTTTATCCGCCAGGATGTCTATCGTGTCAAATCCGGCGTTATGTCTTGTATGGGCATATTCCCTGCTGGGGTTGCCCAGTCCTGCGATCACGTACATATTACTCCTCACCTGAAGACACGGGGACGGTTCTACTGTCTTCACAAAAAAGATGACTGCATTTTTGTATCATGTGAAGACAGTAGAACCGTCCCCGTGTCTTCACAAAAAAGGAGACAGAGATCCGTCCCCTGTCTCCAAGTCTAACATTTTTTTATCGAAATATCTACTCAGCCTTTTCGTAGGCATCAAGTATCGCCTGCTGGATCTTGTCACGGGCAGATGATGTGATGGGATGTGCAATGTCCCTGTAGTCACCTTCCGATGTCTTACGTGAAGGCATTGCGATAAAGAGGCCCCGGTCTCCCTGAATGACCTTGATATCATGTACTACGAATGCATCATCGATAGTTATTGATGCAACACCTCTTAACTTGCCCTCCGGCTGGTCGATCTTACGTATCCTTACGTCTGTAATGTCCATTACTTCTTCTCCTTCCGTCAACTTTCCCCTTTATAAATCAGAAGACGTATCTCTCGTTCTTCTCAAGTACTATCTTGACTTCCCCTTCGCCCTTATAGTATGAATTAGCCCTTATGGTATCCCTGCTCTCAACGATACAGTTCTCAATGTATGTATTATCCCCAATATAAACATCATTAAGAATGATCGAATTCTTGATCACGCAGTTGTTACCGACAAAGACCTTCTTGAATATCACCGAATCCTCAACCGTTCCGTTTATGATCGAACCGGAAGCGATCAGTGAATTCCTTACGCTTGTGGAAACATTATACTTGGCCGGTGGAAGATCATCGATCTTGGAGTAAACATCCGGATATGTCCTGAAGAAGTACTCCCTGACCTCAGGCTTTAAGAAGTCCATGTTGGTCCTGTAGTAATCCTCAACCGAAGCTATATTGCTCCAGTAGGTATCGATCTTGTATCCGTATATCCGCTTGATGTTCTTGTATCTTATAAGGATATCCCTTACAAAATCATATCTGTCTTCTTCCGCGCACTTCTCAATAAGCTCTATGAGCTGGCGGCGCCTGATAACATATATACCGCAGGATATGGTGTTTGATTTTGCCACAACGGGCTTCTCCTCGAACTCCTCGACCCTGTTGTCCTTGTCAAGCCTCATGATACCATATCTCTCGGAATCATCGGTACAGTCAACGTTCTTGCACACTACCGTGATATCGGCCTTCTTATCGATATGATATTCAAGGACCTTGTTGTAATCCATCTTATATATACCGTCGCCTGATGCGATCACAACATAAGGTTCATGACTGTTCTTAAGGAAGCTTAAGTTCTGATAGATGGCATCCGCCGTGCCGCGGAACCAGAAGTTATTCTCAACCGTAACGGTAGGGGTAAATACGAACAGTCCGCCCTGCTTACGTCCGAAATCCCACCACTTGGATGAGCTCAAGTGCTCGTTAAGGCTCCTCGCATTGTACTGGGTGAGCACTCCGACCTTGGCTATGTGCGAGTTACTCATGTTGCTTAAGGCAAAATCAATCGCCCTGTAACTTCCCGCAACGGGCATTGCCGCGATCGCCCTTTTCTGTGACAGTTCCCTCATGCGGAAGCTGTTTCCTCCTGCCAAAATAAGTCCTATCGCTCTCAAATCAATCACCCGCCTTTACAAAAGTCTTGCCAGAGTCAAGTTTACCGTT
>JAILCT010000246.1 GCA_024690425.1 Lachnospiraceae bacterium | reverse complement strand
AAGCACAGCTCCAACACCAAGGGAGATGACAACATCATAAGCAACGGCTCGATCGTTGCAGTTGCAGACGGACAGTGTATGCTTATTGTTGACCAGGGTAAGGTTGTTGAACTGTGTGCGGAGCCCGGTGAATTCGTTTATGATGAATCGACCGAGCCCAGTATCTTCTACGGCAACTTGGGCGACAATATCAAGAATACCTTTGCTCAGATCGGCAAGAGGCTGTCATTCGGCGGTGATACCGGTAAGGACCAGAGGGTATATTACATCAACACCAAGGAGATAATCGGCAACAAGTACGGTACTGTAAATCCGGTTCCTTTCAGGGTTGTTGACAGGAACATCAACCTTGATGTGGATATTTCTATCCGCTGCCACGGTGAGTATTCATACAAGATAGTTGATCCTATTCTTTTCTATACCAATGTATGCGGTAACGTTTCCAAGGCTTATGACAGGGCGGAGATAGACGGACAGTTAAAGTCAGAGCTCATGACAGCTCTTCAGCCCGCATTTGCCAAGATATCCGAGATGGGTATCCGTTACAGCGCACTTCCGGGACATACTACCGAGCTGGCAGATGCCCTGAATGAAGTTCTTTCGAAGAAGTGGAGCGAGCTTCGTGGTATCGCTGTTGTTTCATTCGGTGTTAATTCCGTGACCGCCTCACCTGAAGATGAGCAGATGATCAAGGATCTTCAGAAGACGGCTACAATGAAGGATGCTACAATGGGCGCGGCTGCACTTACGGCAGCTCAGGCGGAGGCCATGAAGGCAGCAGCAAGCAATACGAGCGCAGGTCCCATGATGGCGTTCGCAGGAATGAACATGGCTCAGCAGGCAGGCGGAATGAACGCAGGCCAGTTATATGCAATGGGTGCACAGCAACAGGCAGCTGCGGCACAGGCAGCACCCGCACCTGCTCCGGCAGCTCCTGCAGGCGACACATGGAACTGCTCATGCGGTAAAACAGGCAACACCGGCAAGTTCTGCAGCGAGTGCGGATCACCCAGGCCGGCACCGGCTGAATGGAGCTGTTCATGCGGAACTGTAAACAGCGGTAATTTCTGCTCGAATTGTGGAGCAAAAAGGCCCTGATTTTTAGTTAAAATTTTTGACGCTCGGGTATTTTAACCCGAGCGTTTTTTTGATATACTACTAAATGGTGTGTAAAAATTCAGATATAGAGGAGAAGCTAATGAAAAAGAGAGAAGACATCCACAAGATTCTGATCATCGGCTCGGGTCCGATCATAATCGGCCAGGCGTGTGAATTTGACTATTCCGGAACTCAGGCTTGTAAGGCACTCAAGAAGCTTGGGTATGAGATAGTTCTTGTCAATTCCAATCCCGCAACGATAATGACTGACCCTGAAACGGCAGATGTAACCTATATCGAGCCCCTTAACCTTGAGAGGCTTACACAGATAATTGAGAAAGAGAGACCGGATGGATTATTGCCTAACCTTGGCGGACAGACCGGTCTTAATCTTTGCTCCGAATTAAACAAGGCCGGAGTCCTTGACAAGTACGGAGTCAAAGTCATAGGCGTTCAGGTCGATGCGATCGAGAGAGGTGAGGACCGTATCGAGTTCAAGGAGACCATGAACGAGCTCGGGATCGAGATGGCAAAGTCGGAAGTCGCCTATTCGGTGGATGATGCTCTTAAGATCGCGGAAAAGCTAGGCTATCCTGTAGTACTTCGCCCCGCATATACGATGGGCGGTGCCGGCGGCGGCCTTGTATACAATGTTGAGGAATTAAAGACTGTATGTGAGAGAGGACTTCAGGCTTCCCTCGTAGGACAGGTGCTTGTTGAAGAATCAGTACTTGGATGGGAAGAACTTGAGCTTGAGGTTGTAAGGGACTCAACGGGTAAGATGATCACCGTATGCTTTATAGAGAACATCGATCCTCTGGGAGTTCATACCGGCGATTCCTTCTGCTCGGCGCCCATGCTCACGATCCCCGAAGATGTACAGGCTGAGCTTCAGCGTCAGGCATATAAGATTGTTGACAAGATCCAGGTCATCGGTGGTACGAACGTACAGTTTGCCAGGAATACCGAGACCGGAAGGATCATAGTAATAGAGATCAATCCCCGTACATCGCGTTCATCGGCTCTTGCTTCGAAGGCTACGGGCTTTCCGATCGCGCTTGTATCAGCCATGCTTGCTGCAGGTCTTGATCTTGAGGATATCCCGTGTGGTAAGTACGGGACTCTCGACAAGTATAAGCCGGACGGCGATTACATAGTTATTAAGTATGCACGCTGGGCATTTGAGAAGTTCAAGGGAGCTGAAGATAAGCTCGGAACCCAGATGAGGGCTGTCGGCGAGGTCATGAGTATCGGTAAGACATATAAGGAGGCCTTCCAGAAGGCCATCAGGTCACTTGAGATCGGACGCTACGGCCTTGGCGGAGCCAAGGATTTCGCCGAGAAATCCAAGAAGGAACTTATGGATATGCTCCATGTTCCTACATCGGAGCGCCAGTTCATCATGTACGAAGCCATCCGTAAGGGCGCAACCGTAGATGAACTTTATAACATAACCAAGATCAAGCCTTACTTCATTGAGCAGATGCAGGAGCTTGTATTCGAAGAGGAGACGATAAAGTCATACAAGGGAAGCAAGCTTCCCGATGAAGTTCTTACTGCAGCCAAGAAGGACGGCTTCTCGGATAAGTACTTAAGCAAGCTGCTTGAAGTTCCCGAAGAAGAGATAAGGAATGCCAGGATAAAGCTGGGTGTTGTTGAAGCCTGGGAAGGTGTGCATGTAAGCGGAACACAGGACAGTGCATATTATTATTCTTCTTATAATATGAAGGATAGTAACCCGATAAATACAGATACGAAGAAGGTCATGATCCTCGGCGGAGGCCCCAACAGGATCGGCCAGGGTATCGAGTTCGATTACTGCTGCGTACATGCGGCCAAGGCTCTTAAGAAGCTTGGCTTTGAGACGATAATAGTCAACTGTAATCCCGAGACGGTATCAACGGATTATGATACATCTGATAAGCTCTATTTTGAGCCTCTTACACTTGAGGATGTTCTCAGTATCTATGAGAAGGAGAAGCCCCTCGGTGTCATCGCCCAGTTCGGAGGCCAGACTCCTCTTAACCTTGCGGCTGACCTTAAGAAATACGGCGTGAATATCCTGGGTACGACACCTGAGACCATCGACCTTGCAGAGGACAGGGACCTCTTCCGTGAGATGATGGATAAGCTTGAGATCCCCATGCCCGAATCCGGAATGGCAGTAAATGTTGAAGAAGCGCTTGAATGTGCCAAGAGGATAGGTTATCCGGTAATGGTACGCCCTTCCTATGTCCTTGGCGGACGCGGCATGGAAGTGGTTCATGATGATGAACATATGAAGGTATACATGGCAGCTGCGGTAGGTGTTACTCCCGACAGGCCCATTCTTATAGACCGTTTCCTCCACAATGCACTTGAATGCGAGGCTGATGCGATAAGTGATGGTGAGAACGTATTTGTTCCTGCGGTAATGGAGCATATAGAGCTTGCGGGAATCCACTCGGGTGATTCTGCCTGCGTGCTTCCTTCAATAAATATCTCACCCGAGAATGTGGCAACGATCAAGGAGTACACAAGGAAGATCGCAAAGGAGATGAATGTCCGCGGCCTTATGAACATGCAGTATGCGATAGAGGATGGTAAGGTATACGTGCTTGAGGCCAATCCGAGGGCTTCACGTACAGTTCCGCTTGTTTCCAAGGTATGCAACATAAGGATGGTACCCCTTGCAACAGAGATCATAACCATGCCACTTACGGGTAAAGAATCACCCGTTCCCGCACTTAAGGAGAAGAATTTCAAGCATTGCGGCGTTAAGGAAGCGGTATTCCCCTTCAATATGTTCCAGGAGGTTGATCCCCTCTTAGGCCCTGAGATGAGGTCTACCGGTGAGGTTCTCGGAATGGCCGAGACCTTCGGTGAAGCATATTTCAAGGCTCAGGAGGCAACCCAAACCAGGCTTCCACTTGAAGGGACCGTGCTTATCAGTGTTAACGACAGGGATAAGGCCGAGCTTGTGGAAGTTGCGAAGATGTTTGCTGACTGCGGCTTTAAGATAATCGCAACCGGAGGAACCTGTGATATGATAGTGGATGCAGGTATTCCCGCAACCAAGATATTCAAGCTTCAGCAGGGACGTCCCAATGTCCTTGATGCCATAACCAATAACGAGGTAGACCTTGTTATCAATACACCCGATGACAAGAAGGGTGCAATGGATGATTCTTATATAAGGAAGGGAGTCATCAAGGCCCGCATCCCTTATGTTACCACTATGGCAGCCGCGAAGGCATCGGCCCAGGGTATCAAGGCAATGCAGGATAAGACTTCGGGCGTTAAGTCACTGCAAAGGTTCCATGCAGAGATTAATTAAAGGAGAGTTACCATGTTAGATATGAAGTTCGTCAGGGAGAATCCTGACATCGTTAAACAGAATATTAAGAATAAATTCCAGGAGGAGAAGCTTCCCCTCGTTGATGAGGTAATAGAGCTTGATGCACAGTCACGTGCGGCCAAGCAGGAGGCGGATGAGCTGAGAGCCAACCGAAATAAGATAAGCAAGCAGATAGGTGCCCTTATGGCACAGGGCAAGAAGGAAGAGGCTGAGGAAGTTAAGAAGGAAGTCACCAAGAATTCCGAGCGCCTTGCCGAGCTCGAAGCCCTTGAAGCCGAGCTGTCCGAGAAGGTAACAAAGATCATGATGACCATTCCAAATATCATCGATCCTTCGGTTCCGATAGGCAAGGATGATTCGGAGAATGTCGAGGTAACAAAGTACGGCGACCCTGTGGTGCCTGACTTTGAGATACCTTATCATACGGATATCATGGAGCGCTTCGATGGTATAGATCTTGATGCCGCAGGCAAGGTTGCGGGCAACGGCTTCTACTACCTCATGGGCGATATCGCAAGGCTTCATTCGGCAGTTATCGCATATGCACGTGACTTTATGATAGACAGGGGATTCACCTACTATGTTCCTCCCTTCATGATCAGGAGCAATGTTGTCACCGGCGTCATGTCTTTTGCCGAGATGGATGCCATGATGTATAAGATCGAGGGCGAGGACCTCTACCTTATCGGTACCAGCGAACATTCAATGATCGGTAAGTTCATCGATACCATAGTCGAGGAGGATTCTCTTCCAAGGACACTTACTTCATATTCGCCCTGCTTCCGTAAGGAGAAGGGTGCTCACGGTATCGAGGAGCGCGGTGTATACAGGATCCACCAGTTTGAGAAGCAGGAGATGATCGTTGTATGTAAGCCGGAGGAATCACCCATGTGGTTTAACAAGCTGTGGCAGAACACGGTCGACCTCTTCCGTTCAATGGATATCCCGGTACGTACCCTTGAGTGCTGTTCGGGTGATCTTGCGGACCTTAAGGTAAAGTCATTCGATGTCGAGGCATGGAGCCCCAGGCAGAAGAAGTACTTCGAGGTGGGATCATGCTCGAACCTTGGTGATGCCCAGGCAAGAAGGCTTAAGATAAGGGTTAACGGCAAGGACGGCAAGTACTTTGCCCACACCTTGAACAATACAGTAGTTGCACCTCCGAGAATGCTAATCGCCTTCCTTGAGAATAACTTAAATGAAGACGGCAGCGTTAACATTCCCGAGGTTTTAAGGCCTTACATGGGCGGCAAGGATAAACTCATCCCCAAAAAATAAAAATATGACTTACACATATATTCACAAGACACAATATTATGAAAGCGACCAGATGGGGGTCATCCACCATTCCAACTATATAAGATGGTTTGAAGAAGCAAGGACAGCTTACATGGATGATTGCGGTTATGCCTATGCCAGGCTTGAGCATGAAGGCATAATATCTCCGGTACTTACCGTTGAATGCGAGTACAAGAAGATGATAAGATTCGGGGATACCGCAAGGATCGAGGTTGAACTTGAGAAGTTCAACGGGATCAAGATGGTCGTGTCGTATAAGGTTTACCTTGAATCAACAGGCGAACTGTGCACAGTGGGACGTACAAGCCACTGCTTCCTTGACAGGGATAACAAGCCTGTATCAATGAAGAAGAGCAATCCGGAGTTTTTTGAGGCTATGCTAAGGTCAAGGTAGAAGGGCAGAGAGAAGGTATTATGGAACAGCAGGATAAGCGTCTCGCAGTCCTTATAGATTCCGAGAACATTTCAATAAGATATATTAAGTTCATTCTTGATGAGATAAGCAACTACGGAGTTGCGACATATAAGAGGGCTTACGGTGACTGGACCAATCCGTCTACGGCGGGCTGGAAGGAAGTGGTCCTTAAGAACTCAATAACTCCTGTACAGCAGTATTCCTACACACAGGGCAAGAACTCAACTGATTCCGCAATGATAATCGATGCGATGGATATCCTGTATTCCGGAAAGGTTGACGGCTTCTGCCTGGTAAGCTCGGACAGTGACTTTACAAGGTTGGCAGCAAGGCTGAGAGAAGCCGGCATGCTTGTCATAGGAATGGGAGAGAAGAAGACGGTAGAAGCCTTCAGGGCTTCATGCTCGCTCTTTAAATATCTTGAGGTCCTGGCTGCCGAGGAAACGCAGGAGGGTGATACCTCAAGGGATGATATAGAGGAGACTATTCTTAAGATCATCACTGATAACGATGCCAATGACAAGGATACGACGGTAGGCGAGCTTGGTAATAAGATAAGCAACCGCCATGCTGATTTTGACGTGCGTAATTACGGCTACAGCAAGCTCAGCAAGTTCCTGGAATCATTCAAGAGCCTGCACCTTAAGCAGTCCGGCAAGACGATATACGTTGACATAGCCGAATCCGATGTGACCAGGGAACAGATAGAGAGGATGGCAAGGGACATAGTCGGGTCTGCACCGGGCAGGACCATGGGACTTCCCGAGCTTAAGCAGAAGATAGAGAAGAAGGTAACGAATTTCAACATAAGGAACTACAAATATTCCAAGTTTTCCCAGTTCATCAATGATATGGACGGGATGACGGTAAACAACAACACGGTAAGGCTTAACAATTAAGGAATGAGACTATGAAGATAGGTATTATCGGGGCGGGAAACATCGCGGGGACCATGGCGACGACCCTTCAGCAACTGAAGGGAACCGAGTGCTATGCGATAGCTTCAAGGGATATCTCAAGGGCCAGGGCCTTTGCTGATAAGTACGGATTCGAGAAGGCATACGGATCTTACTCTGATATGCTTTCGGATCCTTATGTTGAACTTGTTTATATTGCGACACCTCATTCCCACCATTATGACCATATCAAGATGAGCCTTAACCACGGCAAGCATGTCCTGTGTGAGAAGGCCTTCTGTGCCAATGCGGCCCAGGCCGAGGAAGTACTGTATATGGCAAGAGACCGCGGCCTATTGCTGGCTGAAGCCATGTGGACACGGTATATGCCCATGAGGGGCCTTATAAACAAAGTCCTGAAGTCAGGGATCATAGGCAATCCCACGTCATTATCTGCCAATCTGGGTTATCCCCTTATTTCAAAATCACGCCTTGTGCGTCCGGAACTTGCCGGAGGTGCACTGCTTGACCTTGGTGTATATGTGCTCAACTTCGCATCGATGGTATTCGGAGATGCGATAGACTCGATCGCGGCCAATTGCGTCAAGCTTGATTCGGGAGTCGATGCACAGGAAAATATCATGTTGACCTACAAGGACGGCAAGATGGCTTCCCTCTATGCCACCATGCTTGCCCAGACTGACAGGCGCGGTCTTATAAACGGAACAAACGGATATATTGAGATTGAGAATATAAATAATTATGAGATGGTCAGGGTGTTCAACCTTGAACGG
This sequence comes from Lachnospiraceae bacterium, assembly GCA_024690425.1. Next base: position 5,389 of record JAILCT010000246.1, on the reverse strand, counting down.
AAGATTGTAGCCGAATATACGGCTCCCACGCAGATAACCGGTTATGAGTATGAAGTACAGTCGGTAATGCGCGCCATCAGGGAAGGCAAGATCGAATGTCCGGAGATGCCGCATACCGAGATACTGAGGATGATGCAGCTCATGGATTCCATAAGGAGTGCATGGGGCATCGAGTTCCCCTTCGAGCGAGAGAATGCTCAGAGGCTGTCAGGCGGCGAAGATGCCGTGCGTAAGATCAAGAAGGTGAAGAAGCAGAAATCGGTTGTCCGCAAGATAAGCGAGAAGTCCGTATCCGATACCGAATATGAAAATACGGTCAAGCCTAAGCAGAAAAATGCAAGAGGAGCAAGGGAAATGCTTCCCGAGAGCCCTCACAAGGGTATCACCGACAAGCTGCCTCATGAAGAAGATTTCGAAGATAGCGGGATCAAGGAAGCATCACCGATGGTCCCGAAGAAGCTTAAGGATACGCCTGTACTCAAGAAGCCTGAAAATGATGATGAGAAGATCATCGCCGATGAACTTAAAAAGCACGAGCAGGTGCTTGACAGGGAACGCGAGCGTGTAGAACTTGAGGAGAAGCGGATAAAGGAAGAACAGGCAAGACGTGAAGCCGAGGAGGCTGAGAGGAAGAGAAGGGAAGAGGAAGAACTTAAGAAACGTCCCGTTATTAAGGAAAAATCACCCACTGAGAAGCTGTTTGAATTGGGAGCGGAACTGAGTGTCCATGAGGAACGGCCTGCAGGAAGCGTCACCGATCAGATACGGGGACTGACCCTTGAAGAGGATACACCTGTAAGTCCCGGAGGTGTTACGGATAAGCTGCAGAGGATAAGCGTACCGGATAATCCTGTAGATCCTGCATTCCAGAGAAGAATGGCTGCACCTTCCGCCACAGTAAGGTCATGGAATTCATCCGATATAAAATAGAGCTGAAAACATTATTTCGAAAAATATGGATTTCTGCTTGACATGAGAGGGCGAAAGACATAGAATACAATAGTGTGCGAGCGAAAGTCCGTGTCATTTTGCGAACACATTTAAGATTCGGTTTATACGGGGTCAATTTTACGCGAAGGAGGTGTAAGGATGGCTAACATTAAATCAGCTAAGAAGAGAATTCTTGTTATCGAGACTAAGACTGAGCGCAATAAGGCTGCTAAGAGTAAGGTTAAGACTTTCGTCAAGAAGGTATACGCTGCTATCGATGCAGGTGATAAGGCCGCTGCCGATGAGGCACTTAAGGCTGCGATCTCTGAGATCAGCAAGGCTGCTTCCAAGGGTATCTACCATAAGAGCACTGCTTCAAGGAAGATCTCACGTTTAACAAAGGCAGTTAACAAGATTGCGTAAGTATTTATCATAAAAGAAGAGGTCAGGTACCGTCAAACCTGACCTCTTCTTTTTTGCGTTTTATAAAATTTACATAATAAAAAAGGAAAATGGAAAACGATGTCGAATATATATGGATGTGAGCAAAAATAAGAAAGGGAATGTACGGCATGTCTATACGTGAAATGCTCGAACAGAGGGAAAAGGAATACTTAAGGCCATGTGCGACCCTGTCAATAAATACAAGAGGCAGAGATGTTCCTGAGCAGGAGTGTGATATAAGGCCTGTTTTCCAGAGGGACCGCGACAGGATCCTCCATTCCAAGTCATTCAGAAGGCTTAAGGATAAGACACAGGTTTTCCTTACTCCCGAGGGCGATCATTACAGGACCAGGCTGACACATACCCTTGAGGTCTCACAGAATGCAAGGACGATAGCCAAGGCCCTCAGATTAAACGAGGATCTGGTAGAGGCGATAGCTCTCGGACACGACCTCGGCCATACTCCCTTCGGTCATGCCGGCGAGAGGGCACTTGACAGGGTATGCCCGGCAGGCTTTAAGCATAATGTTCAGAGCAGAAGAGTGGTTGAAGTACTTGAGAAGGAAGGCAAGGGACTTAATCTTACCTGGGAAGTAAGGGACGGTATCCTTAATCACCAGACATCTTCAATGCCAGAGACACTCGAAGGCCGGATCGTCCGATTGTCCGATAAGATCGCCTACATCCATCATGATATGGACGATGCCATAAGGGGCAGGATATTAAGCGAGAATGATATCCCAAAGGAGCTTAGGAATACGCTTGGCAATACCACTACCAAGCGGCTTGACAGGTTCATTCACGATATAATCACGACAAGCCAGGATATTGACGACATTAAGATGTCCGATGAGATAGGCCAGGCAATGATGGATCTTAGGAGCTTCATGTTTGAGAACGTCTATCAGAATCCCAAGGCCAAGGGTGAGGAAGTGAAGGCCGAGCGCCTGGTAGAGAACCTTTATGAGTACTATTATAAGAACAATTACATGCTTCCCGAAGAATACAAACAGCTTATGGAGAACCGGGGTGACAGCCTGGAACGGGTCGTGTGTGACTATATATCCTCCATGTCCGACAGGTTTGCGATAGCCGTGTTTAATGACATATACATGCCGGACTCCTGGAAAGATTAAATATGTAATTTGAGGAAGAAAAATTGTATTATCCCGATAACCTCGTAGAAGAGGTAAGGTCTAGAAATGATATAGTCGATGTAATATCATCCTACGTCCGGTTACAGAAAAAGGGGAGCAACCATTTCGGTCTGTGTCCCTTTCATAATGAAAAGTCAGCCTCATTCTCCGTTAATCAGGCAAGGCAGATGTATCACTGCTTCGGCTGCGGCAAGAGCGGCAACGTGATCACCTTTATCATGGAATATGAGAACTTCACCTTTCCCGAAGCGTTAAAGCTTCTGGCTGACAGGGCAGGAGTTACCCTTCCCGAGATAGAGTACACCAAGGAAGCCAGGGAGAAGGATAACCTTAAGGCCAGGATACTTGAAGCCTACAAGGAAGCAGGCAAGTACTACTATTATCAGTTAAGAAGCGATGCCGGCAAGCGGGCAATGGAGTATTTTAAGAACAGGGGCCTGTCGGATGAGACCATCAATAAATTCGGCTTGGGATACGCGGTAACCGGCAAGAACCTGATGTACCGCTACCTTAAGAGCAAGGGCTACGACGATAATGTCTTAAAGGAAATGCATATCTTCTATGTCAATGAGAAGGATGGCATGACCGATATGTTCTGGAACCGGGCCATATTCCCGATCATGGATGTGAACCACCGGATCATCGCATTCGGCGGACGAGTGATGGGTCAGGGCGAACCGAAATATCTTAATTCACCCGAGACCATGGTATTCGACAAGGGCCGTAACCTCTACGGAATCAATCATGCAAGAACAGCCCGCAAGGATAACCTTATCGTATGTGAAGGCTACATGGATGTGATTGCCCTGCATCAGGCCGGGTTCAATCAGACAGTCGGTGCTCTCGGTACCGCGCTGACATCGGGGCATGTTAACCTCATCAAGAGATACACCGAAAATGTCCTTCTGTGCTATGACAATGACGGTGCCGGGGTTAAGGCCAATCTGAGGGCAATATCCATCTTAAGGGGCGCAGGAGTATCTGTCAAAGTCATCAACCTAAGTCCTTACAAGGACCCAGACGAGTTCATAAAGAACTTAGGGTCTGAGGAATTCGAGACAAGGATCAGAAATGCCGAGAACTCCTTCTATTATGAAGTAAGGATGCTGGAGGGTGATTATGACCTGCAGGATCCCGACGGAAGGACAAGGTTCACCAATGAGGTGGCTAAGAAACTCCTTAAGTTCGAGGATCCGATAGAAAGAGATAACTATCTTGAAGCAATATGCGCAAGATATCATATAAAAACCGAAAACATGAACAAGCTTATCGGTAAGTTGGCCGCCAAGGGTGAAGGCATTCCCCGGTACGAACGGCCAAGATCTCTTAACAGGGATGTAAAGGATGCTGATTCGGGCATAAGGAAGGCACAGAAGATACTGCTTACATGGCTGTGCGAAGAACCGGAGCTGTATGATCAGATAGGCAGGTACTTGGAGCCGGATGACTTTACCGATGAAATATACAGAACGGTTGCGGGAGTGCTCTTTGACCAGATAAAAGAAGGGAAAGTCAATCCCGCGGGCATAATAAGTTCATTTACCGGTGAAGATGAGCAGAACGAAGTGGGAAGCCTGTTCAATACAAGGCTTGAGATGCTGAGTACTGCAAAGGAGAAGGAACAGGCCCTTAAGGATATCCTTATAAAGGTCAAGACGTACAGCTTTGACCATAAGGCAAGGGAAGGGGATCCTTCCGATGTGGAAATGATAAACAGGGCTATTGAGAATAAGAAACAGCTCCAGGAATTAAAAAATATTAAGATAAAAATAAAGGAAGAATGAGGAGAAAAACATGGCTAGAAAAGCAAAGACTGAACCTGAAGTGATCGAGACCGAGTTGGATGATGAGAACGAAGCCGCTGAACAGGGAAGCGAGCAGGACGAGAAGCTTCAGGAGATAATACAGGAGAGGCTCAAGACCCTGCTTGGGAAGGCCAAGAAGAAGAAAAATGTCCTTGAGAGTCAGGAGATAACACTTTTCTTCGCAGATATGGATCTGCAGGATGATCAGATGGATAAGATAACTGATTATCTTGAGCAGAACGGAGTCGATATCCTTAAGATCACTGAGGATGAGGAAGAACCTGACGAGGAGATCATCCTGTCAGAGGAGGATGAGGTTGATGTGGAGAACATCGATCTGTCCGTACCCGACGGTGTAAGTATTGAAGACCCTGTCAGGATGTACCTTAAGGAAATAGGTAAGGTTCCTCTTCTGTCAGCCGAAGAGGAGATTGAGCTTGCCCAGAAGATGGAGAAGGGCGGTGAGGAAGGTGAGGAGGCCAAGAAACGTCTTGCTGAAGCCAACCTCCGTCTGGTAGTAAGTATCGCCAAGAGATATGTGGGAAGGGGTATGCTGTTCCTTGATCTTATCCAGGAAGGCAACCTCGGTCTTATCAAGGCAGTTGAGAAGTTCGATTACAAGAAGGGTTATAAGTTCTCTACCTATGCAACATGGTGGATACGTCAGGCTATAACCCGTGCCATAGCCGACCAGGCAAGGACGATCCGTATACCTGTCCATATGGTTGAGACGATAAACAAGCTTATAAGGGTAAGCCGCCAGCTCCTTCAGGAACTGGGACGTGAGGCCACAGCCGAAGAGATAGCCGAAGAGATGAACCTTCCGGTTGAGAGGGTGCGTGAGATACTTAAGATATCACAGGAACCTGTGTCGCTTGAGACACCGATCGGCGAGGAGGAGGATTCGCATCTGGGTGACTTTATACAGGACGATAATGTTCCGGTTCCCGCTGATGCTGCAGCATTTACACTCCTTAAAGAGCAGCTGGTTGAGGTACTTGGGACACTTACAGACAGGGAACAGAAGGTACTCCGTCTCCGCTTTGGCTTAGA
>JAILCT010000244.1 GCA_024690425.1 Lachnospiraceae bacterium | reverse complement strand
TGGCCTACGGGAAGTTCTTTGATCAGAAGGCGGGCTTTATAAGCGTGGAATGGCTGCCCTGTTTTGCCAATTACAGACGGGGCGGGTATGACTTTGATTCCCGCTGGGAAGACGGTCTTGCCAATCGCAGGGAAAAGAAGATCATGGATATGCTCACGGGCAGGGATGACGACGGAGATGTTACATTTCCGGATGATCAGATATTGTCCACGGATCTTAAGAAAAAAGCCGGATTCGGGAAGGGCGGGGAGAAGAATTACCCCGGGATAGTAACAGGTCTTCAGATGCAGACATATCTTGTAATAACCGATTTTCACAGACGAAAGAACAAGAGAGGGGATGAATACGGGATGCCTGTATCCGTACTGCTGCCACCTGAAGCCATATGGGGATATGAAGCTGTAACAGCAGCATATAGCGAAAGCCCCGAAGAATGCTATGACAGGATCGTGGAACGTATAAGGGAGAAGTTCCCCGGTGCGGATGATGAAGATATCATTAAGCTTATAGGAAAGAGGAAGCATGATTGAAATAAACGATCATTCGGATCCGCGGCTTGATGTTTATACGAGGTTGTCGGAACCGCAGCTTAAAACCATATATGAACCAAAGGAAGGGCTCTTCATTGCGGAGAGCCCTATGGTTATTGAAAGGGCGCTTGATGCAGGCTTTGAGCCCGAGTCGCTGCTTACCTGCAACGAGGCGGCAGCAGGCCACGGCAGGGATATTATTGAGAGGATCATGGGGAAGGATCATTCGACTCCCATATACGTAGGAACGGATGAGGTACTGGGGCAGATCCGGGGATACCAGCTGACAAGAGGTGTCCTGTGTGCGATGAGAAGAAGAGAGCTTAAGCCTGTCGAGGATGTTCTAAAGGATGCAAAAAGGATAGTCCTTCTTGACGATGTAGAAAACCCGAGCAATGTGGGTGCGATATTCAGATCTGCAGCAGCTATGTTCATGGATGCCGTTCTTCTTACATACGACTGCTCGGATCCGCTGTACAGGCGGGCCGCAAGGGTAAGTGTCGGAACGGTATTCAATATACCGTGGACGTATTTACCACCTCATATAGACGGGCATTTTATAAACAATGATGATCCAAAAGATATTGAGGACGAAGAAGGGAGATACATTGATCTTCTGCATGCTCTCGGTTTTAAGGCAGCCGCCATGGCCTTAAGTGATGATTCCATATCGGTTTCTGATGAAAGACTTAAGAAGGAAAATAAGTTGTGTGTTATAATGGGAAATGAAGGTTACGGGCTTAAGCAGTCTGTTATAGATAAGTGTGATTACACGGTGAAGATCCCGATGGCAGCAGGTGTTGATTCGCTAAATGTTGCGGCGGCAAGTGCGGTTGCTTTCTGGGAGATGAATAATACGGATGAGAACAGAATACGATAGCGGCTATGTACGCAGCTATCGGAGTCAGTATACCAAAGCGATAAGCTGAACCTGTAATATACCGGATCAGAAAATAAGAAACGGGGAAGACCAAATGAACGTACTGATCTACGAGTGGGCCAGTTACACTCATAAGGACATATTGGATACCTTCAGGAAGAAGGGATTTTCATTCAAAGTCTTTAACTACCGGTTTGAAGATGTGAACCGTGATGATGACTTTGTGCGCTCATTTTGCAGGGAGCTTGAAGAGGGAAGCTATGATTTTGTTTACAGCACCAATTTCTTTCCGCTTGTCGCAGAGTGCTGCAATACCCATAACGTTAAATATATTTCCTGGTCATATGATGCTCCTCTGGATGTGCCGGATATAGAGAGGACTTTGGGCCTTCCATGCAATCATGCCTTTATGTATGACAGGGAGCAGGTGACCGGCTACAGGAATAAGGGATTTGATAATGTTTATCACCTGCCGCTTGCAGTTAATGTAAAGAAGCTTGATTCAATGCATTTGTCTGCAGCTCAGAGGAAGAAATACGGGGCACAGGTCAGCTTCGTCGGGAACCTGTATGATTCGCAGATGATGAACATAATGGGGATCATGGATGACTATCACAAGGGGTTTCTTGATGCGGTAATGAAGGCCCAGTCGAAGATCTACGGCTATTATCTGGTGGATGATGTACTCACGGATGCACTGATGGATGACATCAACCGGGTTGTATATGACAAGACCATGGAGTACAGGGGATTAAAGAGTGGTAATACAGAGGCAGGGCCGGAGGAAGGCCGCGGCGGGAAGGATTTAGAAGGAAATGTGCTCCACATAAGCAGGGAAGCCCTGTCGTATGCGATGGCTGCCCAGATCACAAGGGAAGACCGTCTCCTTGCCCTTAAGCTCTTATCGGGTCATTACGATGTTAAGCTCTATTCAAGGGAGAAGAATGATCTTCTTGACAAGGTCACCTATATGGGCATGGCGGATTATGATTCTGAAATGCCCCTGGTCTTTAAGGCCAGCGATATTAACCTCAACATGACTCTTCGCTGCATACGGTCCGGTATTCCGCTTAGAGCACTTGATATAATGGGTGCGGGCGGTTTCCTTATATCCAATTACCAGCCGGAGCTTGCCGAATGCCTCATCGACGGAGAAGAGATGGTAATGTATGAAAGCATTGAAGATATGTATGCCAAGGTTTCGTATTATGTTGCGAATCCGGACTTAAGGATTGAGATCGCAAATCGCGGTCATGCAAAGGTATCTTCGGATTACAGATACGACGACAGGATAGATGAGATGATACGGACTGCAGAAATAGGAATGTGACACTTTAGCTCAGAGCTGAAGTGTCGCATTTTAAAAATTGAGTGAAAAATCCATAGATATGGTTTATAATGTTGATATTAGGGAGGGTATACATATGACCATAAGCGAGAGGATATTTGAACTAATTAAGCAGCGAGGTTATACACAGAAGGAATTTTCAAAGAGGACGGGGATTGCCGAGAGCACGATCAGTGACTGGAAGAAGAAGGGAACCAATCCGGTTTCCGACAAGATACTGATCATCTGTAAGGTGCTTGAGGTGTCGCCGTATTTTTTACTTTCGGGGTCAGAGGATCCGGGAGCGGTAACGAAACCCGTGGCCAAGAAGCCTGCAGCGGTTAAAGCGGCAGGGTCAGCAGCCAAACCGGCTTCGGCGGATAAATCCGGAACCGTTAAGAAAGCCGAAGATAAGAAGCCGGAAGATAAGAAACCGAAAGATAAGAAGCCGGATGAGAAGAAGGGTGCGTTTTCCCTTCCCGAGATCGCGACCATCTCAAGTGATGACGACGATTACCATATCAGGCCGGCTGACGAAGAAACAGGCAAAGATAAGAAGAAGGACAAAAAGAAAGATAAGAAAAAGGATAAAGACAAGGACGGCCTGAAGGAAAAGAAGAAAGACAAAGAGAAGAAGGATAAAGATAAAAAAGACAAGAAGAAAAAGAAGAAGGGATATTTGATCACGTACTGATGAACATAGTATTACTGTCGGGCGGGTCGGGCAAGCGCCTGTGGCCGCTGTCAAATGATGTAAGAAGCAAGCAGTTTATTAAGATATTCAAGAATGAAGACGGTACATACGAATCAATGGTGCAGCGGATGTACCGTCAGATCAAGAAGATCGACAAGGACGCAACCGTAACCATAGCCACATCCAAGATGCAGGTGTCCGCAATAAGGAACCAGCTTGGTGATGATGTGGGCATATCTGTTGAGCCCTGCAGAAGGGATACATTTCCGGCAATAGCACTGGCAAGCGCATATCTTAACGACATAGAGGGTGTATCGGGGGATGAGACAGTGGTCATCTGCCCCGTGGACCCTTATGTTGAGGAGGACTATTTCAAGGCCATATACGAATTATCGAAACAGGCGGACAAGGGTGAAGCCAACCTTGTCCTTTTGGGCGTTGAGCCTACAGGGCCATCTGAGCGCTACGGCTACATAATCCCGAAGACCGATGAAGATGTTTCGGAGGTTTCAACCTTTAAGGAGAAGCCGACAAAGTCAGACGCCGAAGTTTATATCGGACAGGGAGCCCTGTGGAACGGCGGCGTATTTGCCTACAAGCTTAAGTACATGCTTAAGAAGGCCCATGAACTGATCGATTTTGATGATTATCAGGACCTTTTGGAGAAATATCCGAAGCTTAAGAAGATTTCGTTTGACTATGCCGTGGTTGAGAAGGAAGACAGGATTCAGGTTAAGCGGTTTGCCGGCAAATGGCAGGACCTTGGCACATGGAATTCCCTTACCCAGGCCATGGGCGAGAATGTTGTCGGCAAGGGGATGCTGGATGATGAATGCAGGGGTGTTCATATAGTAAATGAGATGGATGTTCCGGTCCTTGCCATGGGACTTACAGATGTTATCATTTCGGCTTCACCTGACGGAATACTCGTATCCGATAAGGAGAGCAGCCGGAGGATCAAGCCCTTTGTTGACGGAATAGAGCAGCAGATCATGTTTGCCGAGAAGTCCTGGGGAAGTTACAGGGTAATGGACGTCGAGGCAGAGTCGATGACCATAAAGGTGACTCTTAATGAAGGCAACTCCATGAACTACCACAGCCACAAGAACCGTGACGAGGTGTGGGTAGTTCTTGCGGGTGAAGGAAGGACCATAGTAGACGGCATGGAGCAGAGTGTGAGCGCGGGCGACGTTATAACTATGAGTGCAGGCTGCCGGCATACGGTAATTGCCAAAACAGAGCTTAAGCTTATTGAAGTGCAGCTGGGACGGTCGATAAGTGTCCATGACAAGATCAAGTATAAATTAGAGTATTGATGAATGGGAAATAAACCGATGCTTCTTAAGCCAACGGGCAAGGATTACCTGTGGGGCGGAAGAAGGCTTAATGATGAATTTGAGAAGAATATCGATATGACCCCGCTTGCCGAGACCTGGGAGTGTTCAACCCATCCGGATGGTCCCAGCTATGTGTCGGGAGGCCCCTTTGACGGGATGAAGCTTGAAGATGTCCTTAAGGAACATCCGGAGTACCTTGGAAGCCACAGCGCGGGAATGGATGCAGCGGGGGCAGGAGAACTGCCGATACTTATAAAGTTTATTGACGCGGACAAGGACTTATCGGTCCAGGTCCATCCCGATGACAGATATGCAGGGGAGCATGAAGGGGGACAGCGAGGCAAGACGGAGATGTGGTATGTGCTGGATGCCGCATCGGAGGCCAGGCTCGTGTACGGGCTCAACCGGACCATGACCCCGCCCGAAGTGAAGAGTGCGATAGAAGACGGATCGATAGTAAGATGCCTGCAGACAGTACCTGTTAAGAAGGATGATGTTTTCTTTGTTGAAGCGGGTACGATACATGCAATAGGGCAGGGAGTGCTGATTGCCGAGATACAGGAGAATTCCAATCTTACCTACCGCCTTTATGATTATGACAGGGTTGATAAGGAAGGTAATAAGCGTAAGCTCCATATAGACAAGGCCTTGGAGGTGGCAAGGCTGTCCCAGGCGGGTGAGCCAAGGCAGCCGCTTAGGGTGCTTAAGTACAGGCCGGGTGTGGCATCGGAGCTTCTGTGCAGGTG
>JAILCT010000235.1 GCA_024690425.1 Lachnospiraceae bacterium | reverse complement strand
CGATTATAGCGCGGTGAAGTATATTTTTGTCAATACGCTGATTTAAGCTCTCCATATTTTGATCCTTTCATAAGAAAAGCCCGGCAGAAGGCCGGTTAGACCTGCTGACGGGCAATAAAAAACTCCCGGAAGACCGAGAGTGTGGTTAGTGGTTATATTTCTGCATTTGTAAACGAAGTTTGTAAACCAACCTGTAAACGAGGGGTAAAAACTTTTTATCCCTGCAGGGAATACTATCTATTATTACTTTTTCTTTTTTTTTATATATTTATTGTTTACACGTTTACAAATGCCTGAAACGCAGTAAATAAGCGGCTTGTCGTGTAAACGAGCCTGTAAACGAGTGTAAACAGCCGTTTACAGATCCATTATCTGAATGGAACGTCCTTCAGGGCCTCTTCGGGGATATGGAAGAAACCGTCAACCTGTTCATGCCCCTTTCGGACCCATGATCTCTGCTGGCCGTATTTATCGAACCTGTGCTGGGGTCCCTGTTCCCAACCGGCAGCACATGTGATCATGATATCGTTTATGGCATTTAACTCCCATTTCTGCGGGGAATCGTATTCCGGATGACCAAGTGCCTCATGATAGAGCATCTTAGAGCATACATACTCTTCGATGGTCTCATCCAGGAATCCCAGGATGGCAGTGGCATCGGAATCCTCCGGTATGAACTCCTGCTGGTGTTCCCTCATCTGCTCTGTCATTTCATCCGGCAGACATAACTTAAAGTCACCCTTCCTGTAGATATCCATGATCTCAGCCCACATCTGCAGGATATATGCTCTTGAAGCTTTTTCATCATCAAGGATATGGACCTCTGATTCCTCCGGATGGCATGTAATGGGAAGGAAGCGCCTGTTTCCGGACCTGTCCCCGGGAAGGAACTGCTTTTTATTGGAAGTACCTCCGAAAATACACTGCCTTGGCCTGTCAGCTGCATGGATCTCGTAGGGGACCTTATAGGTTTCCTTCTGACGGGATATGAATGACTTTATTTCTTCGATACTCTTGGCAGAGCTTGTTGCGATCATTTCGGACATTTCTATGATCCAATGGCCCTGAAGCTTACGGTATACGTTCTCGTCATCGAGTTTCCTAATATCATCCGTGAACCATTCATCCTTCATTGCCAGGAATCGGAAGAAAGTTGACTTCCCCGCTCCCTGACCCCCGACAAGGCAGAGCATGTATTCAAACTTGCAGCCGGGATTATAAACGCGTTCAACGGCTCCCAGCATGGTAAGTTTTAAGGATTCATAGGTAAGGTCCGATGTATCGGCACCAAGGAATCTGTGAAGGGCATACCTTACACGCTCCGTACCGTCCCAGATGAGGGGATCGAGCTTATCTCTGATCGGATGGTATCTGTTATTGTTGGCCGCGATATCAAGGGCTTGCAGGATGCGTTTGTCATTGTTGATATCGTAGTGTGTATCAATGTACATATTTATGTAGTTCATATCCGTATCGGTCACGGACGGCCCTATCCGCTTCCAGTCAAAATCACCCACAAGGTCGATCTTTTCAGTAAGCTCGTTGAATCTGAATTTTCCTATGAAATAGGGATCATTCTCAAAGATATACAGGATATTCGGGATGTTCTGTTTGATACATCCCTTTCCTGTCTTTGTCAGGGCTTCTTTTATTTCCGAACGGATAACGGAAGCTTTATCTTCCGCAAAAGCAGTCGAGTAACACATGCTTTTCCACCTCGCTTCCGTTTTCCAGTATTCTGAGCCATTCAGCTGCCATATTTACGTTGTTGCAGGCCTTACAGAATCTGTCTGACCATTCACCGTAAGGATCCGGGAGTTCCGATTCCCTGACTTTCCACCAGTATCTGTGAAAATTACAGGTAACACAGATGACGAAGTCGACAAGCTCTTTGAAATCTCTGTCTTTTTGCTTCTGCTCAATCAAGCAGGGATCATGGAAGTTCTCTCTCCACCCTGAAACAGGATTACTGTCATGATCTGTCGCTACACAGAAGTCCTCCGCAATCTTCCTTGCCGCTTCAAGCGGTGTAAGGGAGAAGAGCCTGCCGACAAAGTCGATCACATCCCCGTCCTCCTGGCACCCGAAGCAGTGGAAACGCTTATCCACCTTCATGCTAGGGTTTTTATCATTGTGGAAGGGGCATAGGCACATCCCCTTATTGTTTACTTTGATCCCATAAAAAGAAGCCGCATCTTTTGTAGATACGACTTCCTTAACACTTTTAAAAATGTTCATATTCAATTGTCTCCTTTTATCTTTCCAATCTTTTTTCCTTTTTTGTAATGATACTGTTGTCCTTGTTTACCGAATCGATCATGCGCCGGATGCTCTTAAGTTTGTCCATGCTGTCTTGCTTTTCATGGTATTGCTCATGCAGACTGTCATACTCATCGTATAAGGCATCAAGCTTACGCTCCAGATTTTCCCGGTTGGGGATATTTCCTGTAGAGTTGCTCTCCTTAAGCACACGTCTTGCCGCATTAAAAATGGTAAGCTCCCTGCGATGACTCTCACTGTATGCGTCCTGATCACTCTTGCTCCTTATCTTGTATTTCTCATCAAAGAACGGTTTATTCTCTTCATATTGGTCAAGACGTTTAAGAAGGCCTTCGATATCCTTGATCTTTGTATCCTTTGCCTTAACCTCCTTAAAGAGCGTGCTGACTTCCGAAACCATTTTATCTGTAAGAGCATCAAGTGAATCTAAGGTGGTTATGTTATTCGCTGTCAGGAAATTATAAGCATCGGCACGCGACTTAAGGTTGTTTATCTTGGCTTTCTGCGAGTAGGCCCCCTGGTTCCGGTTGTCAAAATACTGATCGATATAATCAATGACCATTGGATCCTTGTGCTGCAGGTCGTCCATGGTCTCTTTCAGCTCTTTGATCCAGCTTCTGAGACTTACAAGTTCATCCTTAAGACGTCTTACAAGTTCGTTTGCTTTATTTATCCAGCGATTAAGATCACCTTTTCTTGTCCTTATCCCTTTCTTCTCCATGGCCCGTACCGCAGGACCTTCGTGTATGGTGGGGAGCTTATCGATCTCCCTCTCTGCGTATGACCGGTTATCTATCCGGCACTCAAGTCCTTTTTCTTCAAACTTGCTGTTGACCATATTCGCCCAGTTCCGCCTCCATTCTTTAAGGGTCTCGGGATCTCCCCAGTCGGTTGTCGGTACGGATATGAAATCATATTTCCCGTTAGGCTTCCTTATCCGGTTACCGGCTTCGTCAAGAAGATACTCCCTGTGCTGCTTGGCTCCCCATTTTCCGTCTTTATCAAGAGGCCGTACAGGGATCATGACATGGAAATGCGGATTGGGCGTACCTCCGTCTTTTTTCTCAGGTTCATGTACGGCAAAGTCACAGATCATACCACGGCTTACGAAATTCTCCATAATAAAAGCCCTGGCAAGTTCGATGTTATCCTTTGTTGACAACTCGTTCTGCAGGGCTATGTTAAAGTTATATGCAAGCTGGGCTCGTTTGTTCTTTTCCACATTTTCAACCGAATTCCACAGGGTTTCCCGGTCAAGAAATTCCTTTGGTGCATTTTCGGGAAGTATGATCTCCGTATAGATTACTCCTCCTTTTCTTGTGTAATCCGACCACTCACCATAGTACTCGGAATACAGTTCACCGCCCGATATATAAGCAGCGGAGGCAATAGCACTTTGTCCTGCGCCCCGGCTTACATGTCCCAGGCTGAAATGATATAAGCTCAATTGTCATCATCTCCTTCCTTATGTGAGCTTAGGTAATGTTTAAGCAGTTCAGAAACATTGGAATAGGTAAAAATCGTACCCATA
>JAILCT010000017.1 GCA_024690425.1 Lachnospiraceae bacterium | reverse complement strand
CAGCCATAGACAGGGAAGCAGTGGATGATCCGATGGTAATTCCCAGAACGGTACTGCTTGCCAAGGCACAGACAGAGGAGCTTAAAAATACACGATTTTCTTCCGATCCGGGAGTAAACTATCAATACTCGGCGATAATGGCTCTCTTTTCATATGAATATGAAAGGTTTGATAAAAAATATGCCGCCGAATGCAGGGATCTTTCATCGGAGGCATATGATAAAGCGGAAAAGGAATACGAGAAAGGATCGGAAAAGGAAAAAAAAGTATTTGATGATAAAAGATACTGGGCATCTGCCCAGTTGTATAAACTGACAGGAGAAAACAGATACAGAGTCGCCGCCGAAGGATATGCTAAGAACCCGCCAGGGGGATTCAGAAGGGATGCAAACGGATATCTGGGAACAATTGCCTATCTGACCTGCTATAAGAGGATAGACCTTAACGTGGGAGAACTTCTTATAACTTCTCTGATGAACGAAATAAATGATGCGGTAAGGGAATCCTTTAAGGAGGAATATCTGACTGCCGTAAAGGGTGAACCGGATGACAAAGATATAGAAACCATATATGAGAACGCAAGGCTCATGGTGTTGGGTAATTATATCTTTAAGAATATAAGGTATATTGAAGCGAGTGAAAACCAGGTAGCCTATCTATATGGAAGAAATCAGTTGGGTAAGGACTACGCTTATGATGCTGGATCAGAATATTATAATGAACCGATGGAATTCATACTTGCGGGTCTGATCGATTCATATATATATGAAGATAAGAAACCAGAAGCTATGAAAAGACAGTAAGATCATTAAAGGAAGATCAGAATGAATATAGAAGTAGACGGATATAATATAAGCTATAAGATTACCGGACCGGAAGAGGGAAAGGGTGGAACGGAATCGGAGACGGTAGTCATCCTTCAGGGCTGGGGTACTGACCTTGGGGTATACGACTCTGTTGCAGATGCGATAAATGAAAAATACAGGTGCCTGCAGTTCGACCTTCCGGGTTTCGGCGGCTCGGATGAACCTAAGGAACCCTGGAATGTTGATGCTTACGCGGATTTTTTCTTAAAGCTTATGAACGCATTTGATATAAGGAAGGCAACACTAATAGGCCATTCCTACGGTGGACGCGTTATCATAAAACTTGCTTCGAGGGAGAACCTGCCTTTTGAGATAAAAAATATCGTCCTTATTGACAGTGCAGGTATCATGCCAAAGAGGACTTTTAAACAGAAATTCAGGATAAGGAGATATAAGATCCTTAAAAAAATCGTAAATGTTAAGCTGATTTATGCTCTCTTTCCGGAACTTATCGATGACTGGAGGAGCAGACAGGGGTCGGCGGATTACAGGAATGCCTCACCCATGATGCGACAATGCATGGTCATGGCCGTAAATGAAGATCTTACGGAACTTCTGCCAAAGATAGGACAGGATACCCTTCTTATCTGGGGAGATAAGGATACGGCGACACCTTTAAGTGACGGAAAGCTGATGGAGGAGAGGATACCGAACTGCGGACTGTGTATCCTTGAGGGATGCGGGCATTTCTCATTCCTTGAAAAACCCGTTCAGTTTAAAAGTATTATGAGGAGCTACTTCCAAATATGATAATCCGAACAATGATCATTATAATCCTGTATATTCCCGCCTTTTTCCTGGCAATGCGCTATAACATGCATATGTTCCAGTTAAACGGTTATAAGAACGGGGAACATTTAAACAGGCTTAAGAAAAACTTAAGGCAGCAGTGGCTGCTCATATTTACCTTCTGCCTTGGACTTATAAGGTTTTTCCTTCCATGGCTTGTACTTGATATACTGCTGTATCTGACATTGATCCTTGTAAGCCTTGTATATAATGCGATGAGGCGGCTCAATACGAAAAAGAAGCTTGTATATACGGCAAGGGTAAAAAGGATGATTGCCGCTATATTTATCATAACTGCTCTCATCATAGTTCTTTCCGTACTTTTACTTGATATAAGCCGTCTTTCGGGTGTGCTTGCGATGCTTGTGGGAATGCAGCTACTCATGAATGTCATTTCAAACCTCATAAATCATCCGGTGGAATGGGGTGTGAAGCAGTATTATATAAACGATGCAAAGAGGATGCTCAAGGGATCACCTGACCTTAAGATCATCGGAGTGACCGGAAGTTACGGTAAGACAAGCGTTAAGTTCTACTTATATACCCTCTTAAAGGACAGCTTCAA
>JAILCT010000164.1 GCA_024690425.1 Lachnospiraceae bacterium | reverse complement strand
ATTTTTTTCAGCGATTAATACTTTATCACAGAAGAGGTGTTCTTTATTTCTGAATATTTAATTTTCCAAGTAAAACTTTACGCTAGCATTGGAAAGTGAATTCGTTGAAATACTGCCTGAACTAATATACAATAAAAGTAGCTGTACAGATGCAGCTATTCAAAACACGGTCAGCAGATAAGTCCCCTGACTCAATAAGAAACGGAGGAATACCATGGAAGCAAGATTATATGAATATGAATATAAAACGATCGACGATTATTTTGCCACATCCGAGGGAAGCCATATAGAGCTTATCGATGGTTTTTTCTATGATATGGCTTCGCCCAATACCGGACATCAGGGCCTGGTTGTTGAATTAGTTACTATCATTAATACATATATTAAGTCGAAGAAAGGCAATTGCCGGGTGTTTACGGGACCTTTTTCCGTAGTGCTTAATAAGGACGAGGATACGGTCGTCGAACCGGATATCAGCGTGATATGCGATCCGTCAAAGATAAATGACAGGGGATGTATGGGAGCTCCCGACTGGGTCATTGAGGTTGTTTCACCCTCCGATCCCGCACACGATTACATTATAAAACTGAAGAAATATCTTAATGCGGGGTGCGTGAGTACTGGATAGTTGATCCCGCAAGTGAGATGATCACGGTGTATACGCAGAATAATACTTCAGGATTTCCCGCGGTTTACACCTTTAAGGATAAGGTTCCCGCAGGGATATATGATGATCTTTCGATCGATTTTTCCGGAATTGAATAAGAGTTATGGAAAATATGGAAAAGGTATGTTTGATAATATCCGGCGGGAAGTTTGCCAAGCTCCCGCCGGAGCTTCTTAGGGCGGATCTTGTGGTTGCCTGCGACAGGGGGCTTGATCATGCCGACAAATACGGAATAAGGCCCGATGTGGTGATAGGGGATTACGATTCTCTGTCCCGTAGGAACCTTAAGAGGATCGCAAACGGAGAGTTAGAGAGCGAGCGTTATCCCAGGGAGAAGGATGATACCGACACCATGTTGGCCATGAGGCGGGCCCTTTCACTTGGCTACAGGGATATAAGGATGGTGTGTGTCTTCGGCAACAGGCCGGATCATGCCTTCGCCAACATCCAGACGGCTCATTTCGGGGCCCTTAAGGGTGCGACTGTGAGGATGTATGATGAGAAGGCGGAGGTTATTGTATTTTCCGATGGGTCTGTGAACCTGTCCGGGAAGAAGGGCGGTATGCTGTCCGTCTTTTCCTTGTCTGACGTAAGCAGGGGCGTAACCGTAAAGGGTGCGAAATATGAGCTTGAAGGGGGAGAGCTTGGGAACTCCTTCCCCCTTGGGCAGAGCAATGAATTCAAGGAGGATCATGTCGAAATATCCGTCGAAGAAGGTGTTATAATGGTAGTCGAATGCGGCTTGAGAGATTACACGGGTTTTGGGGATGATGATCCTTCACATACGGAGGTTCTATGGACAAGAAGAAGATTGCTCTATTTACGAGCGGACAGGGATTTGATATAAGTCATAAGATAGCGGAAGGTCTTAAGGAAGGATTTACCCGGGGATATGCCGATATTTACATGTTCCTGACCTATGCAATAATGGTGGATCCTCCGGATAAGATGAAGGCCGGGCTTAATGTCATGAACCTTGCGGATCTTAATGATTACGACGGGGCGGTTATAGTGTGCAACTGCCTTGATTTTCCGGGGCTTACGGACGACCTTATGAAGCAGTGCACTGACGCGGGGATTCCCTATATAACCACCGGAAGGCGTGTGGATGATACCTACTATGTCAACATAGACAACTACAGTGCCATGAAGAGCATGTGTGACCATCTTATAGAAATGCACGGGGTAAAGAGGCTGCTTTATATAGCCGGGACCGAGGATAATGAGGATTCCAACATAAGGCTTGAGGCGGTCCGTGAATCCGCCGGGTCCCACGGTCTTAAGTTCGATACAGAGTCAAACGTGTTCTTTTCCGACTGGGAGCCCTATAATGCCAATTGTTATTTAAACGATATCATCACATCGGGCGGCGAACTGGCGGATGCCATCCTGTGCGCCAATGACGTGCTGGCCATGAACGTTTGCAATACACTTACCGGCAAGGGGATAAGGGTCCCCGAGGATGTTAAGGTTACCGGATTTGACAATGATTTCCTGGCAAGGATATATGAACCTTCCATATGCAGTGTGGATCAGAACTTCAAGCAGGCAGGGATTGAATGCGCAAGGGCCTTCGAGGAGATATTCGCGGGGGGCAGGAGCAGGCGTGATATTTACGTGAGCAGCTTCTTTAACCCTTCCGAGAGCTGCGGGTGTGTCCAAAAGGATGAGATCTATCATGTCATACGCAAGATGGGTAAGAACAGGTATATCGATCTGTATAATGATACGATGTTTGACCGGGAGCTTAAATATATCGAGACCATTATAATGAATTCGCCGACCTATGCTGATATGGAGGCTGATTTCCGTAAGAATTATGCCCAGGAGCATGATTTTGCCGGTGATTTCATGTACCTGTGCCTTGATCCCATGTATGAGAAGAACATCTACAATCCCGAAAGAAAGCTTAAGACCGAAGGGTACAGCAGGATCATGAGGGTAGTTTACGGCATGGTGGACGGTGAGGTCATGCAGGAGACCGAAGAGATAGAGTCAAGGAAGCTGGTTCCTACAGTATATAAGGATGATAATACCCATGTATATATCATTACAAACCTGTATGACAATAATGAGAATTATGGGTATATAGTCCTGGCGGACGGGATCGAACGTATTGATGATTACAGGCTTTTGCGATATAAGGAGAAGCTCAGCCAGGTACTTAAAAGCTTCAAGCAGACGGTCAGCTTAAGCCTGCTCAATTTAAGGCTGCTTGAGCTGACGGAGACAGATTCACTTACCCATGTCAAGAACAGGACTGCCTTTGAAGCCAAGGCCGAGGAGATAAAGAAGAAGATCAGGTTCAATTCGAACCTTGAATTTGCGGTTGCCATGTTTGACGTAAACAATCTTAAGACAGTCAATGATGAATTCGGACATGACGCGGGAGACGAATATATCATCAATTCATGTATGATGATATGTAAGATATTTAAGAGAAGCCCCGTGTACAGAATGGGTGGGGACGAGTTCGCCGCCCTGCTCATGGGTGATGATTTTATCATGCGCGAAGAGCTGCTTAGAGAGCTTAGAAGGAAGATTAAGGACCTTGACGCTGCCGATATACCGGTTTATGAGAAGCTGTCTGTTGCATCCGGTGTGGCGGTATTTGAACAGGGTGTGGACTTAAGCCTTAATGATGTTTATAAAAAGGCGGATAAGGAAATGTACGATAACAAGCTCCTTATGAAAAAAGGAAATGTCAGATAGATGACACGGGGACAGGGGACGGTTCTGTGTCTCCTTTAAGACACGGGGACGGTTCTTCTGTCTTCGTAGCTTCAAGGAATGGTTAGTTTTTTA
>JAILCT010000192.1 GCA_024690425.1 Lachnospiraceae bacterium | reverse complement strand
GTACCGGCCAGATGAGCCATGGAGCATATGGTCGCTGAAGAATCAAGCCCTCCGGAAAGCGCTGTCCCTATCGTGACATCGCTTCGCATCCTGAGCTTGCAGGCATCCAGGAAGAGGTCCCTTAACATCTCTACCTGTTCTTCATATTCAGCCGGAACACTGACAAGATTATCAAGTGTGTCCCACCATCTTGTGATATTCATGCCATCCTTATCGGCATAGGCATATGATCCGGCGGGAAAGCGCTTAATACCTTCGATCACACATTCATCAGTGCTCTCATAAAACACTATCCTTCCCGGATCGGTGACAAGGGGCCTGTTGGGCTTAACCTCATTCATTAACGGTGTTATGACCTTCATCTCCGAACCGAAAGCCAGTCCTCCGTCGTCAATCCTTGCGTAAAACAGAGGCTTTACACCGAAGCGGTCACGCGAGACAAAGAGCCTCTCCTCTTTCCTGTCCCAGATAAGGAATGCCCACATCCCGTTAAAGCGGTCAAGGCACTTCTCCCGCCATTCCTTATATGAAGCCAGAAGAACTTCCGAATCGGAATCACTCTTAAAGTCATATCCCTTGTCCCTGAGCTCATCCCGTATCTCCAGAAAGTTGAATATCTCCCCGTTAAATACAAGCACATAACGCCCGTCATCATATGTCATGGGCTGGGTTCCGTTCTCGGACAGATCAAGAATTGCAAGCCTCCGGTGGCCGAGTGTCGTACCCTTCTCCTGCCAGACGCCCCGCCCGTCCGGACCTCTGTGAGCCATGCGATCCACACATTTATCGGCAAGATCTTTATCTATTTTTTTATTAATAACGCCAAATATTCCACACATTATCGCTGCTGTTGCTGTCTCCCGAATAAGCCTTATTTCATAAAGGGTATTTTACTCTTTATACGATACTTAAGGACTTCCGTCATTTCCTTTGCCTTAAGTGCCCTGTAATTATATAGATATCTCGACGGTTCATCCGTTTCCGGAGCCTGTCCGGCCTTGGATGTATCATACAGGAAAAAGTCCCTGCCTTCCGTCTTATAATATACGTTGGCATCCACAGGGCGCATCTTTCTCCCAAAAGTCTCAAGTATCCTGTAAGGAAGGGAGGCAGAGCTCAATACATACCTTTTATAGCCTCCCGGCTGTTTCTTTCCATACAGATCGACTGTTATTTCATTCCTTACGCTTTCGTTGAGCCTGTCTGCAAGCCGCATATTCTCAAAATAGGCATCATACACCGCCCCCGATTCGTTAATATCCGAGAAGTGAAAATCAATCTGCCCATACTTTCGCAGCCCTGCCAGGGGAACCTGAAGGTCATTTACACCGGAATCCGCATGAGTTCCTTCATCCCCGAAATTGGTCGTATAGGATATCCTCGGATAGAGAAAATATCCATCGTTATCTATAAGATATTTGATATAATACTTAAGCCATGACTTGTCGGACCAGGATGAAACATTCACCGGTACGTTGTCTGCCCCGATCTCATAATCCTTATGCCCTTCATACCATTCCCGGAAGCCTGCCCACTGATCACGTGTAAATGCCTGTCCCCAGGAGGATGCAAACTGCATGTAATAATTGTCATAGCCGTCGTCTATCGCTTCAAAAGGTTCCCTGGCATGAACATTAAGCCGGTGATTATAAAGAGATATCCCGCATATCTTCCTGTCTGCCCCGGTCCTTCTGATCGCAGCCAGGGCATACATATAGAAAGAGGGTGATACATACAGATCATCCTCAAGCATTATGATACCGTCATATTGATAAACCGTGTCGCCGCACTGAAGAACATGCCTTCTGAGTCCGAGATTTTCTTCCTGCAGCCTGACCATCTTATCCCCATGTTCCCATATGTAGTCCTTCGCAATCCGGGAGACCTCGTCGGAATCGCTCCTGTCAACGCTTATTATCAGAGGAACCGACAGGCCCTCGGGATAATATGCATTCGACAGGGAATCAAGAAGCCTGGTAAGTGCCCTGCCTCTGTTATATGCAATCACAACGATCGCTATCCTGTCCATATCATTCCCCTCTGTCGTTCAGCTGCTCAAGCAGCCTGTCAACATCATCAAACAGTCCTTTATTCACAAGGCCTTTTATCATATCTTCTTCCATATCCCACCACTTAAGCTTAAGCAGTGAATCAGCCTTATCTCCGGTAAACCTGTCGCGGATCCTGCGGGCCGGTACACCCGCGTATATTGCATACGGTTCAATGTCCTGCGTCACCACTGCTCCGGCTGCTATAACGGCGCCGTCGCCTATAGTAACGCCTTCAAGAATACTTACATTATTACCTATCCACACATCATTTCCTATGATCACCTGGATACCAGATCCTTCATCAAGATACTTCATCTCTGTGTATGTATCCTTATCCGAATAAGTATAGCCAAGAGCTCCCGCCGACGAATAAAATGCCGGATGAAGGGCGGCATGTTTCCCATCCAGAGGGTGTGAGCCAAGCTCGGTTGTGACCCTTGTTCCGATGGATGTGTATCTTCCTATCCTTGCATTGGACAGATCACACAGGTTATTAACATATGAACCGTACCCTACCCTGACATTGCTCAGCCTGGTATCCCTGCCTATATAATTGCGTCCTTCCAGTACTGAACCCTTGTTAAGATAGGAGCCCTGCTTCATGATGCTTCCCGTTCCTGACTCTGTTCTCATGCGGACGAAAGGATAGCATATGTTTCTGTATAATATTGATCCGATCTCCTGAAGTTTACGTTTAAGCATTTTTAACCTTTTTCACTATGTCGTACAGAAATCTTTCAAAGTATGCAAGCTCATAACATATCCAAAAAATCCCGTCCTGCAGAAAATTGGTCTTAAGGTAATACTTGTTATATATCTTAAAGCTGGCATAAAAGTTGGGAAAGGCCTTCCTCTTGGAAGAATCATAAGCCTTCTTTATACTGGTCGAATGAAGATGGTCATATCTCTCCATTGTCAGGACACCGACCTTCTGTCCCACTGACTTAAGCCTCCTTGCAAGGATTATCTCTTCGGCATACAGAAATGTTCTTTCATCGAAGCCGCCTATCGCCAGATAATCCTTCACCCTTATCACAAAAAAAGACCCCTCAACAACCCCGACAGTCTCAATACGGTTCGGTGAAGCAAGAAGTTTCTTCTTGATATGGCGCTTATCAAGATTAAACCATACAAGAAACAGGCTCTCTATCATTCCGATGAAGCCGGGAAGCTTCCAGACGTTATATCCCTGCACCACCAAAGGTGCCATCACACCGTAATCACGATGGTTATGCATATCTCTTATCATTGAAGATATCGTGCTCTGTGATACGGCAATATCGGGATTGGCTATGAACACATACTCGGGTGAGTAGTGATCAATGGCATATCTTACACCGAAATTGTTACCTGTCGCATAACCCCCGTTGACAGGTGCCTGGATAATATCAACTTCCGATTTCCTGAAGGAATTCTTAAGGTACTCGTACGAGCCATCGGTCGACCTGTTGTCAACAACTATCACCCTGTCAAGGCACTCGTAGTCCATGACCGCCCTTGTCAGCTTCTCGGTAACCTTCATATCGTTGTAATTAAGAATCACCATTGCTGCAGTGGTCTTCATTTCTTCCTCCAGGCTAAATATAATTCATTCCATAGCATACCACAATTTGGGCAAGTATGATATAATCATTTTCATGGACGAGAAGAATTCAAAACCAAATGTATCAGTCATAACGGTATGCCGTAATCCCGGCCGTGACATTGTTAAAACGATCGAATCTGTGCTGGCTCAGGATTATCATGACTTCGAATACCTCATACAGGACGGAGGGTCCGATGACGGAACTTCCGATATCATAAAGAAGTATAAACCCAGGTTTGAAGAGCGTAATATATCCTTTTCCTGTATTTCCGAGGCAGACAGCGGGATTTATGACGGGATGAACAAGGCGGTATCGAGAAGCAGGGGAACCTGGATCAACTTCATGAATGCAGGGGACTGTTTCTATTCTTCCTCTGTTCTTTCACAGATATTCAACAAGAGCAACTATCCCAATGCGGCGATCCTGTACGGTGACGCTGTGGAGTGCGAATACGGGCGTTATTATATGTTCCGCAAGTCTTTCGAGGCTATTGAAGAAAGGATGCCCTTTTCCCATCAGTCAGCCTTTATAAACAGGGAGCTTATGAGCCGGTATCCCTATAAGACGGATTACCGCATAGGCGCGGATTATGATTTCCTTCTATCCATGTACAAGAAGGGATTTTTCTTCAGGGATACGGGGGTCATAACATGTATTATTTCAAAGAACGGCGTGTCTTCACTAAAGCTGTATGACACTTACATGGAAACGCTTAAGATAAGAAATTCTCACGGGATTGACGGTCCCACGGCTGCCGAATTAAGCGTCAAGCTCCGTCAGATGAAGGTTAAGCAGTTTGTGATGGATCACTTCCCCGATGCTGTCAAGAAGCTTATCCGCAGTATCCAGTTAAGGATACGCAGGCAGAATGCCAGGCTCACCATCCCGGACTGGGAACGGTCAGCATAGCCTGTCATGGAGTCTGTTTACGATCTTATGCCAGTCATAGGCAGTCCTTACCCGGGCTGCCGTTTTTTTTGCGATATCATCCCAGTCCATATGGCCGTTGCATACCCTTAAGAAGGCATCCGCCAGGTCCAAAGGAGAGCCTGCAGGTACAGACAATCCGTATCTGTATTTGTCAGATATGTCATAACCTGCGGGTACCATATCGGATGTGATCAGGTAGCATCCCCTGCATGCCGCTTCCACGAGTACTATCCCAAAGCTCTCACTCAGGGACGGAAGCGTGAACACCCTTGCTCTTTCGTATTCCAGGCTTAACTTCTCCCGGTCATTTATAGGTCCCGTGAAGGTAACCCTGTCCGCAATACCGGGATAACGCCTGAAATAGTCATCAATATACGGTTTAAATCCTTCATCAATGCTTCCGACAAGCCTTAGCTTCCAGTCACTGTCCGGTGATTCCCCGATGTACTGTGCATATGCTTCAAGAAGGACATCCGTTGCCTTTTCATAGGTCCCCAGGTTCCCGACTGTCAGGATGATATTTTCCTTCTGTATTAAACCTTCACTCTCCGGACCCGTATAACATCCGTTTGGAATAAAGATGACCTTTTCCCCGTAATATTTCTTAAGTTTCTTAAGCATCTGCGTAGTCTCAACAGATACGATATCAGCCCTCTTAATGGTCGCTCTCTTTATGATCCCCACGGGATTTTTCTTAAAGCAGCTGACGAACCCCGCAGGATTCATATCAAGCTTTAAATATATCTTTCCCTTACGGTTAAACAGCCTGTATACGATCTCATAAAAATACGATGACAGGTTCAGGTGATAAATATTGAGTATATCTATCTTCCTTGCGTTTACGGCAAGATATCTCATTCCGTCAGGTATGATACCCGCTTTTGTTTTTCTGACAAAGTCAAGCTTCAGCCCCTTGACCTCATTGTCTGCATAGGCGTATTCTTCGCTGTTTTTATAGCAGGCAAGGGTGCAGTTGAAGCCATGATCCTTATACAGCCGGTAGGGGATCATGCCCACGTCCTTGATAAGATGTACGTTTTCTGTTTTCAGAAACAAAGTAACGAATCGCATAAAGGAATTATATCATATTGGTCTTTATTTTAAAAATGGGTTGCAAAAGAGAGTTAGTATATATAAAATTAGTAAGGATAATCAGTTAAATCTCAAAATAAATACCGGAAAGGACTTGATATCATGAGCATTAGAATAGGCATCTTAGGTTACGGTAATCTGGGAAGGGGCATCGAGTGTGCCGTAAAGCAGAATGACGATATGGAACTGGCCTGTGTATTTACAAGGCGTGATCCTTCTGCTGTCAGCATTCTTACAAAAGGAGTTCCCGTATATTCGGTAAATGACATCCTTTCACATAAGCGTGATGTTGATGTCCTTATCATCTGTGGCGGAAGTGCAACCGATCTTCCCGAGATGACCCCAAGATACGCTAAGGACTTTAATGTTATAGATTCATTTGATACACACGCACGTATTCCCGAGCACTTCTCCAATGTGGATGCTGCCGCAAGGGAAGGAGGTCATATAGCAATGATCTCCGTAGGATGGGATCCCGGTATGTTCTCGCTTAACAGGGCATATGCCAATGCCATTCTTCCCGCTGGCAGGGATTACACCTTCTGGGGCAAGGGCGTAAGTCAGGGACACTCCGATGCCATAAGGCGGATCGATGGAGTCCTTGATGCAAGGCAATATACAATACCCGTTGAGAAGGCTGTTGAAGAAGTAAGGTCCGGCTCCAATCCCGAGCTCACAACAAGGCAGAAGCACACACGTGAATGTTTTGTTGTCGCCTCACCCGATGCCGACAAGGCAAGAATAGAGAAGGAGATCGTAACCATGCCCAATTACTTCGCTGATTACGATACGACCGTTCATTTCATATCTCAGGAAGAACTCGACCGTGACCATAAGGGTATTCCTCACGGCGGTATGGTGATAAGAAGCGGCTGCACCGGATGGAATAATGAGAATAAGCACGTTATAGAGTACAAGCTTACACTTGATTCCAATCCCGAATTTACATCATCTGTACTCATCGCCTATGCAAGGGCAGCCTACAGAATGCATAAGGAAGGCTTAAGCGGCTGCAAGACCGTATTTGATGTTGCTCCGGCTTATCTGCTCAATATGAGTGCCGATGATATGAGAAGTCATTTACTGTGATCGGATCATCAAGGGTACCGTCCGTTATGGGGAAGCTTAAAACACAGGGGTAATATATGGATACTATGAACAACAAGGAGGTTTCGGCAGCTCTTGCCCTGACCTCGGATTATGACAGAATAGCTCTTATCGACCTGGAGACAGGGCTCATCGAGTCCGGAGGCAGCACCAATATCTTCTCACCCCTTGTGGAGGGTGACTTTGATATTATCGGTTATGCAGGCCAGCTTAATTCCTATGTTGAACAGCTTGTTTATCAGTCCGACAAGGGCAAGGTTCTGCAGGCCATGGATCTTGAGATAGTTGAGGGAAGTCTCTATATGGGCAGGCCCTACTACGTTAATTACAAGATCGTTGTGAACGGTAAGATACGCGACTATCAGACCAAGTTCTGTACAGTCGCATCGGCAGACAGGAAGTTCGCGGCAGTCGGCACATATGACATCAGCGCTCCCTTGGCCGAATACCTGAACCGGGTATCTTCTGCAAGGCGCCAGGCTGAAGCCGTGAACAGTGCCAAGAACGAATTCCTCACCAATTTTTCGCACGACATCCGCACACCCCTTAACGGTGTTATGGGACTTATGGAGATGGCAAAGCGCAATGTCACCGATGTCGACAAGGTAAGTAAATACCTTGAGAGTATGACCAACGAGTCCAACCATCTTAAGTCTCTTCTCAATGATGTGCTCGATATAAGCTCTCTTGAAGACAATCACGTATCCATAATCCATCAGCCGATGAACATAACGGTATTTGCCGACAATTGCGTGTCGATAGTTTCGAACAAGATGCTTGGCAAGGAGATCAATCTGTCAACCGATTATGCCAATCTCCCCCACCCTTACATTCTCGGCGATGAACTCCACCTTCAGAAGGTGATAGTCAACGTGCTCGATAATGCGATCAAGTTCACGCGCGACGGAGACATTGTATTCTTCCGGATCAAGGAAGAATCCGCTGATGAAGATACGGTAACATATGTTTTTGAAGTGGAAGATACCGGTATCGGAATGCGGCCAGAATTCCTTGACCGTATTTTTGATCCTTTTTCCCAGGAGTTCAAGGGAGCCTCTTCATCGCAGGAGGGATCGGGGCTTGGACTTACCATATCCAAGAAGCTGATCGATCTCATGGACGGTCATATAGATGTGACCAGCACACATGGGGTTGGCTCCAAGTTCACGATACGGATGACTTTTACCATTGACAAAGAAACAGAATCGTCTCTTCAGGGTAAGAAGCCGTCTTCGGCAGACAGCCTGAGTGGATTAAAGATCCTCCTCGTTGAGGACGATAATATCAACCGTACCATAACCCAGTCCATACTTCAGGCCGAAGGTGCCGATATCGATACCGCATCCAGCGGTGAAGAAGCAGTGCAGATGTACGCGGATGCCGAATCAGGCTGCTACAGCCTGATCCTTATGGATATCATCATGCCGGGGATCAGCGGCCTTGATGCCGCTCGTGAGATACGGTCCCTCGGACGTTCCGATTCGACCACCATACCTATAATAGCCCTGACCGGTAATGCATTCGAGAATGATATCAGGAAATCAAAAGAGGCGGGTATGAACGCCCACCTCTCAAAGCCTGTAAATGCAAAGGTTCTGACAGAAACGATCCTTAAATATGCTTCATCTTAAGGATCGCACCGGCTGTCAGCTTATATTTTTGGATGTATCCTCATACTTGACTCCAACTATGATCTTATCTCCATCGGATTCCTTCACGATCGTTGCCCGAAGGAATACCCTGACAGGTTCACCATCGATCATCAGTCGGTACTTCATCATAAAGACACCCTTACTCTTTATTGTATTAATAACGTTCTCCCTGGTAAAGGTCTTATAATACATAGGCAGATCATCTTTACAGATAACGTCGGCTCCGTCCCTTAGAGCCTGTCCGAAGAAGTCCTCACCCTCCTTGTCCATACCCAGCTTCTCGTAGTCCCTGGAAACACTGTATTCGATATACTTATTGGTCTCAGGATCAACGGTATACATGCAGATATAATCACCGGCAAGGGCACTGACTCTTGAATACATCTGGTGCTCTCTCTTTATCTTTTCAAGTATAGCCATCTGTCTCTTCTGGGTATTGATATTGCTTATTGCAACGATCAGGTAATTATCGATCCTGCTCATGCGCATAACCTTCATATTCACATAGACCGATTTACCCTTCATAAGCCGTCGGTATGTCAGCGTAAACGTTCCCTGTTCATCAAGGGCCTTAAGAACCTTATCCCTGGTAAAGGTCGAAATAAACGTCTTGCGGTCGGATTTATGGATCTTCTCCAATGCCTCCTTGCGGCTTTGCGCAAAGAAATCACTTCCGGTCCTCTTAACAGTAAGCTCCTGGTCACCTACTTTCGAGTCATACTCGATGTACTCCTCAGTCTCAATATTTACATAGAACAGGTTAAAGTAATCGGCAGCCAGGGATTTTGCAATGCTCGCATAGGATACACCCTTGCTGTCATCCGTTACCGACAGGATCGCCACCGCTACCGAGACGGTATTCTTGACGGGGTTCAACGCTACCCGCCTCATTATCGTATGCACGGTTATATTATTCGGGAACCGTTCATCCACCAGCTGGCCTCTCCCGGTCCTCGCGCATTCGATCATCGGTTTCAAAAATTCATTCCTGTGATGTTCCGGGATCGTATCGAAATCCTCATACTCCTCGCCGATATTCCTTGCAAGCATCCTGTCAGAAAACTCACGATATGAAGCATTGGCCCTTACTATTCGGACCGCTGTCTCGTTAAGCTCCATAATAACCATGGGAATTGTCGTAAAATACTTATCAAGATCCGTGTTGCCGCCACCCGTAACCCAATCAAGATCGTAAAGGTTCAACTTACCCAGATCATCATAATAATCCGCTTCTCTGGGATCCTCAAAGCCTATCTGTATCCCCGTCCTGTATCTGTTTAGGATCTGATCGATGGGAATGGGCTTGGTAAAATAATAACCCTGCAGCTTGCAGCATCCTACTTCCTTAAGGAAATTAACGTGCTCTATGGTCTCAACGCCTTCACATACGGTTTCCAGGCCAAGCTTGGTCGCCATCCTCATCAGTTCGGTCAGGATCACCCTGCTGTTATTATTCTTATCCATCTGCTGAAGGAAGCGCATATCGAACTTTATCAGATCGAATTCAAGATCCTGAAGGACATCAAGAGATGAATAACCGCTTCCAAAGTCATCCATCCACACCCGGAAGCCAAGCCGGCGAAACCTGTCGACCTGTTTCTTCATGAATTCAAAGTTGGTTCCCACTATACTTTCGGTTATCTCAATGGTTAACAGGCTGTGGCTTAATCCCGCAGCATCCATACGTGTACATATCTCACTTACAATATCGCATTCATCAAAATCCGTCCTTGACAGATTAACTGACTGGGGAACCTTATGAAGTCCCTCTTCTTCGATTATCTTAAGCTTCTCTATTATCTGATCCACCATATACAGATCAAGCTTATAAATAAGATGTGCCTCCTCAAGTACCTGAATAAAATCGGCGGGGGACATAAAGCCCCTGACAGGATCTATCCATCTGGCCAGAGCTTCCTCATCACACACCCGGCCATTAACCGCCCTGACTATGGGCTGGTAATATACACTGATCCATTTTTCCTTAAGGGCCTTATCAAGGTTGGAGATGATATAATCCTTCTTATCGAGATTATCCTCCAGTTCCTTGTTATAGTAGCTTATAGAGGAAACATATGTATTCCTGAGGGTATCACATGCCGCCTTGGCATTGTCACAGGCTGTAGATATATCAAATTTATCAAATTTATCATAACGGGCAATATATACACCGACACGAACCGGAAGTGACTTGGACCCACCGGCGCACTGCCATTTCCTGAATATATCATGGAGCTTTTCATCAACTCCGTTTTCGTCGGTAAAAACAGCGAAATGATCCTGACCGAAGCGGCTGCAGTTCTCGTTACTGAAATGATCGGTGAGAAGTCGCGAAAATGAGCGCAGGAGCTTATCTCCTTCAGTGAATCCGTGCTTGTGGTTGAAGTTCTTCATTCCCGACAGGTCAAGGAACAAAAAGGCCGGTGTATCGCCTCCATCTACTATTGCCTTACATCCCGCCTCTGCAAGTTCAAAGAAATAGGTCATTGAAGGAAGACCTGTCAGATGATCATAATAACTGGCCTTGATCATACTCTCCCTTCGGATAGCCTTCTTAAGGGATTTAGTTAGGCCACTGTCCTTATCATCACCCGAATAGGAGCCCTCATCCATATACCACACCTGTGCAAGCTGTGTACCGTCATCCGTAATAAAATGCTCACCTATTGCATGGATAATGGTATATTCTTTACCATCCGATCCCTTGGACCTGTATATCACATCATATCTGCCGCCCTCCGTTGCGAACCTGTAGGCAGCATCCGCTATCCTGGCAGCATCCTCAGGATCGGTATCCTTATACATATCATGATCCATATCATAATATGCCTTATCCCTGTCAGTATAATTAAAAAGCTTCAGGAAACCATCAGAAAGAACAAGCGTCACTACACGCCTGTCAACGAACTGGTATATTGCGAACGGGATCAGAGAATTCTCCCATAGCTTTCGCTTGTCACGGCTGATCTCATATCTTCCCATTAAGCATCCTCATGTGGCGGAATCGTCACTTATAACAGTATACACAATAATTTTACTTGATTTTGACGCTCGTGTAAACACATTATAAGAGAATATAACCGAGAAATGGCACATCAGCATGTGATCTGTGACAGTACTTCTCCTATGCTTCCGTTTATGACAAGATCAGCCTTCCTGTCCATGGGAGTTGAAGACTTGTTTATCAGGACAAGCTTATTCCCACGGTAATAATTGATAAGCCCGGCTGCAGGGTATACGGCAAGCGATGTGCCGCCTATGATCAGCATATCCGCACGGCTTATATGGTCTATCGACCTGCTCATTACGGAATCATCCAGGCCTTCTTCATACAGTACAACATCCGGCTTGACCGGACCGCCGCACTTATCGCATTTGGGAACACCCTCCGTTTCAATGATATAGTTGATATCAAAGAACTTATGGCAGTGTTCACAGTAATTGCGAAGGGTACTTCCGTGAAGCTCAAGAACCTCCCCAGAGCCTGCTGCCTGATGAAGCCCGTCTATATTCTGTGTAACTACGGCCTTAAGCTTCCCTGCCTTCTCAAGCTCTGCAAGCTTAAGATGGGCCTTATTGGGCTTAGCTTCAGTACATATCAGCTTATCCCTGTAGAACCTGTAGAATTCCTCAGGCTTAGCCCTGTAGAAGGTATGGGACAGTATCGTCTCAGGCGGATAATCGTATTTCTGATTATACAATCCGTCCACACTTCGAAAATCAGGTATCCCGCTCTCCGTCGACACCCCCGCTCCTCCGAAGAAAACAATATAACTGCTCTCATTGATCCATTCCTGTAATCTGTCGATTTCTCCCATATTGCCCTCCTTTACTCTTCGATGCCGATCTGCATCTTGGCCTTGCACACTTTTTTACCGTCACTGTTGCGCATGATGACCCTGACCATTATCAGCCTGAATGTGTCGTTTTTCTCGGTGACCGTTCCTTCTATAGTCAGTTCATCCCCCGGATATACCGCTCCTTCGAGCTTGACATCAACGCTGTGTATCAGTGAATGCTGTCCCGGAAGATATACACCCGCAAGTGTTGACAGATAAGAAGCCGTGAGCATACCAAAGACCACCCTGTCCGGATGACCCTTAGCCTTCGCATACTCCGGGTCCCCGTGAAGGGGATTTATATCTCCCGTGATCTCACGGAACCTGTTCATATCCTCTTCGGTCACTCTTACCGTAAACGTCTCCCTGTGACCCACTTCTATCCGGTCGTATGTGTAAGTGTTCACCCTGCTACCTCATTAAGCTTATCTCTGATCATATCCACCATCTGACCTACATTCTCAAGCTTATTTACTTCCTTTATATCAAACTTTAAACCGAATTCCTTCTCCATGGATATGATAAGTGATATGTGTTCAAGCGAATCCCAGTCCTCGATATCATCTGAATTCGTAGAATCCGTAATCACAAGGGTGTCATCATCAAAAACATCCCTGAATATTTCATTAACCTTTTCCATTATTTCTTCACGTGTCATACTTCCTCCAACAGCCCTGCTTCAAGCAGCTGCTCCACAACCTTCTTAACCACCGGGAGAGGCTGCTCTATGATCCCTGCCAGCTCATCGACAGTATTGGTCCCGTCGGCATAAGCCAGTACATCCTTCATTGCAAGTGTTTCCTGATAAGTCTCCTTGGAACTCATAGTCGGAACAAGACCCCTCTTCCCAAGCTGCGGTTCACACAGGCAGGTCACCCGGTAAATCTTATTATCACCGTCTCCTTCCGGTATATCACTTCCTGCCCTGTTATGATATCCTTCTCTCCCGTTGCTGTCCTGAAACATACGGATCATATATTCCGTCATGTCCTCAATCCTGTCTATACACTTCCTCATCACCGTAAACGCCCCGTAGAAGCCTTCAGGCGACACAATAGACATATTGTCACCCGATGTATGGTACTCGGGATAAACATGATATTTGGACCTGCAGAAGCACACAAGCGGAAGATCAACGCCCGGTGCCTGGTATTGCCTCTCATCCGATCCCCGTTTAAGATATGAATAATCATCATAACCGGGACAATGTTCCTTAAGAACTTCCGTAAGTACCTTGTCGGCAAGGGTATTGCCGTATCTTGAGTGTACTATAGAGTAGGTCCTGTCATCTCCGACACAGGTAAGGTTAAATCCCGCGACAACCTGCCTCTTCATCCTGTCAAGGTTCTTCGACAGATATGTTATCGCCCCTATCGTTTCGGGAACAAACACTATCCTATATGTATATCTCCTGTTCCGTAGGCTCTTTATATAGCTTATAAGATGCGTCATCACAGACGGTCCCGAACATTCATTATTGGCCATGGACGGATGACATATATACGTTGACAGGAATACTTCCTTCTCAAGCACTCCCGGAATTATAAGTTCCCCGTAAGTAAGGCTTCCGTCAAAAAGCTCCGACCGGATCACCGCATGATACTTAATATCCTTATCAAGCTTATCCAGCATGTCCTGACTCATGGAGAATCCCCAGCGTTCCTTATAATATGAGGTAACATACGGCATAAGATCAGGCTGGTCCTTCAGTGTGTATATGTGGGGCTTAAGCTCATCAAAAGTCATCCACTCATCCACCGGGATCGAATAGCCAAGCACATGCAGGTTATTATCCTTAAAGTCGATTATCCTTTTGCCGTTCTCATCCTCTATATAAGCTTCCTCTATTCTCCATTCCTTAGGCACTGTCCAGTCCATCACCTTAGTGCCTGTCGGAACCTCATACAGCTTAAGATCGGGTATATATTCCTTAAGGATATCAAATGTCTCACGAACACCGTCCCCCGTAATTGACCGGCATATGGGAAAGAGCCTGTCCGCAAGCTTATACATACTGTCTCCAAGAACCTTGGGGTCATCATTCTGACCTATATATGAGCACACCCGCCGGCTCCTGTTATTTATAACATCACCTACTATGATCGGGTGACTCTGCTTTAGCTCGATCAGCTTATACTCAATATCATTGATAAAGAACTTCTCCTCAATCCCTTTTTCAATAAACTCATCCTCAAGCGGCAGGATGGTATTCTCAACATCCATACCCAGGTTCCTTACATTCATTGAATATGTTGCCCTGTACATATTGCCTGCAGCATCCGTGTAATCGCCCGTAAAATCCTTAAGATAACGGTACGGAACAAGTCCGCTTGATTCTTCCGCATAATGTACGAACACGAATGAATGCTGGGTATCCTTGTCTATAAAGAGGTTCCGATAGCCGTGATCCACCATAAATGCGAATGGAGAATCAGGCCCGAACGAAGACTTATTGTCAAGAGCGCACAGGGCTTCCTTATCCCTTCCCCACACTGCAAACGAATAGATCGGATGTCTTGTTCTTGAAAAATCATCCCTCTTAAGAGCCAGCTTCCCAAGCGATCCTGTCTTACAGGGAGTCCTGTAATGGTCATACGGCTCGCCCTTACAGAAGGACCAGTTAAATGTAGGGAATACAAGGCTTGCGTCCTCACCTATTATGCTTATTATCCCATCTATCAATATATTAAGATCAGTGTCATCCTCATGCTGCATGCAGTCATACAAAAGCTGCTTGACATCGGATGTAACGTAAACATTGTCTCCTTTTTTCAGGTGAAGATGACCTGCAAGGTCTTTAAGCTTTATATACTCTCCCATCTTTATGCCTTCTTTGCTTCAACGGATCTTATCACAAATATGCAGCCTATCATAAGTATGATGCCAAGCGGAAGGCTTATTAACCAGCTTCTGATAAACCCGGCTGCTATGTAGGTTACAAATGATACCGCTGCCGCTGTAAATGCATAGGGCAGCTGGGTCGATACATGACTTATATGATTACACTGGGCTCCGGCGCTGGCCATAATGGTCGTATCCGAAATAGGTGAGCAGTGATCTCCGCACACGGCTCCTGCCATACATGCGGATATTGCGATTATCATAAGTTCATTTGACAGGTCTGCACCAAATACATTGACAACTATAGGTATAAGGATACCGAATGTACCCCAGGATGTTCCGGTCGCAAATGCAAGAAACGTTCCTATAAGGAACACAATAGCGGGAAGAATGCTCATAAGTGCATGGTTGCCTGCGATCATTTCAACCTGAGCGGCAACATATTCCTTGGCTCCCAGTGAATCGGTCATTGCCTTTAATGTCCATGCAAAGGTAAGGATCAGGATTGCCGGAACCATACTCTTAAAACCTTCCGGAATCGCATTCATGCATTCACTGAAGCTTAACACCCTTGTTATAAGCATAAAGGCTACGGTAAGTACAAGTGCAACAACCGAACCGTATACAAGGCCCACCGAAGCATCCGAATTCGAAAAGGCTTCTATAAAGCCTGCTCCCTCGAAAAAGCCGCCGGTATAGATCATGCCGATAACACAGGAAATGATAAGAACAACTATGGGAAATACAAGATGGATCACCTTACCCTTCTCAGATACGGGAGGGGTGGGTTGGTCCTCGGCACCTGTTATGCTTGAATGTTCTGTCGGGGGTGCATCTTCTTTCTTGCTGTTTAGCATGTTATTCATCTCGGCGAGCTTCATCGGACCGTAGTCGACTCCCGTGATCGCAAGTGCAAACATCATGACCAGGGTGAGCAGGGCATAGAAGTTATAGGGAATGGCTCTTATAAAAAGTGTAAGTCCGTTAGCCCCGTCTACAAATCCCGTTACGGCAGCTGCCCATGAAGAAATGGGGGCTATGATACATACCGGAGCTGCCGTCGCATCAATAAGATAAGCCAGCTTCTCTCTCGATATCCTGTGCTTGTCGGTAAGGGGTCTCATGACCGATCCCACGGTAAGGCAATTGAAATAATCATCGATGAATATAAGGATTCCGAGGAATATCGTTGCTATCTTGGCACCGGCCGCTGTCTTTACATGGGCAACGGCAAAGCGCCCGAAGGCAGCGGAGCCTCCCGCCCTGTTCATAAGCATCACTATGCTTCCCAGTACAACAAGGAATATCAGTATTCCGACATTCCATGGATCCGAAAGCTGTGCTATCATTCCGTCAACAAACACATGCTGCATTGTTCCGCTAAAGGAAAAGCCTGAATACAGAAGTCCTCCGGCCACTATTCCGATAAATAGTGATGAATACACTTCCTTCGTGATAAGCGCGAGAACTATTGCGATGATCGGGGGCACCAATGCCCAAAAAGTGTTTACAAACATGTCTTTCCTCCCTTTTACAATTCCATTGCCAGTCCGTAGACATGGGAATTCAGTTCTTTTATATAATCCATATGTTCATTCATATGTTCTATATCATTATCATAATCCCTGTGGAAGTACTTAATAAGGTTAAAGAATGCCCAGGCAGAATTGGCATCGGGACACACGGTTGCCTTGTTAAAGTATTCCCTTGCAAGAGCGGTGTCTGTATATTCCTTATGGTACGAGCTTCCCCCCTTGCCCTTTATCTCTCCCGTCATGTAGAAGAGTCCTAAGCGGTTGGCCGCATACGGTTCGTACCTGTCGGCTGACATCTTAAGGTATCCGATGTATCTCTCAACCGCATCTGCAACTTCGCCCGCATCTACATCATCCGGCATCTGGGATATCCTGTCCGCTTCCCGTACCGCAAGATTATTGGCCGCATAAACATATCCGTTATCGGCAGCCGCCTTGAAGAACTTCTCTGCCGCATCCCTGAGGGTCAGTTCGCTGTTGCAGGGCCCGGTTTTAAGGTTGATCCCTTCAAATGTCCTGTCCGCTATTTCCTCCTGTATCGCATCCCTGAGTTCGTCATAGAGCTTCTCCGATCCCGAGGCTTCATACAGGATCCTGCCTATAAGGTTTACCGCACCCGGAACCTGTGCATGTTCAAGGCTTGCCGCTGCAAGCTCGATGGCCATTGACAGCCTCTCGGGAACAGTCATATCTTCTATGGTATCTATCTCTTCACACCCTGTCAGGAATGAACCCCTTCTGTAATTGACAAGGCAGAAAGCCGTCATCCAGTATGCAGGAGGATATGCCCGTTTTGAAGCCTTCCACATTCCCGATTCATCGACCCTTATCCCGGCCGACTTCAGATACAGGGAGAAAGCATCCCTGTATGGATTCTTCCGTAAAACCCTCTTATAGAAGATCATATCCGCATACAGCTTAAGGGCTACCGTGTTGCCGGATTCTGCCAGGATCATGATCTCCCTCTCTGCCGACCTTGATGAAACACCGTGCTTCTCAAGTACGCTCCCTGTGTATTCCTTCATGTCGTCAAGATATGTATCATCACATACAAATCTGCTCATTCCCCCGCCTCCCTTCTCCGACAATTATTATATCCGAAATATAGGATACTGTAAATGCGAAGCACTCACAGTAACCCGAAATAAATGTGACAACAACAGTATTTGGATGTATACTATACTTTGTGTTTTATAGAATCTCTTTAAGGAGTCATCAATGAGCAAAAAAAACAAAACCAAGCCCATGTCAGCCTCGGAGATCACGCTGTACATTTTCAGGATACTCGTATCAACCTATCTGTGCGTATTTTTTCTGGCAATGCCCCTGTTTTATCACAATAAGTACTATGATATAGGTGATTTCAAGTATTCGATGTTCATGTACATAACGGTGTCATTTCTGACTTTTGCCTTCATAATGCTGGCTGTATATCTCCTTACTCTTTTTAAGGAAAAAAAGATAAACCTTCCGTCGATAAAGGCTTTTATACATTCTCTTTCTCTTATCGACTGGTTTGTGATCGCTTTTGCAGCAGTTTCCATCCTTTCATTTCTTTTATCTCCGAACAGGACGGGAGACTTCCCTGTTTTCTATCTTTTTGGCGGAAGTGCTGAACACCCAGTTGTAAATCTGCCTTGGGAGGGTTACAGCGGATGGAATATGGGGCTGCGTTCCCAGCTCATGTTTGTGGCTGTCTATTTCTTTGTCTCAAGGCTATTTATGAAGAGCTGGCGTATGGATCTGCTTTCCATCATGCTCTCAAGCGCATTTATTGTTTTCTTTCTCGGTATTCTTCACCGATTCCATATAGATCCGCTCGGCCTTTACGAAGACCTTCAGGAATATCATATGCTCAAGTTCCTCTCAACCCTTGGGCAGTCCTCATGGTACTCAAGTTTCATGGTTGTGATCCTGCCCGTCGGCATGTCCTTCTTTATGTTCAGGGACCGTAAAAAGATATTCACGGGAGTGCTGCTCGGTTTTTTTGTTGCTGTCGGCGGCGCCACCTTTGTTACCCAGAACAGTGACTCTGCCTATCTTGCCTTTGCATCGATCATCACCGTCATGTTTGCATACTCGTTTGCGGATAACGACCGGTTCCTTAACTTCCTTGAGATGATGATCATCATGCTCGGAGCAATGAAGCTTATAGGAATCTTTCAGATACTCTTCCCCGATAGAGCGAGCGAGCTTGATTCCTTATCCTTCTTCGTGTCAAAATCACCCGTCACATGGATATTGCTGGTCCTTCTGATCGCCTTCTATATATATATAAGTAAATTGTTCGAAAAAGGTTCTTTTAAAATAAATGATCATAAGAAAGTCCGCAACATCGTAGTCGGACTTGTAATAGCATGTCTGCCGCTTGGAATCCTTATAGGGTATCTTAACACAAAAGGAATGCTTCCGACTGATGTGCTTCAGGGAGTCGAATATCTGACTTTCGATGACAGGTGGGGTAACAACAGGGGATATACCTGGCGGAATACCATAGAGATAATGCGCGAACCCATGTGGCGGAAAATGGCACTTACGGGACCCGGACCCGACTGTTATGTGACGGTTGCTTATGCATCGGAACCGCGCTCATCCATGCTCAGGGACTTTTGGGCAGGGGAGATCGTCGTCTGCTGTCACAACGAATGGCTGAACATGCTCTTTAATGAGGGGATACTGGGTTTTATATCCTATCTGGGTATATTTATAAGTTCTGTAATAGTCTTTATGAGAAGCAGGAGCAATCCTGTCATGGTTGCCGGAATATCGGCTGTCTTCGGTTATTTCTTCCATAACCTCTTCTGTTATCAGCAGATCCTGTGCACTCCCATGATATTCTGTGTGATAGCCCTGTGCGAGTGGGTAAGACGTAATCCCGATGCATTATCGGAAGATACATAAAAGTTTCACATTTGACTATTTAAAATATTCGTATAATGAGTTAAACTATTTAATGTTGTAATAATTTTTCGGAGGTTTTTTCAAATGGGAATCAAAAATGATGAGAACACTGCTGAGAATGTCAGCAAGAGTATGAAAAAGCGCATTGACCGCGCCAATCAGAATAAAAAGGCCAAACGCTCGGCCCTCACCGGCAGGATAATAAGCTGTGTCATCCTTACACTTGTTGCAGCCGGTATAATATATCTTATATCCGCAGCTGCTGTTAAGGCTTATAACAGCGTAAGCCCAAGCTCTGATTATTCCAGGTATCTTGACGACAACGGTTATGTCAAGGGGATCAACGCAGCATCATGTGTGACCCTTCCCGAATACAAGGGTGTTAAAATACCAAAGAGCGAGCTCGAATACTCTGATGAAGACGTTCAGTCCGATATCAAATCACAGTTGGAACAGCATATGGAGCTCTCCACCGATACGGATAAGAAAATAGAAGACGGAGACAAGATAAATCTTGATTACGTCGGAACCATAGACGGTGTTGAGTTTGAGGGAGGCAATTCAGGCGGCCAGGGCTCGGATCTTACGATCGGTTCGGGAACATTCATTGATGACTTTGAGCAGCAGCTCATAGGTTCAGGTGTGGGCGATAATGTTAAGGTTAATGTGACTTTCCCCGATGATTACCAGACAGCGGATCTTGCAGGCAAGGATGCACAGTTTGACTGTACGATAAACGGTATATATATCGCTCCCGAGTTCACCGACGACTTTGTTACCGCATACCTTGCAGACAAGGCAACCACCGTCGAGGAATACAAGCAGTACTTGAAGGATACCCACTATGAGAGCAACCTGACCGAGTGGATTGATAATTATCTGAAAGACAATACCACGGTTACCAACTATCCCGGCAGATATCTTAAGCACCTTAAAGCAATCCACAAGAACACCGAGATGCTAAACTTCAGTTATATGAAGGATATGTATGCCCAGTATGGAATGGATTACAAGGACTTCTATGATTACGAAGGAATGTCTGAGGAAGAATACGATAAGAGCCTTGTCGATACCTGTAAGGAGACCGAGAAGGATGTCCTCACATACCAGGCCATCATGGAGAAGGAAGGCATAAGATGCACGCTGGATGATTATATGGACAGCATCAAGGACATCGATGACTACGAGCAGATCTACACAGACAGAAAGAGCCAGTACGGTGATCCTTATTTGATCCAGTCGCTGTATAAGGATAAGGCAATCCAGGTAGTTAAGGATAATGCAAAAGTAGAATAATATACATAAGACAAGGGGACGGTTCTTTTGACTTAAGGACCGTCCCCTTATTTTTTCTTTACATTTTTACTCTTTGTGTTTTATCGCTCCATCTTCTTCCATCTCGAACGGATATGTATATCCGTCATCGTTCTCAACCCCGAACCTGTCTGCTTCAGCCTTACGATTCCACAAAAATGAGAACTTAAGCTCATTGCCTTCCCGGATCCTTCGGAAGTTCTCTCTGTGCCGGTAGCATATCGCAACTGTCGCCACAAAGAAGACAAGCATTGCATACCATCCTCCTGCTTCCCTGTTCATATATCCATAGACGATCGGGAAGATCACCGATATGCTGGTCGGCCCGAAACAGATATAGTTGGATACAAATACGATAAAGATCGTGAGGATAAGCAGGACAAAGAAAAGCCTGTAATCAAGTGCAAGTATCGATCCTCCAAGCGATGCAAATCCCTTACCGCCCTTAAATCCCATGTAAAACGGGAAAATATGTCCAAGGATAACCGAGACCCCGGTTATGGCTCCTATGATAAAGATATCCTGAAAAGCAAGAGTTGTTAACCTTATCGCAAAGTAAGCCTTGAATATATCAAACAGTGCAACAAAGGCTCCCGCCTTTTTGCCCATCGTGATCACGACATTGGATGCTCCCGCATTTCCCGAACCATGCTCCCTTATGTCAAAGCCTTTAAGCTTCCCAATAAGATAGGACAAATTAATGCATCCGGTCAGATATCCTACGATTATTGAAATTATTATCGCGGCAAAGAGATTTTGCCTTAATAAACTAACTGCTTCCATTCATACTCCTTATTATCATTTCCTTGTCAGCCACAGATACTTGATATTGGTGACAAAATACCTTTTGAAAAGCCTCTTGGGGTCCTGCAGCATCCTGTAGAACCACTCAAGCTTCATGTTCTGAACCCATTTGGGTGCCCGTTTCGTCATGCCGCTCTCAAAAGCAAATGCCGCACCCACACCTATCATGATGGAATTGACCCTGCCCTTATGAGCAGCCATCCATATCTCCTGCTTGGGTGCTCCCAGTCCTACCCATACAAAGTCAGGAGCCGCATCATTTATCTGCTTAACATAAGCCTCATCCTCTTCAGGTGTAAGCTCTCTGAAAGGGGGTGATATCATTCCGACTATCTTCGCATCAGGATACCTCTCTTCAATCCTTACTCTTAACCGGTCAAGCGTGTCCTGTGTGGAACCATAGAAAAAATGGGTAAAACCGTGTTCACCGCTCCTTGAAAGGAGCTCCCTCATAAGATCCGGGCCTGTGACTCTTCTTGCGTTTGATTTTCCATTCTCACGGCTGTATGAAGACAGGGGGCTTCCATCCGGAAGAGCCATGACTGCTTCGTTCTGAATCTTCATGTATTCCGGATTCTCATGAGCCATTACGGTGGTATGAACATTGGATACGCAGATATACTGGCCCTTCCACTCGTTCCTCTTCTCGGTAAGCTCATGTATGGTGGATTCCATATTGGTAACCGCAATATTTACTCCGAGTATGTTATCTACCCTGAGTGCCGTCACCTCCACCATGTTAAGATCGCCGTACGTTGACAGGATCCGGCCTCCGCTGAGGTAATCATTGTATGAAGGTATGATATATACCACAACACTCTTTATGGCGCAGGCGATAAGAAGCCTGTTAAGCACCTTCTCTTCAAATTCGGAACATATGACAGCTTCATCCGCACCGGTCCTGTCAATGATCTCATCGATCATGTCATAGGTACCCAGATAACCCGGAATGGATGTGTCCTCGGCAGCTGCAAGATGTCCGGCATATTCACACTCTCTGTGGATAGCCTTCTCAAGTCCCCTGTAATAACGCCTTGCATTACTTCCTTCGCCGATGATAAGAACCCTGGCCAGTCCCTGGTGCTTCCTGCTGTAATACAGGCTGTATGCCGAAAAGATCACTCTCTTGATAACAAGAAAAACTATCGCCGTAAAGGTGAAGATCACCAGCCATACACGTGAAAACTGGCTGCCTCTTGCCAGGAAGAGCATTGCGGCCGTAGTGATCCCGACGAACAGCTGAACAAATGTTATCCGGGTGATCTCGCGGCGGATGCTCTTAACCCTTACAGTGGAATAATCACCGAACACCGTATAGCAGATTACGCTGAACAGGCCACAGATGAAGGCAAAGGGAATGAAGACCGCAACATCATGCATATCAAATATGCGGATAAAATCACGCCCCAGGTAATACCTTATTCCGCCCGATACAAAATATGCGACCAGAACAGCAATAAACTCCGACAGCATATTTAACAGCTTTAAACTTACATAATCCCTGTAATGCTTCATGTTATTTACCTTTAAATATCACACCCAATGTCTTAAGGAGGATCTTTATATCAAGCATAAGATTCCAGTTATCAATATATTCAACATCCAGCCTTACGATCTCATCAAAATCGGTTATGTCATTTCTTCCGCTAACCTGCCACATACCCGTAAGGCCCGGTCTGAAGCTTAAGCGCTTCTTATGATAATAACTGTATTCATTGAATTCATCCACTGTGGGCGGTCTGGTTCCCACAAGTGACATGTCCCCTTTCAGAATGTTGTAAAACTGCGGAAATTCATCCAGGGAAGTCCTGCGCAGAAACCTTCC
This sequence comes from Lachnospiraceae bacterium, assembly GCA_024690425.1. The sequence continues at coordinate 7,375 of JAILCT010000192.1, read as the reverse complement.
GACAGGTGTGATCCTGGGATCATTGTCTATCTTGAACATAAGTCCGTTCATCTCATTCTTATCAAGAAGATCGGCCTTACGCTTCTCGGCATCGTCATACATCGACCTGAACTTATACATATTGAATACCCGGCCGTTCCTTCCAACCCTCTTCTGTGTAAACAGAACCGGACCCGGTGACTGGAGCTTTATAATGGGGCCGAATATCACAAACAGGACCGCTGTTATGATGCAGCCTATAAGACCTCCCACAAGATCCATGACACGTTTTACGGCGACCTGCCCCATCGAAGTTATCTGGTTGGCATAAGTCACCGTGTACATGTTGCCTCTCTTCTGCAGTATCTTATGCCTTGCCCCGTTAAGATCCGGCAAAGAGATCCTGTAGTGTATGATCATTCCCATCTGGGCGATGTCTTCCATGACTCTGATGATCTTATCATTCGGATTACTGCCGTGCTCATCAACGGCAATTATAACCTCATCGAGGGATTCATTCTTACAATACTCGGTAAGATTGTCTATATCCGTAACGACCGGAACCCCGGCAAACTCCTTAATATCAGGCTTATCCGGGATAACCATTCCGATAAGCTCCTGGGAAAAATCAGCATAGCCCTTAACATCTTCAACTGCCGTGGCTGCAAGGGCGGAATCCGCAACAAGCAGCATCCTGGTCCGGTCCATAAACCTTTGATACATTCCCGGAAGAAGGAGCTTTATGACCTGGTGAACAAGAGTCATAAGGACAGTATCAACAACTATGAAAAGGATCAGCATCCCTCGGGATGATGATTCGCTTCGCTTCAGGAAATACAGTATTACCGTAACTCCGACGAAGATGAGAAGGTTGTTGACAAAAACCACGACCATCTCATGAAGGGGACCCCTGATATAGAATTCCCTGTTGATCCGAAACATCAGATTGCATATGAGAAAAACACCAATACACATAGCCCAAAGCATCGAGAAATTCATGTCCGCTCTGGGCATACCGAAAAGTGATCTGTGTCTTAAATAATTAGCGATAATGAGACCTATGGTAACACATATCGAATCAACAAACAGCAGGAATATGTCCTGAAGGTTTGATCTGCGTTGAAACATTACGATTCTCCCCTAAATATACTTGAGTAGAATTATATCACTTATTCGGGGAAAAGGCCACAATAAGCCTTATTTTGAGATATCCGGACCCATTGTCCTCATGGAGTTCAGTATGGCAAGAACGGCCACTCCGACATCCGCAAATACAGCCGCCCACATATTTGCAATACCGAATGCACTCAGTATAAGGACCAGTACCTTGACCGACAATGCAAACACTATATTCTGCTTAACAATGCCAAGGGTCTTCCTTGATATCCTTATAACGGATGCGATCTTTCTTAAGTCATCATCCATAAGGACTATATCTGCTGCTTCTATGGCAGCATCGGAACCCACTCCGCCCATTGCGATACCCACATCAGCCCTGGCAAGTACAGGTGCATCGTTTATTCCGTCACCCACAAAGGCAAGATACCTGCCTTCCTGCTCTTTTTTAAGAAGTTCCTCTACCTTTGTTACCTTATCCTGCGGAAGAAGATCCGAGTAAAAGTCGTCTATCTTAAGGTCCTTCGCTGTGTACTCGGCCGCAACCCTTCTGTCGCCCGTCAGCATCACGCACTTATCCACACCTGCTTTTTTCATGCCGGATATGGCATCTCCAACGCCTTCCTTGATCGTATCCGATATCACTACAGCTCCGATATACTTACCGTCAGCAGCAACATATACTATCGTGCCGTTCTCATCACAGGCTTCGTATTTAATGCCGTGTTTCTCAAGATGCTTCCCGTTGCCTATCGTAACCTCATGTCCGTCAACCCTGACATCCACTCCCAGTCCGGCATCCTCGTGGGCATTCTCCACACGGGATGAATCAAGGTTCTTACCTCTCTCTTCATAGGCTGCAAGTATCGACATCGCTATGGGATGGGTTGAATATGATTCTGCATGGGCTGCTATATCAAGAACATGCTCCCGGTCTTCATCACTGTTCCCGTCTGCCGCTATGATCCTGCTGACCTTGAACTCGCCCTTGGTCAGTGTTCCTGTCTTGTCAAAGACAACCGTATCAACCCTTGATACAAGTTCAAGATAGTTGGAACCCTTGACAAGGATACCCTTCCTTGATGCGGCCCCTATCCCTCCAAAAAAGCCAAGGGGGACCGAGATCACAAGGGCGCACGGACAGGATACTACAAGAAACGTACATGCTCTGAGGAGCCATGTTGATACTGACTTTAAGCCTCCTCTTGATATAACAGGCCCAAATACGGCCAGTGCCACTGCAGAAAAAGTCACAACAGGTGTATAGTATCTTGCAAACCTTGTTATAAAGTTCTCAACCTTTGCCTTTTTATCACTTGCGTTCTCAACAAGTTCAAGGATCTTCGCAACGGTGGAATCGTCGAATTCCTTAGTGGTCCTTACACGGATGGTCCCGTTTCCGTTAATGCATCCGCTGTAAATCTCCTCGCCTTCCCTGATCCTTCTTGGTACCGACTCCCCGGTAAGGGCAGATGTATCAAGCATTGATTCGCCTTCGATCACAGTCCCGTCAAGGGGTACCTTTTCGCCCGGCTTGATGACTATTATGCTTCCGATCTCAACATCATCAGGATCAACTTCCTTAAGTCCTTCTTCAGTCTCAAGATTGGCGTACTCGGGCGCCATATCCATCATGGCCGATATCGACTGCCTGCTCTTACCCACGGCATAGGACTGGAAAAGTTCACCAACCTGGTAAAAGAGCATAACGGCAACGGATTCCGAATATTCCCCGACCGCTATGGCTCCGAAGGTTGCAACCATCATAAGGAAATTCTCATCAAATACCTGCCCGTGGGAAATATTCACGAGTGCTCTTTTAACCACGTCATACCCTATTATCCCGTAAGGGATCAGGAAGATGATAAGCACTGCCCATCCGGGAAGACCTTCCATCTTACCCGTATGCTCCGCTATCAGTAACGGAAAGAATATTACCGCCGTTATTATGATCCTTATCAATGATATCTTCTGCTTTTTAGTCATATCATTTCCTTTTGAAATCCCAATTTCTTCCTACAAAATCACCTTGCAATCAGGTTCAACATTTGCTATACACTTAACTGCCTTATCAACGATCGCATCAAATTGGTCGTCATCCGCCTCTATCATCATCTTCTGGGCAAGAAAGTTAACCGATGCATTGATAACTCCCGGGATCTCCTTAATGGCTGCCTCCATCTTGGCCGCGCAGTTCGCACAATCAAGGTCCTCAAGCTTGAACTTTTTCTTCATTTTCATTTCCTCCTGGATTTAATTGAACATTTGAATGATTGTTCATACGTTGATAATAGCATAGGGCCTGCGATATTGCAAGCCCTATGTTCAAATTTTCATGATTATTTATTTGAAGACACATCCTAAAGGACTAGCTTCGCGTCGAGAACCGTCCCCGCGTCTTCCCACGCCTATTCCACCTTGGGCAGTTTTGCGATGCTCTCGGCAAGCTCGGCATCCGTAGGGATATAATCGCTCATCTCACCATTGTTGTACTTCTCATAAGCAACAAGGTCAAAGTAACCGGTTCCGGTAAGTCCGAAGAGGATCGTCTTCTCCTCGCCTGTCTCCTTACACTTCTTAGCCTCATCTATGGCAACCCTGATGGCATGTGAGCTCTCGGGTGCAGGAAGGATACCCTCAACTCTTGCAAAATACTCAGCAGCTTCGAATACTTCCGTCTGCTTAACGGTCGTAGCCTTCATATATCCGTCATGATAAAGCTGTGACAGAGTAGAACTCATTCCGTGGAACCTGAGTCCTCCCGCATGATTGGGTGCAGGGATAAAGTCACTTCCAAGCGTATACATCTTGGCAAGAGGACATATCATTCCGGTGTCGCAGAAGTCATATGCATACGTACCTCTTGTAAACGAAGGACATGACGCCGGCTCTACTGCAATAACTTCATAGTCAGCCTCACCGCGGAGCTTCTCACCCATGAAGGGAGCTATAAGACCTCCGAGATTGGACCCGCCGCCCGCACAGCCTATGATCATATCAGGCTTAACACCGATCTTGTCAAATGCAGCCTTGGCCTCAAGACCGATAACCGATTGGTGAAGAAGAACCTGGTTAAGAACACTTCCGAGAACGTATCTATAGCCTTCATTATGAGTTGCAACCTCAACGGCCTCAGATATGGCACATCCAAGAGAACCTGTAGTTCCGGGATGAGCTGCAAGGATCTTCCTTCCTACTTCAGTCGTATCTGAAGGCGAGGGAGTAACGGAGGCACCGTAAGTCCTCATCACTTCGCGCCTGAAGGGCTTCTGTTCGTATGAAACCTTAACCATGTAAACCTTGCAGTCAAGGTCAAAGTAGGCACAAGCCATTGACAGGGCAGTACCCCACTGGCCTGCTCCGGTCTCCGTCGTAACGCCCTTAAGGCCCTGCTTCTTAGCATAGTAAGCCTGTGCGATAGCCGAATTAAGCTTGTGGCTTCCCGATGTGTTGTTACCCTCGAACTTATAATAGATCTTTGCGGGTGTATCGAGCTTCTTCTCAAGGCAGTAAGCCCTTACAAGGGGTGACGGCCTGTACATCTTATAGAAGTCCCTGATATCCTGAGGTATCGGGATATATGCGTCATTCTCATTTAATTCCTGAGCTACCAGCTCCTTACAGAACACTCCTTCAAGCTCAGCAGCCGTCATGGGCTGTCCCGTTCCGGGGTTAAGAAGGGGCGCAGGCTTGTTCTTCATGTCAGCTCGCATGTTGTACCAGGATGAAGGAATATCCTTCTCATCCAAATATATCTTATAAGGTATTTCTTGTGCCATTTTTCTTCCTCCTTGCGTTTAATTATCCTGTTTCGTGCATTACTGCTGCACACTTGCATATTTTATCATACTAATATATTGCGGTGCAACGAAAAACTGACACATTGGCTCTGAGCTAAAGTGTCATACTACTTTACACGCATGACTTCTGACAAGAAACAACCCCAAAGTATTACTACTTCAGGGTTGCATTTGTTTATATCCGATGAGGACAAATCCTAAAGGACTAGCTTCGCGTCAAGAACCGTCCCCATGTCTTCATTTATTTATTCTTATTCTCGTTGTAGGTCTTCTTGGCCTCATCGAAGCCGGCCTTAGCTCCCGCAAGACCTGCCTTGGCAACTTCCTTGGCGACTCCGGCCACTTCAGTACCCACCTCGACTACAACCTTACCTACTTCCTTTGCTACCTCCACAGCCTTGTCGGTGAAGTCCTTGGCACTGTCCTTAGCTTCCTTAAACTTCTCATCGCAGGATGACTTCTCTGCCTTCTGCGCAATAGCGGCCTGAGCTGCTGCAAGCCTTGCGATCGGTACACGGAAGGGTGAACAGCTCACATAATCAAGACCGATCTTATTACAGAACTCAATGGATGTGGGATCGCCGCCATGCTCACCGCAGATACCTACATGGAGCTTGGGATTAACGGGCTTGCCGAGCTTAATTGACATATCCATAAGCTTGCCCACACCGCTCTGATCAAGCCTTGCGAATGGATCGTTTTCAAATATCTTGGTGTCATAATAGCTCTCAAGGAACTTGCCGGAATCATCTCTCGAAAAGCCGAACGTCATCTGAGTAAGATCGTTGGTACCGAAGCAGAAGAAATCAGCTTCCCCGGCTATCTCATCGGCTGTAAGGCATGCCCTCGGGATCTCGATCATTGTACCTACTTCGTAGTCAAGTGAAACGCCTGCTGCCTTAATCTCCTCATCGGCCGTCTCAACAACTATCTTCTTGATCATCTTAAACTCTTTAACGTCACAGATAAGAGGTATCATGATCTCAGGCTTTAAGTTCCAGTCCGGATGATCACCCGAAACCTTGATGGCAGCCCTTATAACGGCCTTGGTCTGCATCCTGGCGATCTCGGGATACGTAACGGCAAGACGACAGCCCCTGTGTCCCATCATGGGGTTAAACTCATGGAGTGACTGGATATATTCCCTTATCTTCTCAACGCTCTTCCCGGTATTGGCCGCAAGCTTCATGATGTCAGCCTCTTCGGTAGGAAGGAATTCATGAAGGGGCGGATCAAGAAACCTTATGGTTACGGGACATCCTTCAAGCGCCTCATATATCTGTTCAAAATCACCCTGCTGGTAGGGAAGTATCTTATCAAGCGCTTCCTCTCTCTCCTTTACCGAGTCGGAGCAGATCATCTGACGGAATGCCTCGATACGCGTCTCCTCAAAGAACATATGCTCGGTACGGCAAAGACCTATACCTTCTGCACCGAGCTCGCGTGCCTTCTTGGCATCCGCCGGAGTATCGGCATTGGTACGGACCTTCATGGTACGGTACTTGTCAGCCCATGCCATAACCCTTCCGAACTCGCCTGCTATCTGGGCATCAACCGTAGGGATGATACCCTTGTAGATGTTACCTGTTGTTCCGTCTATACTTATCTCGGATCCTTCGGTGAAGGTCTCACCACCGAGCGTAAACTTCTTGTTGGCCTCATCCATTGCGATATCACCGCACCCGGATACGCAGCACTCACCCATGCCCCGGGCAACAACCGCTGCGTGGCTGGTCATACCGCCGCGTACAGTCAGGATACCCTGTGCAGCCTTCATACCTGTAATATCTTCCGGTGATGTCTCAAGACGTACAAGAACTACCTTCTCACCCCTTGCTGCCCACTCTTCAGCATCATCGGCTGTGAATACGACTTTACCGCACGCAGCTCCGGGCGAAGCGCCAAGGCCCTTGCCGATAGGAGTGGCAGCCTTTATTGCAGCCGCATCAAACTGGGGATGAAGGAGGGTATCAAGGTTACGGGGCTCGATCATTGCAACAGCCTCTTCCTCTGTCCTCATTCCGTCATCCACAAGATCACATGCTATCTTAAGTGCTGCCTGAGCCGTCCTCTTACCGTTACGGGTCTGGAGCATGTAGAGCTTGTTGTGCTCAACCGTGAACTCCATATCCTGCATGTCGCGGTAGTGGCTCTCAAGCTTGTGACATACATCCTTGAACTGTTCAAACGCCTCGGGGAACTTCTCCTCCATCTCGGCTATCTTCATGGGTGTACGAACGCCTGCAACAACGTCCTCACCCTGTGCATTTGTAAGGAATTCTCCGAAAAGTCCCTTGTTGCCGGTTGCGGGATCACGGGTAAAGGCAACGCCCGTTCCACAGTCATCGCCCATATTACCGAAGGCCATTGACTGAACATTTACAGCTGTTCCCCATGAATAAGGGATATCATTGTCACGCCTGTATACGTTGGCCCTGGGGTTATCCCATGAACGGAATACAGCCTTTATTGCTCCGTAT
>JAILCT010000182.1 GCA_024690425.1 Lachnospiraceae bacterium | reverse complement strand
ATGCCGGCGGTGGGACTTGAACCCACACGTGGTTGCCCACAACAGATTTTGAGTCTGCCTCGTCTGCCATTCCGACACGCCGGCCTTCGGGATCTCTCCCGAACAAAATAACTACTAGATGATAGCATAACTTCCCTGATTTATCAAGCCTCGTAGAAGGCGAACATGTCCTCAAACGTCTCGCGCCGCCTGATCAGCTTGACCGAGCCGTCAGAGCATATGAGTACCTCTGCAGGACGAAGCCTTGTGTTGTACGAGGAGCACATGGAATACCCGTATGCACCCGCATCAAGAACGCATATCAGATCATCATCCTTTATCTTGGGGAGGTCTCTGTCCCTGCACAGAACATCACCTGATTCACATATGTTTCCGCATACAGTGACCTTCTCCATCTTATCAGCCTTACGCTTAACAACCCGGCCCTTTGATATAATCTCGATGTCATGCCATGAATCATACATTGACGGGCGTACCAGAACGTTCATACCCACATCCGTTCCGATATATTTTATGCCGGAATTCTGCTTGATGGCATGTACCCTTCCGAGTATGACTCCTCCCTCGGCAACACAGTACCTGCCGGGTTCGCTCTTGAATAAGGGGGCACATCCGTATGCCTTTACAAAATCATCCAGCTTCTTCGTGAATTCGGCCGAGAAATGCTCCATATCGAATTCCTTCTCATCTGCAAGCTTATGATAAGGTATCCCGTAACCACCGCCAAAATCAATGAACTCAAGGTTTTTGAACTTCATTGCGATCCTCAGAAGATTATCAACAGCCTCAAGGAAGGGTGACGGATCCATGAACTGGGAACCGACATGCTGGTTTATGCCTATGATCTTAAGGTCATATTTTGCAGCAATCTTGAATATCTTATCAATATCTTCCTCAGCGATTGCGAACTTGGTCTTCTTTCCGGCGGTAACCACCTTCTCATGATGGCCGGCACCAACGCCCGGATTGATCCTGACCGCACATCTCCCACCGGGGTTTATTATCCCGTATTTCTCTAGCTGGTCAAGTGAATCCAGGGAAATCGGAATATTATTGTCGATCGCAAACTGCATTTCCTCAGCGGATACATTGTTGCATACGTAGAAAATGCGATCCGGGGTAAATCCGGCAGCCAGAAGCATTCTCATCTCACCCTCGCTCATGGCATCGGCATTTACTCCAACCGAATTGGCTATCTTTAATATCTCCAGGTTCGTATTGGTCTTACAGGAATAATTGGCCCTGTACGGATATTTCCTTATTACATTTGCAACTCTTATCATGCGGTCCCTGATTATATCCTCACTGTATACATAAACAGGTGTACCGTACTTCTCAGCGATCTCTTCAGGGTTGTTGCCCTTGAAGAAGTCCACACTCCCAATAAATGATTCCATAACTTTCCTCCTCATATAATGTCAGACTTTGGTCCTCCTAATGACAGTGACCGATCACTCTCCGGTAAAACCTTCCACGCCTCTTAATGACCCATCCGATGTAAGGTTACTCTTACCGTCGCTTGATTTTGCGATAATATACTGACCCTTGACTCCGGAATCCTCATCGCTTATCTTCTTGGCCACTCCATTCTCGGCAGTATAACTGTAGCTCACGGATCCGCCGCTCTGCGGAGTGCCGTCAAGCCTCATTGTTCCGTTCTCCAGTCCGTCGGTGTAATTGCCCTTGATGACCTGCCTCGAAAGACCAGCCGGTCCGACCTTATCCTTGTAATAATTGGACGTTGAGGTTCCTTCACCATTCGGCTTATCACTACTCCACTCCCCGTCATAAACAAACGAACCTATAGCAGATGACTCCGAATATACCGCTCTCATAAGTATCCCATGGCCATTCCTTTGGTCATTCGAAAAGTCGCCATAGTAGTAATAACCATCCCTGTATACGGCTATACCCTTGCCCTCGCGAACGCCTTCAGGCGTCTTGGTACCGAAGTAAAATGAATTATCACCGATGACCTCATCGGCAAAATCAGTGAACTCCTCAGTCCTCATCATCTCTTTCACCGCATCAAGGTCACCGCCCTCAAAGCAGTCGTAAAGCTTCTGAAGTGTTTCCGCATGTTCCTGCTCAATCGCAGCCCTCTCTGCCTCTTCGGCAGCCTTGGCTTCTTCCTCAGCCTGTATCCTGGCTCTCTCTTCCTCGACCGCTTCTATCTTCTGCCTCATGGTCTCATCACCGGTATTATCATATCCGTTCTGCAGTGATGCGAGCATATTATCCTCGTCATCAAGGCTCTCATATACATTGGCGATACCCCAGTAAGGCGTTTTATTGGTCTTGTTATAGAGCAGCGACTTCTGGTAATAATCTACTGTCTGCACAGAATCCGTGCTGTTCTCAGCAAGCTTTATATATGCATATGATATTGCATTTCGTATTTCTTCACTCTCCGGTTCATAATTCAGGGCATCATCGAAATAACTTATAGCCTTCTCATAATCACCCGAATCCATATACTTGTTAGCTGTAACAAGCAGGTCAGCCATTTTATTGGCCGGCGAAGAATTGCTGACGCCGTAATATACGCCCATTATTATTGCAATAACTATGACGATCGCTGTTGCAACCGCCATGATCAGCCTTGCCCTTTTTGTGTTCACTCTTTATCCTCCAGCCCCAGACTATCTATCTGCCAGTCAATGGGTTTAATTCCGTTCTTTTCAAGAAAGTCATTGGCTCTGCTGAAATGCCTGCATCCGAAAAATCCCCTGTATGCCGACAAGGGACTGGGATGAGGAGCAGTCAGTACAAGCTGTTTCTTATTGTTCAGCATGTTCATCTTGGCCTGCGCCGGCTTACCCCAGAGCATATATACTATCGGCCGGTCCTGTTCATTAAGCGCCCTTATCGCTGCATCCGTGAATTCTTCCCACCCGATATCCTTATGCGAATTGGCAGCATGCGCTCTTACAGTCAGAACCGTATTCAGAAGCATTACACCCTGTCTGGCCCATTTTTCCAGAAAACCGTTATCGGGAATGTAACAGCCCAGATCATCATGAAGCTCCTTGTATATATTAACAAGCGACGGCGGAATATCAACACCCGGCTTTACCGAAAACGATAATCCGTGCGCCTGTCCCGGTTCATGATAGGGATCCTGTCCAAGAATAAGTACCTTAACTTCATTAAGGGGTGTCAAAGCGAATGCATTGAATATATCTTCAGAAGGCGGATATACGGGTCGGCTTTTGTATTCTTCACGCACTGTCTCATACAGCTTTCTGTAATATGGCTTTTTAAACTCGGCGCTCAAGGGGCCAAGCCAGTCATTATCTATCGCTGCCATTACAATCTTACCGAAACTCCCTTTCCCCTGAGGTATTCCTTAAGGTCGGAAATCTCAAGTTCCTTATAATGGAACAAGGATGCCGCAAGAGCCGCATCAGCCTTGCCCTCGGTCAGAGCCTCGTAGAAATGTTCCTTCGCGCCTGCTCCGCCGGATGCTATCACCGGTATGCTCACGTTTTCAGATACGGTCCTTGTGAGCTCTATGTCATAACCGTTTTTGGTCCCGTCACAGTCCATACTTGTCAGAAGTATCTCCCCGGCTCCGAGTTCACAGGCTTTGATCGCCCATTCAACCGCATCGATACCCATATCAACACGCCCGCCATTTTTAAAGATGTTAAAACCGCTTCCGTCATCGCGCCTCTTGGCATCAATAGCCACAACAACACACTGGCTTCCGAATTTATCAGCCGCACGGGAAATAAGATCAGGATCCATTATCGCTGCCGAGTTGACCGCAACTTTATCAGCGCCTTCCCTCAGTATCATCCTGAAATCATCCACAGATCTTATTCCGCCTCCCACTGTAAAGGGAATGAATATCGTCTCCGCAATCTTTCTGACAAGCTCAGTCTTTATATCCCTGGCGTCGGAAGAGGCTGTTATATCGAGGAAAACCAGCTCATCGGCCCCCGACGTATCATATATCTTACTTACCTCCACCGGGTCACCGGCATCTCTTAGATTTACAAAATTAGTCCCCTTAACTACTCTTCCGTTATTAACATCAAGACAGGGGATTATCCTCTTGGTATACATATATCCTCCCGGATCAAATATCCATAAAGTTTCTTAGTATCTTAAGGCCTACCGATGATGACTTCTCCGGATGAAACTGGCATGCGAACAGATTGTCCTTTTCAACCGACGCATGGATACAGGTATTGTATGAGGTCTCAGCCCTGACTATCGAATCATCCGACGCCTTAAGATAATACGAATGGACAAAATAGACATAAGCCCCTTCATCTATTCCCTTAAACAGCCTTCCGTCGTTTTTAAGGTGAAGTGAATTCCATCCCATATGGGGTATCTTCTCATACTCTCCTGCCGGTATCTTCAGGATGCTTCCCTTAAGAAGTGACAGACCCGTGACACCCGGAGATTCCTCGGATGTCTCGAACATGAGCTGAAGTCCAAGGCATATCCCCAAAAAAGGTGTGCCCTTTTTTACCACATCAATGATGACCTGCTCAAGACCATATCCCCTTATCTTGTTCATGGCATCCCCGAAAGCACCGACCCCCGGGAGAATGACCTTGTCTGCCTTAAGTATTGTTTCCGGATCTCTTGTAAGTACTGTGGCGGCCCCGAGATATTCGAGGGCCTTCTCCACGCTCTTTATATTTCCGGCATCATAATCA
>JAILCT010000124.1 GCA_024690425.1 Lachnospiraceae bacterium | reverse complement strand
TGTAACTAATGCCATTTAATTCACCCTTTCCTTTTATATATTTTTCTCAGGACAAAATACGTCCGGTACTGTCCTGAACAATTGCGAACACTAGGATTATAGCACCAAACGTATCTTTACTCAAGAAATTTATTCTCAGCCGGTTACCTTCTCAAAGTCAGAAGCCGGGTGTTTACATATTGGACAGATAAAGTCATCCGGAAGCTCCTCACCCACATACTCGTATCCGCATATCTTGCAGCGCCATACCGTCTGTCCGTCGGGTGTCTTCCTTACAGCTTCGGGCTTGGGCTTTATGTTGCTCTGATAATAAGCATACGTTGCCGAAGGTGCATCAGAAAGAACCTCCATTGCAACAGGTACGCCGATGAAGAGTGTATGTGATCCCAGATCAACGGTCTGCTGAACGTAGATGGAGAAATAAGCATTGGTCCCCTTGGTTATATAGGGTATCTCGTTCGGTGAATGCTTGCAGTCTGTGAATCCTGCGAACTTGTCAACGTCCCTGCCCGACTGGAATCCGAAATGCTTAAAGAGTTCAAAGTCAGCCTCTTCGCTGATAACGGAAATATTGCACTTCTTTGTCTCCATTATCATATCATGTGTATAGTTGGCCTTGTTGACCGCAAATGATATCTGATTGGGTTCCGATGCCACCTGAATGGCCGTGTTGGTTATGCATCCGTTCTCCTTATCACCCACCTTGGCCGTTAAAACGAATAATCCGTATGAAAGTTTATACATTGCCTTGTTGTCCATGACTTTCCCTCCTTATTTAAAGAGGCTATCGTAACATCAAGCCTCCTGACTTATGGCTTAAGGATAGCATAGATCAGGGGCTTTTACAAATGGATCTGTCATGAAGATCGTCAGCTTACTATTACAATTTGATTATCCTGTCCATCTATGATAAATTGGTTTGTGACTGTTTGGAAGTGAGTGATGATATGATAGATAATATACATGCCTGCCCCAACTGCGGGGCCGAGGTAAAGTCAACCGATATCAGGTGTCCCTTCTGCGGATATATCAATGAAGAAGGAGCCGAGAAGGCCTATATGGACCGTCTCTACGATATAAAGGACGATCTTGATGTGGTAGATGAAGAGGCTGCCGGTGAATATGGTAAGGATTATGGAAGGGCGATAAAGCTGATCCTTATAACTTTAGCTGTCCTTCTGGTAATTTCAGGTATCCTTTACACAGGCTACACGGCCAAGAAGCGCGCAAGGTCCGAAGCCGAAACTGTTTACGGCAATAATATGCTTGAAGAGATGGCCTGGAAGCAGGAAGCCTTCAAGGAATTCGACAGGCTTTATGAGACCGGGGATTATGAGAAGCTGTGCGAGGTCATGTATGATGCTTACGAGAAGCACCGCATCGTATTCGAGTGGGACCATTTCTGGTTCGTTTCAACATATAATGATTATCTGTTAACGGTTGAAGACCTTGAGCGGATCGATAAGGAAGGCTGGCATAAATACGAAGCCGAGGCGATCTTCTACAGATGCTGCTTCATATATTACCGTGACGATGTTTATAAATACGGCGAGCCTGATAACAAGCTGACTGATGAAGAAACAGAGAAGCTACAGCCGGTGATCAACTATATGAACGGAGTTTTACATGACAGGCTCGGCTTCACGGATGAAGATATGGAAGAATTAAAAGGCACGCTTGTGGGTGATCATAACAATCTAAAATATGAAGAATGCGCTCGGATAGCAAGAGAGCGTATGGAACAGTTCAGATAGTATCCGGAGGAAAAAGATGAAGTGTGAACATTGCGGGAACAACCTCTCCTTAGAGGATAAGGTATGTCCCTATTGCGGCAGGGAAAACAGGTTAGCCGTACAGCATAATAAGGATATGGATAAGTATGAGGAGGACTATGCTTCCGTTAAAAAGGAGGTCCTTTCAAACAGCAGGCGCTTTAACGGGTTTACTGCCCGCCTGACCATAGCTGCCATACTTGTTGCTCTTTTGGCTTCCGTGCTTGTGGCCTACGGACGTAAGTATGATATCAGGGCCGCCAGGGAAGAGCGGCAGATCCTTTCTCATTATAACGAACACAAGGCTGCTATAGACGGTTTTGTGAAATCGCGTGATTATCTTGGCCTGTTTCAGTATTGCAGGGTCAACAGGCTGTCCTACCTGCGTGAATTTGACGAATATTATGCTGCATACACGGCTTCCGAAAGATACGCAGATATTTGCGATCAAATCTTCTATCTGAATGAGGAAAACCCATATTATTATAAGCCCGAAGAGTCGTTTGAAGAGATCGCATCCGCATCACAGAAGATAAATGAAATGAGAAAACCTCAGCACGAATATGAGAATGAGAAATATTATTCCAACGAAGAAGTTGTTGCTTATATAAACGATCTGGCAGATCATTCCGACCTTATCATAAGGGGGTACTTCGGGATGGACGAAGAGGAAATGGAGGCTTTCAAGTCCATGTCCAAGGCCAGAAAGCAGCTTAGGTTAGAGGAGGGGTGGAATAATGAAGAATAGGAAAAACATGATCCTTAATGTGATCATAATCGTTCTTACCGTCTTTGTTTTTATCATGGCCATAAGGCTTGCGATCGATACGAGCCCCCGCGGACACATGTACAGGCCTGATTCTGCCGAGACCATGCTAAGATATACCGAGCGCAGTAAATACGCAGATCTTATGAACAGTAAGTATTACAATACCATGACCGGTATCCTGCCTTCAGGTGACAATGCCTATGCAATACCCTATGCAGCAGCCGACTACTGCGAGGCAGCCTTTAACTACAGGGGCCTGTCATTGGCAGGAGATACAAAAGGGGCATCACAATATGCAGATAAGATGGCTAAGGCAAGGCAGACCCTTGGTCAATATGACTATATAGCGGATAATATTGATGATTTCCTGAAATAGCCTGCTCAGGACTGCTGCAGGTTTATTTATCGACAATTTCTTCGATTGACTTAAGTAAATCTTCAATAAGATGTATGAGAGCCTCGCCTTCATACACCCTTCCCTTCCCGTAGTTATACAGGAAATAGGGCTTGGCCCCGGTCCTGAGTATCATCGCCCCCTTATATCCCTGGATAAAGGGAGCTATCTTTACAGGATCATATTTTGCCTTCTCATATACGCTCAGCTT
>JAILCT010000116.1 GCA_024690425.1 Lachnospiraceae bacterium | reverse complement strand
CTTATTCAGGGTCTTGATCTCCCTCGAATCAGCCCTCATGAAGAACGTCAGGTTGCTTTCTGACGAGAAATTCTCTATATTCTCTGAAAGGCCGGTGACAAGAAGGTATACCGATAAGCCTTCTAAGAGCATTGATCCTATCATTGACAAGAGTTTAACAATTTCCGGTGTTTTTGAAATATCATCTATACCGATCAAAACCTTATATTTTTTTTCATTTGCAGTTGCTACCATTTTTGTAAGCGTAGCCTCGGGTGAATAAAACTGTTCTTTATCCGCAAATGTTTTTTGTATGTTTATTGACTCATTTCCCGAAACAACAACAGCGTTCCCAATAACAGATGTGGTTGTGCTGACAGATGTCGTGGTTTCTTTAGAGTCAATGAATTTCTCCATACTAAGCTTGGATATAAGTGTAGATACTGCTTCACCCGATGCAGATAATGGATATACCAGCCACTTCTTATCCTCCTTAAGTGTTCGGATCACCTTACTGTATTCCACAGATTTGCCGGATCCACGTAAGCCTGTTATCTTGTATACATATTTGGCAGATTCTTCACTGCGAAAGTTTTCAATTATTTCATCAGCTATACCATTATCTATGTATGCTTTTCCGGCAATACCCGGGGTTCTTGTAAAAGGATCTGTTTTTTTAGCCATTATATCTCCTTTTATACTTATCTGCGCATATTTATGTTTGTTTATGTTTTATGGAAATTATTTATGATTTGTTATTATTTTACATATATTTTTACTATTAGTCAATTATAGAATGACAATAATTTGATATGCAATGTCCCAAATAACTATTTAAGCTTCTCCCGTTTTGCCCTGTATTCGATAATGGGCAGGTCTGCCGCAACCAGGGTCTCGTTCATCCTAAGCTGTGTCTTTTTGGGAAGCTGCGTTTCCACGATCCTCTTATCCTGTCTCTCCACAACCTTATTCGCCCTGCTTCCCAGCCAGGCAATGGCCTTATCCACCGCTTTAACCCCGGTGATCTTATTGTAAAACCGCAACGCTATTATCGAATTCTCATCATCAACGGGAATGAAGAACGCAAGGATCATGATCTTATCCGATACATGGTTGAGCCACATATTGGGGAACTTGAAGGTAAGATTGGTATCCTTTATTATGCTCTCTTCCGATGACTTGGGCTTCTGACCCTCATCCACCTCATTATTGGCACTTGTCTGAAGGGTATTGTCATCAAGCCATATAACCTTGGGGCCGTTGCACAGTGTCTTATTACCCCTTCCGATAGTTGTCCTGTGTACGAAGGGCAGGTGCGAGACATCAAGCTGGTTCTCTATAACCCTTGAATAATCAACCTTCCATGCATCCTCAACATGATCATAGGAAAATCCCTGATCGGTAATTACATCGAAGTAATCCGGTTCCCCGACGGGCTCACCGTCGCCATACCAGACAAACACGATACCTCCTACCTCACGTACAGGATATTTTTTCATATGAAATCTGGAAAAATCATCCGCTGATCCCTTACCCTCCGAAGGCACGTATACACAACGCCCTGTAAGATCATACTCGATCCCATGGAACGGACACTGTATGTTTTTATCCTTCACGCATCCCTTTGCAAGCGATGCCCCACGATGTGCGCATGCACTGCCGACACATCCCAGCTCACCCGAAGATGTCCTAAAGAAGACTATATCCTCACCAAACCGCCTCGCTCCCGTGACCTTGCCATTCTTAATCTGATGTGACGATAAAACCGCATACCATTGATTTCTGATCATATAGACCCCCCTTAAGTTTACTTCTCCTCCGGCGACCAGCTCTTTTGAACATCTTCCACCACGATATTTTCATCCACTTTAACAACTATCTGGTATTCATCCTCATATACTATTTCACCGGGGAAGTTCGTGTATACAACATAGTAGGGCTGCTCATAACGCTCCAGCAGCCACAGGAGGGGATTGATCATCTTCATCATCATTTCGGAGTTCTCAACCTTGAAGTAACATATGACCTTCTCCTGACGCTTGCATTGTGGCGGCCAGGGAAGTTCCTCGGAAAACCATGAATCGATCTCCTTAAACAGGCCTACATCCTCCTCATCCATGACATTATCGGTCACCATCTGATTGAGCATGCTGAATATACCCTTGCCGGTCCTTGTATTGGCCGCCAGTTTTTTACCCTGTATCCTGCAGTATTTGAATTTCATGGCCCACCTCCTCAAGTGAAGACACAGGGACGGTTCTACTGTCTTCATGCATTCAAAAAGTCCATGTTTTCCTTTTGCTTAATGCATGAAGACAGTAGAACCGTCCCCGTGTCTTCAGAACCGTCTAACGGCTCCGGCATACTATAGTATTTTCTTAAGTGCTTCCGCACCGTCGACTTCCATAGCCTGTTTATTGGCCTCCTGGATCTGCAGATATACCTCCTTGCGGTAGATCGGGATTTCCTTGGGTGCGCTGATGCCGATCTTGACCTGATCGCCGCGTATATCCAGTATTGTCACTTCAATGTTGTTGTCAATGACAAGTGATTCGTCTCTCTTCCTTGATAATGCCAGCATATTTACTCACCTGCCTTTTCCGACTTCTCTTTTGCAGCCTTTAAAATATCATATATAGGGAACTTAACCGCATATTTATCATCATCTATGATAAGCTGTCCGGCCTTCCTGCTCTCGGAATTTATAACGATAGGGCCCTTGAGGTTCACGGTCATCTTCTCGATTTCCTTGGGAACCGTAATGGTCACGAGCACCAGCATGTTCTCAGGTGTTATGCCTCCAAGGGGCTTAAGGAGTTCATCCTCTATATCAGGGTTATAATCGGGTATTATTGCAAGCGGATCGACTACCGGCATGGCAAATGCAGGTTCCTGTACCGACTGCATCCACTTAACATT
>JAILCT010000099.1 GCA_024690425.1 Lachnospiraceae bacterium | reverse complement strand
TCCGCATCGTGTGATTTTGCCGCTCTTACCATTACATCGATCATATCGGCCTTGATATAGTCATCCCCGTCAACAAAGGCAATATAGTCACCGGTCACGGCATCAAGTCCCTTATTCCTTGCATCTGCCGTTCCCCTGGGCTCAGCCTTGATCACATTTATCCTGTCATCACGCAGCGCATATTCATCCACTATATCCTCACAGGCCTTATCACCCTTACCGACAACGCATATGATCTCGATGTTTTCATAGGTCTGGTTTATCACGCTCTCAAGGCATTCCCTTAAATATTTCCCGACCTTGTATATTATGATTATTATACTTACTTTTTCCATTTCTCCAAAATATCACATCATGTGACACTTCAGCTCCGAGCTAAAGTGTCACATTTTTTACTGCTTCAAGGTAGCCATAGCCCCTGTATTCATCCGGTTCGAGCATTGCACCCTCACCCCATTCATTCCAGGCGTTTATGAAGACAAAGTCATTCTTATGGCCTTCCTTTTTCTTCTTAAGTACCCTTAACGCTTCCTCGAACTTTTCCGGGGAGGTTCCCTTGTAAACAAGGCCCTTGTATCCCCTTCTCGGGGTATTGTCCCAGTCGGGTATAAGCCCCGGGAATTCATTCTCTGCGTATTCCCTTTTCTTGATACCGTTAAGTATTAAGTCGGCACGGATCGACCTCTCAAGCTTCTTATCCGTCCTCAGCCTGTTGATCATCGTGTTCCACAACACGGATATATTATATTCCGTCTCATGAAGGCGTGAAAAATCATGCTTAAGCGTATAGCCCGGCTCAAAATAATAATAACCGTCGATAAGTTCGGTTCTTGTCTCCTGCTGCCCGGCTGTCTTTCCTGCGATAACATATATTCCGTCGTAGCCTTCACCCTCTGCCCACTTGTTAAAGCAGTTAAGCATCCTGTCAAGGCAGTCGATATCAAAGGTCCTGTATATCTGAAAAACAGGTTTATTGTCAATTTTTATATATCTTTTATCATTAAAAAATCTAAGCAGATACTCAAAGTGCCTGTACCAGTCCTCTTCTTCCCCGTAGTCCTGCTGCATGAGTACCTGTTCGCTTAATCCGTACCAGGTCCTTGTCCAGCTCTCATTGGCCCAGCATATGCAATAGTTTATATCTATCTCAGGATGCTCAAGCAGGATCTCCATCGGCTTCTGCATAAGCTGCCTTCCCTTAAACCAGTACTGGTAAAAGGAGAAGCCGTAAATACCGTATTTACGTGCTGTCTCAGCCTGCCATTTAAGAGTATCGGCCCCTTCATTTACAAGATCGTAATAACGGCCGTCAAGAGGAACTCGCGGCTGTATGTGACCCTGGTACAGGGGACGTCCCCGCTTAACTGCGGTCCACTCGGTATAGCCCTTGCCCCACCACTCGTCATTCTCGGGAAAGGTATGATATTGAGGCAGATACATACACATGACTCTCATGATGCCGCCTCCTTATCTTTTGCTGCATGGATACATCCTATCGCAAACCAGAATACCGGACCTGCAAGCTGGAAGCTCAATATATTCGATCCTATTGACTGAAGAAGAGCTGCTGCTGTTATTCCGATCTCTGCCGCATATGACTTTATATCCTTAAGCCCTCTCTTAAAGGTAAGTAACATGATATATATATACATCGAAAATCCGAAGATACCCTGCTCACAGTAGGCCTTGACAAGGCCTCCGTCTGCAACCACGAAGGCGTCCTCGATCCCTATTGCCCTGTGCCCGTTGGCTCCCAGTCCGTTGCCAAGCCAGGTTGAGTACATATTATTAACAGCAGCCACCCACTGTTCGGACCGCTCTCCCACGGCAAGGGGAAGTGACGCCAGCCTGTAATAGACTTCCTTTATCGCACCCAGCTTAAAGATGCACAGGCCGATAAATGCCGCCCCAAGAAGAGCGATCTCTATAACGAAATATTTACTGTCAGCACTTTTATATACAAAAAACAAAAGATAATTAAAGTACAATACCGCAAGTATTGCAACAACCATGGCAGATCGCTGGTTGCTCATAAATGCGACTATAAAGCTTATGAACATGGATATGATGCCGAAAAGCCTTGATCTTTTCTCCATGATAAAGGGGATCGATGCAAGCATTGATGCCACCGACAGAAAGCCAAGGACCGTGCTTCCGACCACGGAATCCATCCTGACCCTGCAGGTTTCGGCATCGGCCTTGCTCACGAAATTGAGCTTATAGGAATAGTCAATATAAAACTGCGGCATTGCAACCTGAAGTATTATTCCCAGTATACCTATAAGGAGTAAGGCATAGATAAAATATCTGTAAAAGACAGAAGCATCATCACAGCTTCTTCCCACAAGGTAGAAGATCACCGGGAGCAGTGACACAACAGCTTCCTGATTATATACACCAAGCGGCATCCCGCTCCTTAGAAGCCAGATGACGGATAAGGCATTGTATAAAAACCAGGCCGCCACCAGCCTGTCCATAAAGCTGACAAACCTGACCTGTCTCTTTACGATGAGTTCCGCCAGCACGCAGAACATGAAGACACTTGCGATCACACCCGGCCTTACTGCCGGGATCATCATATTCAGAACGTACAGCAAAACGGCAGGAATATAATATATCCCGCCAAGCCATATGTCTTTCAATTTTCCAGGTCTCTCTTTATTCTCCATATTCCTGCTTACGTAAACAGCACCATCCTGCCGTATATATCCGTTCTCTCAGCATGTTTCCAGTATCCTGATAACGGATTCCCAGCTGCCCGTCTCATTCCGTGTATCCTCATACGGACCATTATTTTCCGCAAACTGCGATCTTCCCGTGATCTCCTGCTCCATGATCTCAGCAAGCTCCTTTGGATCAAACGGGTTAAAGAACACAGCCCGGTTATATCCATCAAGGATCTCATGGCTGAACGGACAGTCCGATGCTATGATCCTGCCGCCGACAGCCCTTGCTTCCGCAAGCGGATATCCGAAGGTCTCTATATATGATGCAAATAAAAGTATATCGGTTGAATATCGCTTAAACACTTCGTCACGGGGTATCCGCCCAAGATACCTTACCTGCTCATGATCCGGATATTTATTCAGTCCCGGTACGTCTCCCTTATTAAGGGTAAATGAAACTTCAAAATCATTTATCCCCCGTTCCTTAAGCAGACCGACCGCCTTAAGTATACACTCATGATTCTTGTACGATATCTCACCTGCCGGATAGAAGAACCTGTTATGAAGACACGGGGACGGTTCTTCTGTCTTCACCGAAGCCTGTAATTCTTCTGTATTATCCGGAATTATGAAGACAGAAGAACCGTCCCTCTGTCCCATCGTCACATCCGGTAATATCTTAACGATCCTGTCCCCGGCTATTCCTGTCTTCTTTATTATCGCATCCCTCATCCACTGTGTCTGGACGATAACCTTATCAGCCCTTTTTACGGAAGTATCTATCATCCTTCCGATAAGGTGCTGGTATACAGCGTATTCTCTCTCCTCGGGTTTTAGAAAGGAGAATTTCTTCCACGACTGGTAGGGAAGGGGCTGATGGACATACAATACCTGCTTCCCCTTATATCCTCTTGGCAGGGTATTCTGCATGGAGAAAAGGACATCCGGCTTAAGGCTCTCAAAGAATCCCGCTCCGTTCGCAAGATCAAACATAAGCCTGTTCTTTCGGCTTGACTTGACATCATCCCTTACGATGACCTTAATGTTATCCGTCTCCTCAAGCAGCTTATCCCCGAGAACAAATATCCACTTATTGCTGCCACCGGTTTTTGATCTCTCATGCTCTGCGACAGCATTGTAAAAATCACGCAGCACCGACAGGGCTCCTGTCTTGCTTGCGGCTATATCATCGACTACTATCCTCATACCTTAATTCTTAAGCCATACGGTGCGGTTAACTATGTCGGTGTAACTCTGTATTATTTTGACCACTTTAACGGACACATTGGTATCGGCATAATCCTCCGCCATAACTGTCTCTTCACCATTCTCATACATGGCAACGGCAAGATCGGCTGCCTGCTCAACCGTACAGCCCTTTATCCCGCCTATCACTACCGTACCCTTATCCAGTACTTCCGGCCTCTCCGTTGAGGTTCTTATAAGGACACCGGGGAAGCCAAGCATTGCCGATTCCTCCGACAGTGTCCCGCTGTCTGACAGTACGCAGTAGGCATTCATCTGGAGCATATTGTAATCAAGGAATCCAAAAGGCTGCATACTTGAAACCAGCGGATGAAACTTAAAGTTCCGCATTTCGATAAACTTCTTAGACCTGGGATGTGTTGAATAGATCACAGGCATCCGGTACTTCTCGGCTATGCTGTTTATCGAGTTCATCAGGTCCATAAAGTTGTCTTCAAGATCGATATTTTCTTCCCTATGGGCTGACACAAGGATATACTTCCTCTTTTCAAGGCCAAGCCTTGTCAGCACATCGCTCTTAAGGATATCATCCATGTGATCGCGAAGGACCTCCCTCATGGGTGACCCTGTCACAAACATCGTCTTTCCGTCTATTCCTTCCGAAAGCAGATATCTTCTTGAGTGCTCTGTGTACGGAAGGTTAATGTCCGATATATGGTCCACTATCTTGCGGTTTATCATCTCGGATACATTCCAGTCCCAGCACCGGTTACCTGCCTCCATGTGGAAGATCGGTATCTTGAGCCTCTTGGCACTTATCGCAGACAGGGCCGAGTTGGTATCTCCGAGAATAAGAAGAGCATCCGGCTTAACTTCCTGCATGAGAGTGTATGACTTTGCAATGATATTGCCCATTGTCTCACCCAGGTTGGAACCGACCGAATCAAGATAGTGATCCGGTTCCCTCAGCTTCAGATCCTCGAAAAATATCTGATTAAGAGTGTAATCGTAATTCTGTCCCGTGTGAACAAGCACATGATCAAAATATTTATCAGCGCACTTGATGACCGCTGACAGCCTTATTATCTCGGGACGTGTCCCCACTATAGTCATTAATTTCAGTTTATTCATTCTTATTCACCATCTCGTACTACCTTCTCATAGAAGGTGTCGGGTTTATCCGGGTTAAAAGCTTCATTGGCCCACATGACAACAACCATATCTTCCTTACCTGTATTGGTTATGCTGTGAGTATATCCTGTAGGAATATCAACTACCGTAAATGTGCTGTCATCAAGGTCATAATCGTATATCATGTCCTCCCCGTATTTACGAAAGCTGATCCTTCCGCTTCCCTTTACTATAAGGAATTTCTCATTCTTTGAATGGTGCCAGTGATTGCCCTTGGTAATGCCCGGCCGTATCACATTGACCGATACCTGTCCCCTGTCGGGCGTTCTTATAAACTCAGTGAACGAACCTCTTTCATCCTTATGGGAATCAAGTGTATATCCCAGCTTGTCCATGGGGAGATAACTTAAGTAAGTACTGTACAGCTTGCTTGTAAGGGCATCGTCAAGCCTTGGAAGCTTAAGCTTCTCTCTGCCTTCCTTAAAGGACTGTATCGTTTCCGCTATATGACCCAGTGTCGTTGTATGGACTGTCGGCACTGCACCGAAGCCATCAATGATATTGGCCTTATCCTCCAGGGCATTTATAAATTCGTTCACCACATCGTCAATATAGACGAGGTTCATCACGACCGAAGGATCGTTTACCTGTATGGGAAGGCCTGCAGCAATGTTATTACAGAAGGTTGCAACCGCACTGTTGTAATTGGGTCTGCACCATTTACCGAACACATTCGGAAGCCTGTACACATAAACACGCGCACCCGTTTCCTTCGAGTAGGAAAACATCAGGTCCTCTCCTGCTTTTTTACTTCTTCCGTACGGGTTGTCAAGTGCAGCCTGAATGGATGAAGATATAAGAACAGGCGCCTTGTTTCCCGCTTCCTTAAGCTTATTTAAAAGAGTGTCCGTAAAGCCGAAATTGCCTGTCATGAACTCTTCTTCATCCTTTGGCCTGTTCACTCCCGCAAGGTGGAAGACAAAATCACACTTTTTCGTATACTCATCAAGCAGCGAAGGATCGGTATCGATATCGTATTTATATATTTCCTTATATTCTCTGTTCCTAAGTTCTGCGATAAGGTTCTTGCCTACGAAACCGTTCGCGCCGGTTACAAGTATCTTCATTTTTCCGTGTTCCATAATTCAATCTCATCTCTTATATACTTAAGTGACAACAGTTTCTCCTTAACCTGCTCAATATCCAGTATCTCTGTATTGTTCGAATTGAACTCAGTAAGTTTTGTCCTCTTCTGATCACCTTTGACAAAGTATTTGTCATAGTTAAGATCCCTCTGGTCACAAGGAACCCGGAAGAAGCCACCCATATCAACAGCCCTTGCACATTCCTCATTTGTAAGGAGGGTTTCATACATCTTCTCACCATGACGTATACCTATGACCCTGACTTCATTATCGGCATTGAACAGTTCCTTAACCGCCTGAGCCAGAACCTCGATCGTACATGCCGGCGCCTTCTGTACCATTATATCTCCGGCCTTTGCATTCTCGAATGCGAATATGACCAGTTCAACCGCTTCCTCAAGGCTCATGATAAACCTTGTCATCTTGGGTTCCGTTACGGTAAGGGGCTTTCCTTCCTTTATCTGTTCTATAAAGAGCGGGATAACGGACCCTCTGGAGCACATTACGTTTCCGTATCTGGTTCCGCATATAAGTGTCTTATCAGGGTCAACAGTTCTTGACTTTGCAACAAAGACCTTCTCCATCATGGCCTTGCTTGTTCCCATTGCATTGACCGGATAAGCAGCCTTGTCAGTCGATAAACATATGACCTTCTTAACCCCGGCTTCTATGGCTGCAGTAAGTACATTATCTGTTCCGATGACATTGGTCCGTACTGCTTCCATCGGGAAGAATTCACATGAAGGCACCTGCTTAAGGGCTGCTGCATGGAAGATGTAATCAACCCCATGCATTGCATCCTTAACGCTCTGGATATCCCTGACATTTCCTATATAGTATTTGATCTTGGGATTATTGTATAGGTGCCTCATGTCATCCTGTTTCTTCTCATCCCTTGAAAATATCCGGATCTCCTTTATGTCGGTTTCAAGAAAGCGGTTTAGTACCGCATTGCCGAACGACCCGGTTCCTCCTGTAATAAGCAGTGTTTTCCCTTCAAACATATCCTTTCATCCTTTCATTATGCAACAGGTTTTAACCCGCATTTTTCTATCAGTTCCACTGAACGGCTCACATCAAAATTCTCTTCCAGATATCTTCGTCCGTTCATCCCCATGGTATTACGCTTCTTCTCATCCATCATTTCCTCGATGCATTTCCAGAAAGCTTCAACATCATCGGACCGGCACCAGAGTCCGCATTCCGCCTCTTTTGTGAGCAGTTCCCTGATATCCGTATTCGGATCCGTGCACGCTATAATGGGCTTGGCCATTGACATGTAAGATAATATCCTTGAAGGATAATTGGGAATGGTAAACCTTACATCCAGTGATACTATGCCTATGTCGCAGGTGTCCATAAGCCTGGTGTATTCATCGGGCGGAAGATAGTCTATGAACCTGGCATTTGAACACTTCTCGCATGTTCTTCTTACCAGTTCCGCTTCACTTCCGTTACCTGCGAAAACAAATTCTACCTTGTCATATATGGGCGATTTATCGTACTGTATTACCTTCATGAGATGATCGATCGCCTGGGGCCTGCCAAGGTTTCCTCCAAACACAAGCCTTAACTTTCTTCCGGTTATGAACTTAAGTTCCTCATCCTTAAGAGGCGGCACCTTTATCGTATTGGGAAATACGATGATCTTGTCATCCCCTATGTCCGGATTATGCTCCTTAAGATACACTGCGTTCCCTTCGGACATGCATCCGATGATATCAGACAGGGCATACAGCTTCTTCTCTTTATTCCTGAAGAACCGGTGTATTATGCCACCCTTGCCAAACAATCCGATATCAACCGCGTTCTGCGGAAAAATATCCTTAAGCATAAGAAATGCCCTGCAGCCGTAAACCTTCTTGCAGTAACTTACCACATTCGCAAAGGTCACGGGCGGGGTTGCATACAATACAAGATCAAAATGATCTCCCGCAAGGAATTTCTTAACCGCCGACTTAAGCCTTGGCTCAAGCAGCAGTGTACTTATTCCCTTCTTTATGAAGTTCACACCGAACATCTCTCCCGTGGTGACCTTAAGTATACGGACACCCTGTTCGGTTACCATTTTTGTATGCGGGGTATTATGAGGACTGTCAGCAAAGGCTATCGTGACTTTATGGCCCGTAGCTGTCAGTGCATTGATCAGATCCGGGTATATTCCCTCCTCTTTCAGGTTGGGATTTTTCAATGTAAGATATAATATGTCCATGATATATTAATTGGCTAGCGGATGATCTTGATCAGATCCTCAAGCGAATTCACCCGAGCCGTTTCCCTGTATCCTTCCCTGTACGGCCTGTCGATATAAACACCCTGCGGCCTGATGATCCTTACTGTCATAATGGGAAAATCACGTCCTATGAAGAAATCCTTCTCCGGATTGTCTCCGACGTACACAATATCAGACCAGTCAGCCAGAAACGCCTCCTTCATCATTATGAAGGGCCTGGGATCCGGCTTCCAGTAATCACGCCCCAGCTCATCGGTTATGATTATCTTGTCAAAAACCTTGCGGCCGTTTACGTTAAGTACCGTAAGCTTCTTGCGCTGGGTCACGGCATATCCGTCAGACAAAAGTCCCAGCTTTATCCCCCTGTTCTTAAGGGAAGCAAGAGCGGGCCTGACGTCCGGATAAAAGTGCACATCCGGGGTATGTTCCCTGTACACCTCAACCAGCTCCAGTATTTCATTTTCCTTATACCTGATATCGTGTGCTTCCAGCAGGCGGTTGAATACATTCTTTGGATTCTCAAGGTAGAGATCATACAGCTGTCTTGCGGTCATACGCTCGTCCCAGCCGTACATGTCCTTCAGGAACAGGGATACTGCCCTGTAACCGCTCCGTATGTATTCATCCTCCGATATCAGCGTATCATCAAGATCAAATATTACTGCCTTCTTCATACACCGGTACCATATCTTCATTTAACATAATGCTTGAGTCAAACCTCAGGAATGTGATATTCTCCCTGAAATCCTCATTATATGTTAAAACCTCACCCCTCAAGAGACGATACAGATTTCTGCACGAATCGGCACCCGCCATTATAGACATGGGCGCCCCGCCTCCGAAGCGAGGATTGATCTCGATGTACTCGATACCTCTGTATGTTTTACGGCACTGTACGGTGATGTGTCCTATGGGCTTAAGTTCCTCCATAAGCCTTCTCACATCTTCCATGATCTCTGCATCCTTGACGATACGGCCCTTGGCGATCTCACCGCTCCTTGTAGCCATGCGGAGCCTCGGTACCATTGTTATGATCTTTGCGTCAAAATCAAGGAATACATCTATTGTGTATTCATCGCCATCCATATAATCCTGTACCATGGGATTTCTGACAAGTGTCAGGATGGCATCCAGCTCCCGTTTATTGTTCACCTTGTAGGTGTCGATACTGGAGCTTCCGTCTATCGGCTTGACAAAAAGCGGATACCTTATATTGTCGTTCCTTAATTCCTGTGCCGTATACAGGTGCGGAACCTTGAAGCCGTGCTCCTCCATATAGCTCTGTGTGTTGAGCTTGTTCCTGCAGATATTGACAACCGAAAGATCCGAAACAAGTACTCTTGCGTCTGTTTCTTCCTCTATCTTCCCTCTCTTCTCCGCAAGCAGGAGCAATTCCGTATCTATTGTCGGAACAACGAGTGATATCTTCTCCTCGTTGCATATATCGATCAGGGCCCTTACATAATCACCCGAATCTATGCGCGGAACAATCCTGTACTTATCCGCAAAGTACAATGCCGGAGCAGTAGGCGAACAGTCAACCGCTACCACGCTGCCGCTTATGCCAAGCTCTCTTGCAGCCTTCTTAAAGCACTGTATAAGTTCCACTCTTCTTCCTGCGCTTAAGACAAGCACATTTATATCCGACATAGCATTACCTATTCCTCTCCCTTGAAGAAATCCATCGTTGCCGATCCTTCAGGGCTTATCCCTTCCTTCTTAAGAACATTCTTTACTGTCATAAAGATTATCTTAAGGTCCATGAGGAAGGATACCTTCTCGGTATACTCCACATCATATTCGAACTTCTGCGGCCATGTCAGAGCATTTCTGCCGTTAACCTGGGCCCAGCCCGTAAGACCCGGCAGTACGTCATGTCTGTGACTCTGACGTTCGCTGTACAGCGGAAGGTACTGTACCAGCAGGGGTCTTGGTCCCACAAGGGACATATCACCCTTCAGTATGCAGAAGAGTTCCGGAAGTTCATCAAGGCTTGTAGCACGCAGCTTACGTCCAAAGGAGGTAAGCCTGACTTCATCCGGCTTAAGCAAACCGTTCTCATCGCGTTCATCCGTCATGGAACGGAACTTATACATATGAAAGATCTTACCGTTCTTACCGGGCCTGTCCTGGTGGAACAGAACAGGACTTCCAAGCTTAGAACGCACCAGTATATACAGAACAATATATACAGGCGACAGAACTATTATCGCGCATAAGGATATAATAATGTCCAATAAACGCTTGATATATTTCCTGTACAGCATATCAGAACAGTCCCCTGATAACAGATACTATCTTATCCATATCCTCGCGTGTGTTCTTGATGTCAGATGGCAGGCATAACCCGCGTTCAAATATCTTCTCACAGATGAATGCATCGCCCGCTCCTATCATGTCGGCATCCTTATATACAGGCTGCAAATGCATGGGCTTCCAGATGGGGCGGCTCTCGATGTTCTCCTTCTCAAGCGCAAGCATAACATCAAGCGGCTTAACATGCGATCCCTCGTCGATCGTCATACAGGACAGCCAGAAGTTAGGCTCGCTGCATTCAAGATACGGGTTCATCCTGATCGCTTCAATATCCTTAAATGCTTCCCTGTATTCCATATATATGTCCTTCTTAATGGACACATGTTCATCGAGATGCTTCATCTGTCCCCGGCCTATTCCGGCCACAACATTGGACATCCTGTAATTATATCCGATCTCTTTATGTTCATAATGTCGCTCCGGCTCTCTTGCCTGAGTGGAATAGAACCTGGCCTTCTTAATCTTGTCCTCATCCCTGCAGTAGAGCATTCCTCCGCCGGATGTTGTTATGATCTTATTGCCGTTAAATGAGAAGATCCCATAATCACCGAAGGTACCCGTCTGGGCTCCCTTGTAGGTTGAACCGAGTGATTCTGCCGCATCTTCTATAAAGGGGACACCGTGGTCCTTACATATCGACCTTATCTCATCAAGCTTAGCCGGTGTTCCGTATAGATTGGCTGCAATAACGGCCTTAACCTCCGGATACTTATCAAAAGCCTTCTCAAGTGCCACCGGATCCATGTTCCATGTTTCTTCTTCGGAATCAATAAAGACCGGCTTCGCACCAACATATACTATCGGATTAACGGTTGCCGCAAAGGTCATTGAGGTACCGAATACGATATCATCCCTGCCAATACCTGCAAGTATAAGAGCAAGGTGGATGGCTGCCGTTCCGGATGACAGTGCCGCGCAGTACCCTCCGCCGACATAAGCCGCAAGCTCCTTCTCGAATTCATTCACGTTAGGCCCAAGAGGAGCAACCCAGTTGGTATCAAACGCTTCATTTACATATTCCAGTTCCTCGCCATGCATGGTGGGACTTGAAAGATATATACGCTTATTCATCGTACTGCCTCGTTTCATTTCTCAATGTGTCGCAAGAAGACACATTTAAGATATTATATCAGACGAAAAACATTATGGCAAATTTTCCAAACATCCGTTCGCAAAAATAAGAGCCGGTATATCCGGCTCTTAACTGTAGTGCTTATGTTGTTTTCATGCTTATGCTTCACTTGCTGTTGCGGGATCGACTCCGAGAACTTCCTGCATTATCTTAAGCCTTCCGTTCTCCACTGCCGTATCCAGGGCTTCAGATGTTATCTTATCGTTTTCTTCGGCACCTGCCAGTACCTCCATCTTTTCTATGAATTCATTATCAAGCCCCATCTCTTCTGTTATGATCCGCTTCCTGTTCTCATCGGCTTCATTGGTAACCGTGGGATTTTCATTCTCCTCGGCTCTCTCCTCAGCCCTCTTAACCGCTGCCTCATTGGCACGTATGTCGCTTATCTCCTTATCGGTTTTTACTACTTCGCTGTCTCTCTTTGTTACCTCATTAACTCCGTATTCCCGTCTGTCTTCCATGGTGCGGGCCACTTCTTCATTCGTTTCCTTCTCGGCCTTCTCATCATTTATTTCAGCCATTCTGGCATCATCCTTCTCGCCCCTTATCTCATCGCGGCGCTCCAGCTCCTTATCAAGCTGATTGCTGTTTATCCTGCCCTGTAGGTACAGACGCTCAAGTTCATCCTTGGAATAACCGATCAATGAACTTACCTTACCCGAATCAGCCTTGGATGCATTGTCAGCCTCAGCGGCTTTTTCGGCATCCTCCGGCCTTACCTCAACAGGCTTCTTCATTACAAGGCCTTCGCTGATGCTCTCCATCGCTTCCCTGCTTGCCCTGGCCTGGTCTCCGTCCCTGCTTACGCCTATCGTCTCACGGCCGTCGTTTATCTCGGGCTTTACGGAAGGCTTCTCCCCTGCGCTTTCCTGCAGCTTAGGTTCCGCTCCGGCACCTG
>JAILCT010000081.1 GCA_024690425.1 Lachnospiraceae bacterium | reverse complement strand
CACTGTTATTTATTTGAACAGGGCCTTTATCGCTTCTTCCTTAAGGTCTGAGCCGATAACACAGATCTTGCCTGTAACCTCAGCTGCTCCGTCCCTTACCTCGCACTCACCGGGTACATAATCGAAGTGGATGAACCTGTCAGTCTCGGTAGGAAGCATACCCTTGCAGCGGAGAACTGTTCCGTACTTGTTCGCATCGTCGAGTTCTTCAAGGCACTCTTCAACTTTCTCCTTGGTATACTTGGTTGAAGTCTCGATTCCGATCGAGGTAAATACCTCATCCGCATCATGATGATGGTGATGATGATCATGGTCATGGCAGCCGCAAGTACACTCAGGACCGTGGTCTTCATGGTCGTGATCATGATCGTGATGATCGTGGTCATGGTCGTCGTGGTCGTGGTCGTGATCATGATCGTGATGGTCGTGGTCATGGTGATCGTGGTCATGATGGTGATGCTCATGCTCATCATGCATCGCCATGACTTCCTTCATAAGTTCAGCCTCAAGATCCTTGGCATCCTCAATGGTCTCAAGTATCTTCTTCCCATCAAGTGAATCCCAGGGAGTCGTTACTATCACAGCCTTGGCATTGTGCTCCCTGATAAGGGCAACGCAGGCATTGATCTTCTCATCATTCATATCGCCTGTACGGCTTAAGATTATGGTTCCGGCATGTTCGATCTGATTCTCGAAGAACTCACCGAAGTTACGAAGATACGGCTTACACTTCTTGGCATCAACTACTGCCACTGCCGAGTTAAGATGTACGCCCTCACTACCGGTAGCTCCTTCCACAGCCCTCATTACATCCGAAAGCTTACCGACACCCGAAGGCTCGATCAGGATACGGTCGGGATGGTACTTATCAAGCACCTCCTTAAGTGCTGTACCGAAATCGCCCACAAGCGAGCAGCAGATACATCCCGAATTCATCTCGGTTATCTCGATGCCGGCCTCCTTAAGAAAACCTCCGTCGATACCTATCTCACCGAACTCATTCTCGATAAGGACAACCTGCTCATCCGAAAGTGCTTCCTTAAGGAGCTTTTTTATAAGTGTTGTCTTACCTGCACCCAGAAATCCCGAAACTATGTCAATCTTCGTCATTGCATTTACCTTCTTTCTTAATCTTATTAAACTCTTTTTTGTTAACGTATGTTGTAAAACCATAAAAAAATGTTATAATATAATACAGATAAAGAGGAGCGGTTAACCCCGTCCTTTGGCATAAGAAAAACCGCTTAGCTTGCAGGCAGGGCGGTTATTTCTTTATCTTTATAACAGCGGGGTAACCGCTCCAAGCCTTATTCTAACATGTTCCAACTTATAGTCAAGAACATATTTTCGATTTTAAAACACAGCCGCAGTCAACGGCTGTGTTCATATATTATAGTATAAATCAGTTAATAATCAACCCTCAAGGAGCTTCTCGACGCTGGCCAGCTTCACGCACAGGACGAATACTCTTGCAGCATCCTTCATCTCCTCTGTGCTGGGGAATGTAGGCGCTATACGGATATTCGAATCCTGAGGATCCTTACCGTAAGGGTAGGTTGCGCCTGCGCCGGTAAGAGTCACTCCCAGGGCCTTACACTTGGCTACGATTGATTTTGCGCAGCCGGGCATGGCATCGAAGGAAATGAAGTAGCCGCCCTTGGGCTTAACCCAGCTTCCTATCTCAAGACCCGTGAGCTCCTTCTCAAGCGTGTCGGTAACTGCCGCGAACTTGGGACGCAGCAACTCGCCGTGCTTCTTCATGTGTTCCATAAGTCCGTTTATATCCTTAAAGAACCTTACGTGGCGCAGCTGATTTATCTTGTCGTGGCCTATGGTCTGAACGCCCATGAGCTTAAGGATCCATGAAACATTGTTAAGTGATGATGCCACAACCGAAACGCCTGAACCCGGGAAGCTTATCTTCGAAGTTGATGCGAAGATAAATACCATATCCGGATTACCGGCCTTCTTACATTCATCGAGGATGTTAAGGATCTCGTCCCTGTCATCTTCATAAAGGTGATGCACGCAGTAGGCATTGTCCCAGTAGATCATGAAATCCTCGGCCGCCGGCTTAAGGGCTGCGAACCTCTTAACCGTCTCATCCGAATAAGAGATACCTGTGGGATTCGAATACTTGGGAACGCACCAGATACCCTTTACTGCAGGGTCGCTGTTAACATACTTCTCAACCATATCCATATCCGGGCCTGTCTCGGACAAAGGAATGTTTATCATCTCGATACCAAACTGCTCGGTTATCTTAAAGTGCCTGTCATATCCGGGAACCGGACACAAGAACTTAACCTTGTCAAGCTTGCACCACGGAGTGCTGCCCCTTACGCCGAAGCAGTAAGATCTTGCGATCATATCATACATAAGGTTAAGGCTTGAGTTGCCGCCGACGATAACGTTGTCCTTCTCTACCCCGATCATCGCTGCCATGAGACGCCTGCACTCACCTATTCCGTCAAGGTCACCGTAGTTACGTGTATCGGTACCGAGGAAGGTGTGCATATCCGAGCTTGAATTCATCACATCAAGCATGGGCATTGCGATCTCAAGCTGTGACTGTCCCGGCTTACCGCGTGCCATGTTGAGGGATAAGCCCTTGGCCTCCTCTTCCTTATACTGTTTCTCAAGCTCCTTCTTAAGTTCGAGAAGCTCTTCCCTGGTCATGTCCTTGTAGGCTTTCATGTTTTCACTCCGTTTCCGTGTATTTCTCTTACACCTATAAAAAGCAAAGAGATATCCTTATAAGACCCCTTTGCCTCGACTCTTTGCATACTACCACAATCAGGGGGCAAAATCAATATCGTGCTGACAGCAAATCTAAGCTGTTGTATACGCCTCGATCACCTCATCATTTATAAACCGGACTGCCTTAGCTCTTACTATCCTGCCCGTTAAGTCCTCATCGCTCTTTACGGCGAACCTGACATATTCCTTATTATATCCGACCTGATATACGGTCCCGTTGATCCTTTCGCTTTCCTCGATAAGGACATCAGCTTCTTTGTCAAGATAGTATTCCCTGAACCTCTTTGCCCTCCCGGCAGAATCACCCATGAGAAGAGCTGACCTTTCGCTCTTTGTTTTCTGAGTATGCTGGCCCGGCATCCTGTCCGCCACGGTACCGCGTCTTCTTGAATATGCAAATACGTGGGTCTCATAGAAGTTTATCTTATTAAGATAGTCCCTTGTGATATTGAACTCCTCTTCAGTCTCGCCCGGGAAGCCCGCGATTATATCAGTGGTTATCGCAGGGTGGTCAAAATACTTCCTTATAAGA
>JAILCT010000065.1 GCA_024690425.1 Lachnospiraceae bacterium | reverse complement strand
AGAATATAGGATCCTTTAATATCGGGAGATTTGGCACACTCACGCTTCATTATGTTTACAAGCGGTTTCAGGCCTTCATCTTCCGAAAACCAGGTATTATCTGTTTCATCATGAACAAGGCCGGCAGTTATGTTGTCTGATGTACTCTTTGTGCAGAAACAGAGCAGAAGCATGAACAGGATCCCAAATATACTTAGAGCAGTAATAGTTTTTTTCATCTCTAAACCGCCTTTATCATGATCATTTCCATTGGCTGCTCATATCCCGGAACATCAACTACGAAACCACCACAATCCTTATAGCCGAGTTTACGATAGAAATGCTGTGCATCTTCATCTACCTGTGTCGATGTCATCAACATCCCATATCCCAAGGCTTTCATATCCTGCTCCCAGTGCTCCATCATCAATTTCCCATATCCCTGTCCACGATATCCGTCATCAATAAACAACATCGTACAGAATGGTGTATTGTCCCAAAAGAGGTTATAACGAAGCACTCCTATGATCTTTTCATTTTCTACACAAACGTAGCCCTGACGGCATCTCACCTTTTCATCAAATACTGATCCAGGCAGATGCTTATCAAACATATACCATGCGTTTCTGTCTTGGTTTTCAACAAATCTTATCAATGTCGTTCTCCCACACGCTCAAAAGTGTCATAAATGGTAACCATACATGTATTTTATACCTTAATGAATTTTTGTTCAAAACCTCTGTTGGTATCTAGCGATGCCATTCACTTAAATACACCGAAACCGCTGATTATCATTTCCTAATAGATTATTACGAAAATAAACGGAAATGGGTAAAAAAAGGTAGAAGTGAGATATAAAAAAGAGGGTTTCCGAAAACGGAAACCCTTGAAAACACTGAATCCCACAGGGACTAGCTTTGCTTCGTCGGGGTGACGTGATTCGAACACGCGACCTCTACGTCCCGAACGTAGCGCTCTACCAAGCTGAGCCACACCCCGATCACCGCGAACGTTACGATTATATCATTATTGTTTCCTCTTAACAAGAGATATTTTTATGTCCATCCCCATGCTGTTTGCATAGCGTGACAGCACATCCATTGAAGGTTCTGCCTTCATGGATTCAAGCCTTGCGATATTGGGTCTCATTATACCCGATCTTTCTGCAATATCCTGCTGTGTTAACTTATGTTTTTTCCTGTATGCAATAAGTTCCTTTATAACTTCATCCGAGTAAAAGCTTCTGTCCTTATCAGCCATAATGACACAGCCTCCTTTAGTCTTTTATTTGGAAGTCCAATAACTGTCCTGCTCGATCACATTGTAAAAATGATTTACAGGAAGCACTTCTCTGCCTCTTATGGCAAAAGGTTCCCATATCACACCGAGGTGACCGACCGGTACATCGTAAGTTCCTATATATCCCTCCGGGCCATACAGTGACACTCTTGCACCCGAACCCGTAAGACTGTCTGAGTTGGCGTTCCCGCCCGTACAGTTGGTATGATCGGATACATAGTATCTGTACATTTCTTCATCGTTTACATCCAGAGTGATCGTCTCTGCCGTCAGTGCTCCCACTCCGTCACTTACAGCCCTGTAGACATTCTTTCCTCCTGCGGTCAGAACCCTTGCATCAAGGTCAAGAGGAGCCGTATCCCATGCAAGTACTGCCTGTATCTTGTTCTCCGGCACATCCGGTACGGCATATCCGACAGTTATCTGCCTTGACATGGTAACGATCACGTTAAAATATGAGTCCTCGTAGCCGTTCTTACTTACCCTGGCTGTATAATTCCCGGACTGAAGGGTAAAGAGCGCAATCCCTTCCTCATTAAGTGCGGCCTGACCGATGATATCGCCTTCCCTGCAGTTAAGGCCTGCCCTTAAGCTTACCGTGGCATCAGTTATCGGAAGCTCGTTGGCCACTGAATCCCTTACCGCTATCTGAATATTATATTCCGCACCGTCTGATGAATATGTCAGTCTCGGCGTAGGTACATAATAAACACCCGATCCTGTCTTTGCCGTTATTTCATATATCCTGACTTCATCAAAATCATTCTTCTGTGCTGACAGCACATAAGTCTCTTCATCATCGCAAGGGATTGACATCTCATAATGTCCGTCCCCGTTTGTAACAGCCGAAGCAGCTTCGGTCATGTCACTGCTCTTGTAGAGCTTAACGCTTACATCCGAAAGGGCCTGATCATATTCATCAAGTATATATCCCTCTATGTATTGGACGTTTTCAAGTGTCTTGGCCGCATTAAGAGTTATATAAGCCTTATTGATCATTTCCGCTTCAAGGTACTCATACTGGTCTACGGTACCCTGGCTGTATTCCGGCAGTGAAGCGGCATTAAACACGGTTGCCTTATTATCCTCACAATAGGAATATTTCACAAGTGTATCATTATCAAAATAGTATCTCGAAGTTACCTTGCCCGAAGAAATGTCTATCGGATAATCAACAACTGCCGACCTCTGCGCGGCATAATTGATCACTCCGTTATCGTAATAGTAATCGATCACATCCAGATTATCCGAGCAATGCTCTATAGTTGTTATCTTCGAGATATCAGCGGAATCAGGACCCGTATAGGTATATATCTCCAGCAGCCTGTCATCTGTAAGCATTACCCTCTTACTGTTCATTTTATATGTATTGACAGGAGCCTTACCGGGTTCCTTGACGTTCTCGATCTTTGAAAACACAAGATCGTTCCACTTAAGGCTGCCATCCCGTTTGTTAGGCTTAAACAGTATCCCGGTATAATCAAGCTTTCCATTTATCAGATAGCTGTCAGCGGATACTGTATGATCAACTTCCCGCGCTTCCATATTACCCGCTTCGCCAGCAGGCTGTTCCGTATCTTGTCCGTCCGGTCCTTCATCAGTCTCTTCTGCTTGATCTGAAATATCCGAAGCCACTGCCGAGCTTACTTCGGCATCTTTTTTTTCAAACAGGTTTCTTACAATGAAAAAAGTCCCTATGACAATTCCTATAAGTATGATACCGTAACTGATAAGCCCCACAAGGACGATCAGAAAACGGTCCTTTTCTCTGTTACCGTTACTCATCTTTACTATCTGTTTCCAAACCCTTATTAACTATTTCCTTATTATCCTCAATTCCTTCATCCGTTACCGATTCGTCTATGACCGCGCCTTCTGTCTGCTCTACCTTCAGGTCACTGTCCGTCAGATCGATCTCTCTCATATCCTTATATTCCCTGTTTACAAAAGCCTTGATGGTAAAGGCAATGATAAGAACACCCGCAAAGGTGAAGACTACGGCAACTATTGCCATAAGCCTTCTGTTGGGTGCAGTATCAAGTCCGGTTATCAGACCGTGAGCCAGGTATATAAGATACATGGCCACGATCACACGGATCATCAGGGTTATCTGGGTTGTAGGTCTTTTATTATTCATATCTTTACACAAACTTATACATGGTTACCGTATGATACTTCTCACCCGCAACCTTAACGGGTGACTCGAATGAAGGCTGGTTTACGCTGTCCGGGAAGTACTGGGTCTCAAGACAGAAGCCGCCCCTGTTTCCGTACTTAGCTCCTTCTTTACCATCATAAGGAGACAGACCGTTGCCTGAATAGAACTGGATTCCAGGAAGATCGGTATACACCTCCATAGTCCGTCCGTCGCAGGATGCGCTGGCAACAAGCTTAAGTGTCCCGTCATAATCATCTATGGCAAAATTATGGTCATATCCGTGCACCATCTTCATCTGTTCAAAATCAGCATCTATCTCTTTACCGATCTTCTTGGGATTTCTGAAATCCATCGGAGTTCCCAAAACCTCGGGAAGCTTGCCTGTGGGGATCGCCCCGGGTACTATCTCAGTATATCTGCCTGCCTTTACCATAAGCTCCGTATCAAGCACCCCTTGTGCCCCTGCTGTATGGCCGGCAAGGTTGAAATAGGAATGGTTGGTCATATTGAAGATCGTCTTCTTATCGCTTATACCTTCATATTCCAGCTTAAGTTCATTCTCATCACTTAAGGTATAGGTTACGCTTGCCGTCTTATTACCCGGGAAGCCCATTACCATATCTGCTATGCTTATTGTGAACTTAACCCCCTTTTCGAGTATCTCGGCATCAAATAACTGCTTATGGAAGCCCAGATCATCATCACTGTGAAGGTTATTACCGCCGTCATTATCGGCAAGCCTGTATTCTATACCGTCTATCGAAAACCTGCTGTTTCCTATCCTGTTCGAATTGGGCCCTATGGTCGCACCTATATAGGAAGTGCAGTTCTCATAGTCTGCCGCACTGTCAAAACCCAAAACCACATCCTTAACTTCCCCTTTATCATCAGGTATAAAGAGCTTTACAAGAGTGGCACCAAAATCGGTTATGGATGCTTTTGCTCCTTTCCCGTTGGTTATGGTATACAGCTTAGCCTCTTTTCCATCCTTTGTCTTACCGAAACTACTTACTTCAACACTCATTTTCTTATTCTCCTCGTATTATATTAAAATCACAACTCAACTCTTGCATCCAGAGCTCTTGACAGAGTCACCTCATCTATGTATTCCAGTTCACCGCCGACAGGTACTCCGCTGGCTATCCTTGTAACCCGTATACCTGTAGGCTTGATAAGCTTACTGATGTACATAGCTGTTGTCTCACCTTCGATGCTTGAATTGGTCGCTATTATTACCTCTGATGCATCAACAGTCTGAAGCCTCTTTAAAAGATCGGGAAGCTTGATATCATTGGGGCCTATTCCTAGTGAAGGATTTATGGCCCCATGGAGCACATGATATACACCCTTGTACTTCCCTGTCTTCTCGTATGCCGTCATATCTCTTGTGTTCTCAACGACCATTATCTGCTTATGGTCCCTGTTCTCATCAGAGCATATGGGACATATCTCATTGTCCGTAAGGGTAAAGCACTCCCTGCAGTATTTAATGTTGTTCCTTGCTTCAGTCATTGCCGATGCCAGCGCTTCCACCTTCTCCTTAGGCATGTTTATTATGTGAAAGGCCAGGCGCTGGGCTGATTTATTACCAATCCCCGGCAGGACCGATAACTCGCCGATCAGCCTGCTAATGTAACCGCTATATAGTTCCATTAAAACGGAAATCCTCCTCCAAGTCCCATTCCACCCGTAAGCTTGCTCATACTGCTTGCGGTCTCTTCTTCAACCTTTCGAAGGGCCTCATTTACAGCTGCCATTATAAGATCCTCAAGCATTTCTATATCATCAGGATCCACAACTTCCTCTTTAAGCTTTACAGCGGTTATTTCTTTTTTACCGGAAACCGTGACCTCTACTGCCCCGCCTCCTGCTGCTGCAGTAAATTCTTTCTCCTCCAGTGCTTTCTGGCTCTCCTCCATCTGCTTCTGCATCTTCTGTGCCTGCTTCATGAGGTTGTTCATGTTTCCGGACATTCCCATTCCTCCGGGAAATCCGCCTCTTTTTGCCATTTGTTACTTCCTCCCTTTTATAATGGTTACTTCTACTGATCCTCTGTCTCGATCTCCATGTTTATGACCGAAAGATCAGGGTATTTCTTCTTAAATGCTGTCTTGTCTTCCATTCCGGTAATCTCATAGAGTACGCTTTTCCCCAGCACTTCTTCCATGGCATCGCTTATTTCCTCCCTGACATTATCCCTGTTCAGATACTCTACATGCATGGGGTCAAACGATGCTATCAGAAGCCGGTCATCATCCGTTACTGTAAGCTTACATTTCTTAAGCATACTCATTCCGGGATTCGTAACATTTGCTATGACCCGGTTCCATTTTCCGACAAGCTCTTTAATATCACTGTTAAGGGCTCTTGTAAGCTCAACGGGCTTTATTGCCTCATCCGGTTTTTCAGCCGGTGTTCCGCTCCCTTCGCTTATTGAAAAATCACCCTTTTCAAGCTTCTCCTCTATTGCCCGTATACGATCAAGCAGGGATCCTGTATCTGTCTCCATCCCCGGCCTGCATAACTTTATAAGGGCGATCTCTATAAGTACCCTCTTCTGGGTAGCATTCCTTATCTGTCCCGACAGTTCGGAAAATATCCTTATATACCTCATGACCCTGTCAGTGTCCACAGCCTGTGCTTCACGCTTTAACTGCATAAGGTTTTCGCCGGACATGTCAATGACTTCTTCGATATTATCTTCTTCTGAAGTTTTCACGAGCATGAGATTGCGTAAATACCAGGTAAAATCCACAACAAACTGGCTTAGTTCTCTTCCCTGTATGACCACTTCATCTAGAATACTTATCGAGCTTTTCACATCCCTTGCTATAACGGCACATAAAAGATCCGAAAAGACGCCTGTGTCAACAGCCCCCAGCACTTCAAGCACCTTGTCATATGTGAGTGTCTGCCCGAAGTAAAATGAATTGCACTGGTCCATGAGGGAAAGCGCATCTCTGAGAGCCCCGTCGGCGGATTTGGCTATATATCTTATTGCCTTTTCTTCCGCTTCTATGCCTTCGCCTTCTGCCAGTTCATGTAATCTCTCGCTTATCGTGTCTACCGATATTCTCTTAAAATCATACCTCTGGCATCTTGACAGTATCGTAACGGGAATCTTATGGACTTCCGTTGTCGCGAGGATGAATATAACGTATGAAGGAGGTTCTTCAAGTGTCTTTAAGAGAGCGTTAAATGCTCCCGTTGAGAGCATGTGAACCTCATCGATTATATAGACCTTATACCTTCCCTCAGTAGGAGAATAGGTGACTTCATCCCTTATCTCCCTTATGTTATCAACTCCGTTATTCGAAGCGGCATCTATCTCGATAACATTCATTGAGGTTCCGTCGGCAATTGCCCTGCAGCTTTTACACTCTCCGCACGGATTACCGTCAACAGGATGTTCGCAGTTCACAGCCTTCGCAACTATCTTGGCCACCGTGGTCTTACCGGTTCCCCTTGTTCCGCAGAACAGGTAGGCATGCCCTATACGGTCGTGAATTATTTGATTTTTAAGGGTGGTCACTATTGCATCCTGCCCCTTGACATCCGTAAACTTATCGGGCCGCCATTTCCTGTATAATGCGGTATACGACATACTTCCTCCAACAAATATCCTTAATCACCAAAGCTTATACCGAGCAGCTTGGCTTCCTTTATTATGGTTGCATCCGGAGATACGAATTTAAGCTTGCCCGCAACCTCGTCAAGCGGTACCTTGACGATCTCCCTGTTCCTGTAGCCTACCATGAATCCGTATTCTCCCTTCATGATAAGTGCTCCTGCCTCTGCGCCAAGGCGGCTTGCAAATACCCTGTCATATGCGCAGGGTGTACCGCCGCGCTGGGTATGACCGGGAACCGTGACTCTTATCTCCTGGCCTGTTCTCTTTTGAAGCTCATCAGCTATCTCATATGATACGGAAGGATACTTGCTCTTTTCCATATATTCCTTGAGCTCCTTCTTGCTCATCTTGGCCTTCTGTTTGCTTATTGCACCCTCAGCAACCGCAAGGATCGTAAAGGTGCTTCCCCTCTTAACCCTTAGATTGATCGCATCGACGATCTTATCCATGTCATAGGGGATCTCGGGAATAAGGATGATGTCAGCGCCGCCGGCTATTCCGGCATTAAGTGTAAGCCATCCTACCTTGTGTCCCATTACCTCAACTATAAACACACGTCCGTGTGAAGATGCCGTTGTATGGATACAGTCAATACAGTCAACCGCTATATCAACCGCACTCTGGAAGCCGAAAGTCATATCCGTTCCGAAGAGATCATTATCTATGGTCTTTGGAAGAGTTATGATATTAAGACCTTCCTGGCTTAAGAGGTGTGCCGTCTTATGAGTTCCGTTACCTCCCAGGATAACCAGACAGTCAAGATTTAAATTATAGTAAGTCTGCTTCATTGCAGCAACCTTATCAAGACCGTTCTCATCAGGCTCCCTTATCGTCTTAAAGGGTGTCCTTGATGTTCCGAGTATCGTTCCGCCCCGTGTAAGAATACCTGAAAAATCCTTAAACTCGAACTTCCTGTAATCATGGTAGATAAGACCCCTGTAACCGTTGTTGAAACCATAGATCTCAACCTGATCTCCGCCGAGTGTGTACCACAGGGACTTAACAACACCCCTCATTGCGGCATTAAGTGCCTGGCAGTCACCACCGCTTGTTAACATACCGATTCTCTTCATAACCCTTCTCCTTTCTATTTCTGTTCTTTATAATTTTTCTTCTATTGCTGAGACCAGTTCTCCGACATTTTTCATCTTGACAACTGTTTTCATGTCAAATCTTATGTCGAATTCCTCTTCTACGGCGTCCATCAGTGTTATGTGGATAAGGCTGTCCCATCCCTCGACATCAGCTGCCGTTGTCTCATCCTTTACCGTAATGTCATCCCGGTCAAACACGTCACGGAATACCTCGTTCAGTCTCTTAAATATTTCTTCCCTGCTCATCTTCCTTCCCCTTTCTTCTTATTCCTGATTTACACTTATATAGTGGTTCTTATCCTCATAATCATCTTCTACCTTGAACTCCCAGGTCCTGTTGCCCTCACTGTCTTCTTCCGTCAACGTAAATCCCATGAGTGCATAAAAATCCTTAACCATCTTGTTCTTCGCCGTGGGATAATAATGGCCCCTTATGGTCCTGATGCCTGCTTCCCCGGCCTTATGAACAAGCTCGTCCATCATGGCATATTCCATATCCCTCTTAAGGACCCTGCAGCTCATGATCCATAAGTCCATATCAAGGATATCTCCCTCTTTATGTCCTATTACCACTGAGACAACACCGTTATCCCCGAACTTATCCTCCAGCTTGCCGTATATATCAATATAGTCATCCGAATCCGCTATTTCTTCTATCTCCGCCCTTGTATACCTTCTTGTTGTAAGGTTAAACTGGTTGCTCTTGTTGCTGAGCTGGGCAATCCTCTCCATATAGATGGGCTCGAAGTTCTTTATCGTACCTTTCATTTCAAGGGACTTAAGATAATCGCCATAGTTGTCAAAGCTTGCTTCAAGCTTCGCTCTCTTGGCGTTCTCCTTATACATCTCGTTACGCTTGGCATCATCTGCCGACAGGTTGGTAACCTCGAAGAATCCCGAATGATCGATCACCCTTATATAGTCTTCAACGCTTCCTATCTCCGGAGATACCACATGTAACTGACTTCTTACGATCTCTCGTTCTGCCGGATTATCATCAACAAAGACGAAGGATTCAGGCAGCAGATTCAGTTCGCCTGCCATGTCCGCAAGGTTTTTGCTCTTGGGATCCCAGTTGGCCTTTATCACGATAAAGTCATCAGGCTTAAGGACTCCGTCAGGATGATTCAGCCCGCCTATAGCATTCTCTTCTTCATTCTTGGAGCATACATTAAGTATGACACCTATATCCTTAAGATCCTTAAGATAACCCTGGAATTCCGAATAGACCTGGCCCATAGATGTCTCGGGTCCTATCTCTATTCCCTCAACTCCGTCATCCCCGACTATTCCGCCCCAGAGGGTATTGTCAAGATCAAGGGCCAGAGCCTTCTTGTTCTTGCCGTAAATGGACTTAATGATATTGCTTAGATTGTAAGAAAGAGTCGGGATAGCCTCCATAGACAGGGAGTATTTATACATATGCCAGTAAAGCGGATCCGACCACCTGTCAAGTCCGTATGCAGCGGACAGATAATTGATATCCTGGATAAAGAAGTCCTTATGATCCCTTGCATAAGCGGCAAACATCGCATTAAGCCTGTTTATGTAGTTGACCCGCCCATGGATATCGGTAGCATCTGCATTACCCAACATCCTGTAAAACGGGTACTCAAAATTATTCTGGATAACAGGGCAATGATAGGTGTTTTCTATTTTACCCCACATCTTCTCGAAGTGTTCATAATCGGCATCCAGCAACCCCTTTATCTCCTCTTCATTCATGGACAGGGCGGGATACTGCCTTATGTTCCTGTTACTTGTATGAATATAGATTATATCCGGGGCGAATTCCTTAAGTTCCGGGTTATCAAACATTACATCTTCCCAGTACTGGGCATATTCACACTCATAGAATTCCGGTCTTATGCCCTGGTCAAGCAAAAACAGCTCAAGCATCATGATTATGTCATGAGTTGTCGAGCCTCCGAGTACTGCTATCTTCTTATCAATGAAGCCTGTCCCCTTATCAAGGAGCTGTCTCTTTAACGATTTTTTCTTCTTTATTATATATCTGCTGTCGAAGGGGTATTGTAAT
>JAILCT010000153.1 GCA_024690425.1 Lachnospiraceae bacterium | reverse complement strand
TCCCCTGTCTCCTGTTAAAACTGATCTTTTAACATCGCATATTCTTCATTTATCACCTGTACGGTCTCATTATCTCCGTCCATGTTATCCGGGTGGAATATCTTGAGCAGATCCCTGTATCTCTTCTTAAGAGCAAGGACATTATCTATTCCGTTAAAGAACACTCCCGAATTATATGCCGATACATTTACAGAACCTCTTCCTGCTGTTCCGGCTGCCGCATATCTGTTGCGATACTTCTCCTTCTCTGTCTCGAAATCTTCCCTCTCTTTACACAGGGTCCTGAATCCTCCTTCAAGGATCTCAAGCTTCTGTTTG
Organism: Lachnospiraceae bacterium; assembly: GCA_024690425.1. The sequence continues at coordinate 7,964 of JAILCT010000153.1, read as the reverse complement.
AAAAGGATCTTCTCTGTTGCCAGAGTCTTCGATTCAAGTTCGGTTCTTCTTGCCTGTTCCGAAACCGTGGCCATTATTATGTTGCGTTCGGTCTCAAACTGCTGTTTCTTCTCTTCGAATTCCTTCTTCTCTTTTTCGAATGACCTTCTGGCATATTCCAGGCGTTGACTCTCTTGCAAAAGCCACAGCTTGATCGATGCCATGTCTTCTACAGAAATATTCTGTGCAATATCCATTTTCGTCCCCTTATTATTATAATCCCCTTGCAACTATTCAGTACCTTTGTGTACAAAATACATAAACAGTTACAACTCCTCAAAACTTAGTGCTCCTTCCCCTATGAAGCACTATATACTGTATTATAAATAACCTTGTTATTTTTTTCAAGGGGTTTTCGAAAATTTATGTGAATATTTTATGTTAATTATTTTCGAAGGCTTTCTCGGCTATCTGTTCATCGCTTAATTCATTGTCTCCGCTTTTGCCTGCGAATTTGTTCACAAGGTCCGGTACCATATCAAGTATCTTGGTCATGCTGTCCTGATTTTTTATGTTAACAAGTCTTGTTGTCCCATTCTGTATAACAAGAACAGCTGATGGGGACATCTTGCCGGTAAGGCCGCCTGCCCCATTGGCTTTTTTCTCTCCTCTGAAATCACCTGCCCCGACACCGAATGATACATCGACAAAGGGAACAATGATCGTATCACCGATCACAGTAGGTTCTCCTACCACAGTCTTGCTTGAGAGGAACCCTTCCATCCCGTTAAGCATCGAATCAACAACTTCCTTAAAATTACCTGCCATTATCGTTCTCCTTCTTCATTATCCTGATCAGTCTCTTTACCTTCTTATTAAAATACAGGGCTATAAAAGTTCTGACAAGAACATATATGTATATCCTGCCCTTTAAATAAACATCAAATGCAAGAATATTGCTTTCAAAATCGGGATTGATCTTAAGTCCCGGGCTGTAAAGCGGATACGCTATTGCAGCTGCCGCAAGCATCCTGCCGGTATCGGCGGGATCATCGCCCCCGTAATCTACATATCCCTTAAGCTTTTTCGGACGTATGCTCTTTAAGAGAGCCTTAACCTTCTTAATGATCAGCGCCACCGCCTGCCTGTTTGAAGCATCATTGGACAGAGCGTCTATATAATAGTCAACCTCTTCTGCTTTATCAAAAAGGCCTTTAACCACATTACTTATCTTATCATATATTCTTAAGATTTTATCCTTAAGTTTAATAAATAATTCCTGTCCGTACGGTCCTGTATCTGCCGCAGAAGGCTTTTTATCCGTATCATCTGATTTCGGATCCCCCTTGGGATCTATGGTGTTCTCCTTGAATACATCTTGCGAAGCATCATATTCGGTCATTGTATATTCAATCTTTGTCTTCCTGCTTCCCGATTTCTTTTTCGGAGCCTTTTTATCTTTTTTCTTAAGTTCCCTCTTTTCTTCTCTGAGTCTCCTCTTTTCTTCCTTCTCTTCCCTGCTCCTTAAACGGATGCCAAACACCCTTATCGTTAATCCTCTTGAATTTTCACTGTACTCATAATCAGCACTTACTATCTTAAGGAGCCATGAGGCACCGGCTCCAGCTCTTATCTTACTCCCTTCATCCCCTTCCTTTTTACCGTATCCTGTATACCTGACAGGAACAAAAAGAATGATCAGTATCATAAAAAGAGCCAGGGAAAGAATGGCAAGCAGAACTATACCGATGATCTTTAGTATAAAAAGAATGGTTGCAAGCATCAGTCATTCCCTTCCAAAAAATAATCCCTGATACCATCATATCCACCGGTTCTTGTATAGTGTCCGGTAACGATCCCGGTTATGATATCATAAGCTTTCCGTCTGCTCTCGGCAAGTCCGATCACCAGATGGTCAGCGTGTCTTATCCTTCTTTGCTTAAACATGGAGGCATGGATTATGTTGAACATATCCCCCGGGTTATCAGACAGGGTTATCACAAAAAGGCCCGTCATACCGGTTCCGAGCCTTAGCTTTCTCTTGATCTTGTTTAAGTTTTTCTCTGTACTGTCGGTCAGATACAGATCTTTATAGTATCTTATCATTTAGTCTGCCTTTATTACATATATCAGAAATTATAGCATACCCGCCGATCATTTTGTAGTCGGATATTTCGCATGCAGTGCAGCCCATACTTTTACATGTTTTGGTTGACAATAATTTATTATATTTTTATACTCTAACTATGAGGTAAATTTTATGGAGCTGATAGCTACTGTAGCATTGCAGCCGGGCATGGAAGTTGCCGAGGATGCAACAGATTATAAGGGGAACCTGCTCGTAAAAAAAGATACCGTTCTTGATAAGCTGATCATTCAGAAGCTTCTGGTCAGCCCTATTAAGTGTATTCAGATCAAAGAACCGGAAGACCATGTCAGCACCTATTTCGAGAAGATCAAGGTCAGTAAATCCTTCAAGAAATTCGAAGAGATCTATTTTGCCAATTTTACAGCATATAAAGTTGCTCTGGATTCATTTATACTTAAGAAGGTTCCGCCCAACAATAATGACCTTCTTGCTATAGTTGATCATATATTTACACCCTTTGAACACAGCAGAACAACGATTCTTGATATGCTTACCGTTCTTGAGATCAAGGACAGTGATCTTCTTTATGCGCATGGATTAAATGTTGCTCTTATCTGTCGTTATACCGGCAAATGGTTCTCTCTTAGCGAAGAGGAACTTAACACCCTCATTCTCTGTGGCTTCTATTATGACATTGGCAAGTTCAAGCTCCCCAAGGAGCTTATCTTCAAGCCCGGTAAGCTTACAGACGAAGAACGCGCCTTAATGAGGACACATCCTGTACATAGCTACAACCTTATACAGAACCTGAATATCGACATAAATATCAAGCTGGCTGCTCTTATGCACCATGAAAGATGCGACGGGACCGGTTATCCCCAGCATCTTGCCGCTGACAGGATTAACAAGTTCGCCAAGATCATCTCCATAATAGATGCTTATGAAGCTATGACCTCTTACAGGGCATACCGTGATCCCTTATGCCCTTTTAAAGTCATCGAGATATTCGAGAATGACGGACTCGAAAGATATGACGTTGCTTACTATTTAACCTTCTTAAGCAGGATGGTTGAAGAATATATAGGCAAGGAAGTAATGTTAAATGACGGAACCGAATGTTCCATCGTTCTCATAAACAAGAATAATCTCTCCCGTCCCATGGTAAGGACCGGCAACAATTATATAGATCTGTCCAATAACAAGAACCTCTTTATAGAGAAGCTCATCTGATCACTTCTTTTCAAAATACCTGTCAAACACCATCCTTGCAATAGGGACGGCAGTCTCTCCGCCCGAACCTCCTCCTTCAACTATAACCGTAATGGCGATCTTTGGATCATCATAAGGAGCAAAGCCTGTAAACCATGCATGGCTTTTTGTTTTATCCGTCGAAAATTCAGCAGAACCTGTTTTACCTGCGGCTTCATACCCCACTGTATCTTTAAGTCTCGAACCTGTTCCGTTAAGGACGACACCCCTCATCAGTTCGCGAAGTCTTTCTGCTTCCTGTTCACTCATCAGACGCCTGTATTTATGCGGCTGATAATCCCTTATTGTTATTCCCTGTGTGTTTTTTATCTTTTCAACCGCCATGGGCTCCATAAGCATACCATCATTAGCGATCGCACAGGTTATCATATTCATATGAATAGGAGTTATCTGCGTCCTGCCCTGACCTATGCCTGCCTGTATCAATGTTGCGGAATCGGAATCCCTGTTTATGTTCACGGAGCTTAATTTATAGCTGAACGGACATGGTATCTTTTCATCAAACATAAGGCTCCTGCAGGTCTTTCCGAATGAAGCCCTGTCAAGTGTTGATGATATATTTGCAAAAGATGAATTGCATGACTTGGCAAAGCTAAGATCAAGGTCCATATGGCCATGATTCTGACCGTGATAACAGTTGATCATTACATCTTCATACTCAAACGTTCCCGTACAGTCAAACTCATAATCGGATGTATCATCATTTTCCCTGATAAATTCAAGTGCTGTAACTATCTTGAATGTCGAACCCGGTGGATACAGGCCCTGTGTGGCCCTGTTCAAAAGAAGGCTGTTCTCACTGTCTTCGTTTACACTGTCCCATATCTCATCGATCATGTTAGGATCAAAATCAGGCTTGCTGACCATTGCCAGTATATGTCCGGTCTTTACATCTGTTACGACCACGGCCCCTCTCCTGTTTCCAAAGGCATTATATGCTGTTTCCTGCAGTCTTGTATCAAATGTGGTTATGACGGTATCGCCTGTGTTTTTGATGCCGTCAACATCATTCTTTAACCTGACCGTCGGACTGTTGCTGCATTTTAACAGCTTAAAATTGGATATGGACTCAACACCCATACATCCCTGGGACATAAAGCCAACAGCATGGGCAAAGACATTAGCATACGGATATTGACGTGTCTCACTTCCGTCAGCCCTGCCGCTTGTCCTTGCAAGCACCTGCCCGTCCGCTGACATAATGGTTCCTCTTACCACCCTCTTGCCCAGAAGTTCGCCTCTTTTGGAATTATACGAATTATTTATGAATGCATCACTGCGGAAGGCCGTAAAATATACCACATATAAGATGAGCGCTACAAAAAGACCCACAAATATATATGTTATAAAGAGTATCTCACTATTGGTTTTTTCGTTATCGTCCTTGATCCTGCTCTTAAACATTCTTATTTCTCACATTCATGCTCCGGACCGAAACATACAGGCCCTGTATTACCGAAAACATTATCATGGAAACCATAATGGAATTACTTCCGTAACTTACAAGAGGCAGGGTAACCCCGGTAAGCGGGATAAACTTGGTAACTCCTCCGATGGTCAGAAAAACCTGAAATCCGTATGTTACTGCAAGCCCCACTGCAACGAGCTTATAAAATAGATCATTAAAGCGCATGGCTATATTCATAAACATGATAAAGCAGCTTACGCATACAAGGATAATGCACAGTGAAAATATAACACCGAATTCCTCTGAGAGCGCGGCAAATATAAAGTCAGCCTCTACAACAGGTATTCTGTTGGGCGCTCCCTGGTAAAGGCCCATTCCCTTAAAGCCTCCCGTACCTATCGCAAACAGGGACTGGGCGATCTGATATCCGGAATCCTCTATTGTTCCGATAGGATCATTCCATGCCTCAACTCTCACCCTCACATGGGGAAATATAAAATAACCGGCGATCGAACACAAGGCGGCCCCAATAAGTCCTGCCGACAGATATCTGTAACGTCCGGTTGCGATAAATACCATTATCGTAAAGACTATAAAGAATATTATCGCGCTTCCGAGATCTTTTGATGCAACGAGCAGAAGAACATGGATCGCAGAGACCACGGCAGCCATCATAAGACGCTTCTCGGATTTGGAACATGTCAGGATGCCGGCGATAGAGAAAACAAAGATAAGCTTTACGAACTCTGAAGCCTGAAACGATACTCCGCCGATCCTGATATTTAGCTTGGAACCGTTTATGGTCCTTGAGAATATCAGAACCAGCGTGAGGGCTGTCATACCCGCATATGCAAATATTTTGTAGAACCTTCTCAGCCTTTTGAATTTCTTCAGGATATACGGAATCACAAGAGCCATGGCCGCAGACACGAGGACCACTACGAACTGTTTCCTGGCCTTTATATAGTTTAGGCGGACCAGGATGATAAAACCTATGCTTATAAGCGCGCACATATTATTTACTAAAAGCTTGCATGCCTCGGGATACAGTTTTCTGTACAGAAATATCACCGACCACAAAATAAGCTGGGTCAGGCCGTAAAAACGCAGGATCTCTATCTCGCCAAGCCTTAAATATATAACAATAAAGGATATGGCATAGATAAGCGACATGCATATCACCTGGCTTAAGTATATCCCGTCACGTTCCTTCTCGGTCCCGTAACGGAAGACAAAAAAGCACATGAATGTGTATATAAGCATGAGCAGGATCAATATGTAATTAGAAAACGCAAGAAATATCGTTTCCAATCATTCAACTCCTCTTTTAAGATGACCCAGTGTGCGCTTCAGATCTTTTATTTTCGTCATACGCCCTTCAAACAGGTCCCGATACATCTTGATCACCTCTTCTGCCTCTTGAGCTTTCTCGACAGTGAAATGGATCCTGTATGAATACGGATCCAGGCTATTTGGAACCTCTTCCGGAGATATTGCAAGCGGAAGGCAGTTAAGGATCGTGTTAAAACATTCGTTACAGTTACGTACAACCGGGAATAAATTGCCATATCTGTCCCTTATGGTCGATATTCCGTTATCCTTAATGCACTTATCGGTAGTTTTTTGTACGCATTGGGCACTTATCATCATGGGAAGCCTTCCATATAGGATAAGCTCACCCTTTGGCATGTTAAGTTCTCTTAATTCCCCTCCGTTTAACTCAACAGGATATGTCAGTATGTCCGCTCCCATTTCATAAAGCATACATACAGAAGCATCATTGGCGGCATACATATGCATGTCCGCAAGCACTGTACCGCCATATCCTGACTTCTTAAGATAATCCAGGCCTTCATAATTATCTATTATAACACCATCTGAAGTGCTGTCATCCAGAATGCCGTCAAGTCCCTGTATCCTGTCAAAATAACTGTTTCTTATCACTGCAGGCAGTACAGAAAAAAACCTGCATCCTTTATTCCTTATCTTTTCCGAATCCTTTTTCAGGGCTTCTGTATCTATCACCCGGCGTCCATGATCGTTTAAGATATATTCATTTATATCTACCGATACCATATCCGCAATACCGCTTTTAAGAACAGTATCTATAAGCTCTGCCCTGTCAAGGCGAATATGTATCTTTATATCATTGCCGTTTATATGCTCCTGTCTTCTTCCCCCGGGTACATCACAGGGGCTTGGATTATCTCTTCTAAAATCCGAAAGGATAGCTTCCTTTAATCTTTCAAAAGCCTCTCTTCTTATCGAATTAATGACAGATACCGGCAGAAAAACTTCTTCACCGATATCCATCTTAAGCTCATCATATTTAAAGGCCGTATCTCCCAGTCTGTTAAGCTGCTTTCCTACAGTCTCTTTGTCGGTTGGTTGTTTTAATGCCTTTTCAGGAACTATACCGTAACATATGACTTCATGCTCATCGCATATAAGCTTAAAAGAAATTCCTTCATCTGCAACGGCTCTGAAGTATCCCCTGCATCTTCTCTTTATATCCTGACCTGCATATTTATCATACATGTCATTCATTTTTTTGTCTTCAGGCGTATCATATGAGGGTCTGCTGACTGTCACCATCTCTTTCCCGTTATGCATATGATAATACCCATTGCAATGTCCGCTTCTGGTATACAGGTCATCAAGCTCCTTAAGGTCTTCTTCATCAACCCTGTATTTATCCTCTTCACCTGATTCTTCAAGGCTTAAATACCTGTCTATATATTTCCTGTATATCCCTGTCACTCCGGCTACATATTCCCTGCTCTTCATCCTTCCTTCTATCTTAAATGAACATATGCCGGCATCAATAAGCTCAGGAATAATGTCAAGTGTTGAAATATCCCGAAGGCTTAAGATATATTTATCGTTGTAGGGCAGCCTGCATGGTCCAGCGCACCTGCCTCTGTTGCCGCTCCTTCCACCGACGATGCTGGAAAAGAGGCATTTGCCCGAATAGGAATAGCACATGGCTCCATGGATAAAGCATTCAATCTCCATCCCGGTTCTTGCAATGATATTCCTGATTTCTTTAAGACCCAGCTCTCTAGCGGGAACCACCCTTGTGATGCCCATATCCGAAAGTGCCATAACACCTTCTGCATCTGTTACAGCCATCTGTGTTGATCCGTGCAGGGGAAGGCCCGGAAATGACGCTGATAAAATCTTTATCACTCCCGGATCCTGTACGATCACGCCGTCAAG
>JAILCT010000069.1 GCA_024690425.1 Lachnospiraceae bacterium | reverse complement strand
CCAAGAAGAAAGTGACTGAGATAGTATTCTCACATAAATATGTATTGCAGATACATGGATTCTATATGGACCCGGAGAAAAAGACCATGCGGTTTGATATAGTGATAAGCTTTGATGCCGGGGACAGAAATGCTGTATATGAAGATGTTCTCGGGGATGTACAGAAGGCTTATCCCGATTACACGCTTCAGATGGCAATGGATACTGATTTTGCGGAGAATTAGTGCGTATCTTCCTTATCATTCGCCCCGGTAAGATGCAATACCATTCTTCTGCGTGGTCTTAACCTTGTATAATGCTTTATCGGCCAGCTCCAGCAGGGCCTCGATATCTCCTTTGTCATTTACCTCATGAATGTCAGTATAACCTATGCTGACACTGATCGGGACACCGGCACCGGCAGTCGCTTCACATATCGCACTGCCTATATCATTGAGCCTGTGTTCTGCCTCCTCAGGCCCTGCAGGTATTATCCCGACGAATTCGTCTCCGCCCCAGCGGCATATCTGGTTCTCGTATCTAACCGCATTCTTAAGCTCCTGGGCTATGATGCACAGGGCTATATCTCCTGCATTGTGTCCGGCTGTATCATTAAGCTTTTTAAAGTCATCCACATCCAGTATGAACAGGACAGCCTCCGAATAGTCCTTCTTCTCCATATTCTGCTTCCACCATGTTATGAAAGATTCCCTGTCGCTTAAGTTAGTCAGACTGTCGCGGGAGGCCTTCTGAAGTTCCCTCCACAGGTTGATCCTCGAGCGGGTCTTGGCATATACCAGTATGACTGACATGTCCCTGCCGTCCTTATCCGTCCAGGGAATGATCAGCTCATCTCCGTCCCGCAGCGATATCCTGGTATCCGGTTCGGTATCCGTTCCCCTGAACCTGATAGGATTGGTCGTCCTGGAGGCAACATAGTATGTTTCGTCATTCTCGGTAACAAAGCATCCGTGATCCCTTGATATAAAGCGTGCATGTATTGGGATGTCCGGAACGCGGTCGCCTGTGGGCCTTCCCATGTTCTGACGTCCCTCAAGCCTGTATTCCGAGATCGAGTGACCGTAGCATACAAAAAGGGTAGGCCTTAACTTAATGTCATCTCCCTCGGTATCAACTATATTCAGTATTGTCTTAGAATTTGCTCCGTCATTCATATATTGTCCGTGCCTTTATTGATAGGTCCTATTCCGATATAAAATGGGTCCACACCCGTTCCTCTTCTTCCGGAAGCCCGTATTCACGCTTACCCAGTTCTATACTCTTCAGCAGAAATGCCATGTTTCTGGCAAGTACCCTCACAGTACGCAGTCCTTCAAGATCCTTCTCGGCTTCTCCCTTATCCCTTCCGTGGACACTGTTCCAATACTGGCTGGAAGCGACGGGCATACCGCTTATGGTAAAATACTTATTCAGTTCATCAAAGGTTGCCGAACAACCGCCGCGTCTTGCGACAACGATGCCGGCTCCGACCTTCATGGTCTTGTCAAAGCCCGTACTGTAGAAGAGCCTGTCAAGGCATGCAATAAGGGTCGCATTGGCAGATGCATAGTATACCGGTGAAGCCACTACCAGGCCGTCCGCTTCCTCGAACTTGCCCGCAAGCTCATTGACGATATCGTCGAATACGCATTTACCGGTATTCCCGCAGCTGTTGCAGGCGATACATCCGCGTATGTCCATATTTCCTATCTGAACGACTTCAGCTTCAACGCCCTCATGCTCAAGCGTATTTACGAATTCTTCAACTGCAATGCTCGTATTACCGCCCATGCGGGGGCTTCCGTTTAATACCAGAACCTTCATAAGCAACCTCCTTATCGTGTCCATATATGGTATAGTATATCATGAATATCCCCAAATATGACAAATTATATACTGCATAGGCAATAAAATGCAACAAATAAGCTTGATTTTCCCATAATGCAGCCTTACCATATTACTCGATGAACTACCCACCACCGACTACGTCGGAAGGGGTTTCTCGCTAGTATATTCATAAATATCTTAAGCAGGTAAAAATGAGCACAGTGACCAGGAAAAACAACGATTTCTCAAACGGACCGGTATGGAAATGCATCATCTGGCAGGCCATACCTTTGACTATAGCCCAGTTCGTCCAGCTGCTGTACAACGTTGTAGACAGGATATATCTGGGACATATGGGGACAGGACATTCCCTTGCACTTACGGGGGTAGGTCTGACTTTCCCCGTGATCACCCTGATCATGGCATTTACCGCCCTCTTCGGTATCGGCGGAATACCTCTCTTCTCCATCGAACGCGGCAGGGGCGATTCGGTAAAGGCAGGCAGGATCTTAGGCAATTCCTTTGCCCTTCTTATAATAAGTGCCCTGGTTCTCGTAGTCCTGGGGTACATATTCATGAGACCCGTGCTGTATGCCTTTGGTGCAAGCGATGATTCTTATATCTATGGGGCCCGGTATCTTAGGGTATATCTTGCGGGCACCCTCTTTTCCATGACTGCCACAGGCCTTAACAGCTACATAAGCGCTCAGGGTTATCCGAGGATCGGCATGCTCTCGACCGTCATCGGGGCCCTGATAAACATCATCCTCGATCCCATATTCATCTTTGTACTGGGGCTTGGCGTTTCCGGCGCGGCCCTTGCAACCGTGATAAGTCAGGCTGTCTCCGCAATATGGGTTCTTAAATTTCTGACACGAAAGGATATCCCCGTTCCCTTAAAGACTGAAAACATAAGGATCAACAGGGAAATCACCTTTAACATATGCAGGCTCGGAGCCTCCAACTTCATTATGCAGGGAACCAACTTCGCTGTACAGGTAGTATGCAATTCTACCCTTGCAAGATATGGCGGAGATCTGTACGTCGGTATAATGACCGTGACCAACTCCGTAAGGGAAGTCTTCGTTCTTCCGATAAACGGGATAATAAGTGGTGCACAGCCGGTCATAAGCTTCAACTACGGCGCGAAGGCACCCGAACGGGTCAGGGCCGGGATCAACTTCAACACTGCCCTTGGCGTCATTTATACTGCAATAGCCTGGATCATCGTCCTCATCTTCCCCGGCTTCTTCTTTAATCTCTTCTCCGATGATCCCATGCTCATGAGTGCGGGAATACAGGCTCTTAAGATCTATTTCTTCGGATTCGTCTTCATGGCTCTCCAGTTCGCCGGGCAGTCCACATTTCAGGCCCTTGGTGATGCAGGTCATGCGATCTTTTTCTCACTGCTGAGGAAGGCCTTTATAGTTGTGCCTCTCACGCTTATACTGCCTGCTGCCGGCTTCGGTGTTACCGGCGTCTTTCTTGCAGAACCTATATCCAACGTTATAGGCGGGCTGGCAAGCTACATCACCATGCGGCTTACCGCATACCGTAAGCTGTGACCTGACAGGGATCCCCGGCTGCATCATCAGTCACAATTAACGATCCTGTCTATTTCATCCAGTTCTTCACCGGAAAAATCAATATTCTCCATTGCCTTTATATTGGCTGTTATCTGGGATGGTCTTGATGCCCCGATAAGCACCGATGTGATCTCATCCTTACTGAGCAGCCAGGCCAGTGCCATCTCGGGAAGGCTCTGTCCTCTCTTTACGGCTACATTATTAAGAGCCCTTATCTTCCTCATAGTGACCTCATCAAGCTGTGATTCATTGAGGAATCTTCCGTCGGTTTTTATCCTACTGTCATCCGGAATGCCATCCATATATTTCCCTGAGAGAAGTCCCTGTGCAAGCGGTGAGAAGCAGATTATACCCTTATCAAGCTTCCGGGAAGTCTCCATAAGTCCGTTTCTTTCTATGGTACGGTCAAGCATGTTGTAGCGGTTCTGATTGATGATAAAGGGTACATCAAGCCTCTTAAGAATGGCAGCCGCCTCCTCAAGGTGTTCGCCGTCATAATTCGACAATCCCGCATACAGAGCCTTCCCGCTCTTTACGATCTGAGCCAGGGCTCCCATTGTCTCCTCAAGCTCTGTCTCCGGATCCATGCGGTGATGATAGAAGATATCAACATAGTCAAGCCCCATCCTCTTAAGGGACTGGTCGAGGCTGGCTATAAGGTACTTCCGGCTTCCCCAGTTGCCGTAAGGGCCCGGCCACATATCGTAACCTGCCTTGGTCGATATTATGAGTTCATCACGGTAAGGTCCGAAATGAGCCTTAAGTATCTTCCCGAAATTCCTCTCCGCGCTCCCGTACTCCGGACCGTAGTTATTGGCAAGGTCAAAATGCGTTATGCCGTTGTCAAAGGCAGTAAAGCACATCTGCTCCATATTCGAGGGATCGGCACCGTCGCCGAAGTTATGCCATAATCCGAGCGATACGGCCGGAAGCTTAAGGCCGCTCTTGCCGCATCTGTTGTAAGTCATCTTATCATATCTGTCTTCTCTCGCTGTATACATATCCATTCCTCCGTATTCAGAATATTTCACATTTATCTGGCCATGCCCTGCATATAAGGGTAAGGCCATACTCCTTAGCCAGCTTAACCGATTCCACGGTAGGGACTGACTTGGACACAAGGACCGGGATACCTGCAGCTATGACCTTCTCAACCATATCCACCGGTACACGTCCGGATGTAAAGAGCATGCATTCAGACAGCGGGATCCCGTTAAGCAGAGCATGACCCACAGCCTTGTCAACCGCATTGTGCCTGCCTATGTCTTCACTCACGAACACAGTTCTGCCTTCCCTTGCAAGCATGCATATATGGACACCCGAAGTCCTTCCGTGAAGCCTGGTTCCCTTACTGAATTCTTCGGTAAGAGAAAATACCCATTCGCTTTTCCAGTCAAGATCCGGGACAGGCTTCAGGGCACTGTTCTTACTCCCTGCATAGACCCTGTTTCCCGCACAGCATGTAGGCTCTGCCTTATCCGCATCCTTAAGGGAAACCTCGTTATTAAGAAAAACGCTCGCCTCATTCTCATATTTGCAGAAATATATCCTGTAAATATCATCGGGTCCCTCTATCAGTCCGTCCGTCTTAAGCCTGCCCGTCACAAGTTCCTTTAAACAGGTCCTTGTGCATACCAGCCTGTATACCGGTCTCTCATTGACCAGTATCGTAAGGTTATGTTCAGTTATGACTTCTGCTTCTTCCTGCCCTGTACTACCGTCAGGATACAGAACGGTTGCGGTCAGCCTGCCTGTATTATCCAATTGTCTGTCCTTCCTGCGTTATGGTTCACCCATGAGTGATATCAGTATAACACAGGTTAATGTATTTTTTCTTCTAATATGTTACAATTTGGAAAATATGTATGTACCGCTTCATGAAGAAGTATAAGTTCATATATGGGGAGAGTAACGGGAAATGTCTAAGGAACAAATAATATATCTGCTCATCATCATGATCGCCGGTCTTGGAGCCGCCTTCCTCATAAACCGGAGGAAACGGGTCACACAGCCGCTCCCGATGGATGAGATGGAAGGGCATGATTTTGAATATTACTGTGCCGATCTTCTGAGGAATAACGGATACGAAGAAGTGGAAGTGACCAAGGGAAGCGGTGACTTCGGTGTCGATATACTGGCCGTGCAGGGTGATGTTACGTATGCCATTCAGTGTAAATGCTATGATAAACCCATAGGTGTCAAGGCCGTACAGGAAGTGTATGCAGGTAAGGATTATTACGAGAGGATGATCGCCATCGTGATGACCAACCAGTATTTTACGCAGTCAGCGATGGAGCTTGCTTCAAGGCTTCGGGTCATCCTGTGGGACAGGGACCAGCTTAAGAAGCTGGCCGGGTTATTTTGACATAAGCCTGCTGATATTCTTTATCATAATGGATATGGTACCGTCTGGATTCGTGATGAATTCAACGCTGTCATTGTTATTGTATTCATCCATGGGAATGTTTATCTCTATCCCTGTGTCCGTTTTAAGGTACTGTTTGTGATATTTCCTTACTGTCACTTCATTCTGCGGACGGACCTCTTCCCTGACCATATTATACTTCTCAAGTTTTCCTTCGAACTCCTCCTTAACTTCCGGATACTCATCGTACAGCTTCTCACCGATAACGGAAGGTATCACGGCCCCTTCTTCCCTTATCTGGTTCTCTATAACGGCCTTTGTTTCAAGCTGCTTCTCTATGTTATCCTCGAAGTACTTGTTATTTATCTGGTCAAGCGCCTTCTCAACGATCTTCATCCTGGTCCTCTGCGACATCTTCGCATAGCACTTAAGATAGAGCTCGGAAAGATAATTCGTGTTAACGCCGTTTACCTCGTATTTCTTCTCCGTGATCCTTATCGTAAAGTCCTCAAGATCGATGATGACAGCCTCCGTAAGCTTGCTTCCAGATGCCGGAAGGGTCGCATGCTGCATTATGATTGCATTATAGTTGCTTCCGTCATCAGCATTCTGGGTCATGTGTACGAAGCTGTCCTTATAATTCATCTTAAGGAGAGCAAGGAATGATCTTCCTTCGCACTTAAAGGTCACCACGCAGAAATCAGCCGAAGGGATATCAGGATTATGGCACATGATGTCATAGAGCCTTACTGCCGCTTCCTTGCTGAACCCAATAAGGTCATCTTCTCTGAAATCCTTAACAAGCCGGTACATCTCCGACTCTTCCTCATCGTTAAAGACACAGGTCTTCAGATCATCTCCTGTTGCAACCTTATAAATATGCGCCCGCAGTAGGTCATTAAGTTCCTCGTGCCTCTCGAGGAGATATTCCGACAGTATAGGCATGCCTACACTTGTCTCAAGGATATGTACTATAGCATCGGTTATTATGATCTCATCTTTCTGCATGGGTTTTACCTGTCCTCTGATACTTTTATGATATGGTCTGCCACATACACACCGCTGGCAGATGCATGTGAAAGGGAATGAGTGACTCCGCTTCCGTCCCCTATAACATAAAGGCCGGCATGCCTTGTCTCCAGATTCTCGTCTATGTCAACTTCCATGTTATAGAACTTTACTTCCACGCCGTACAGCAGGGTATCATCATTGGCCGTACCCGGAGCAACCTTATCAAGCGCATAGATCATCTCTATGATACCGTCAAGTATACGCTTGGGAAGCACAAGGCTTAAGTCACCCGGTGTTGCCGCAAGGGTCGGTGTGACAGTGGATTCTTCAATACGCTCCTCGTTACTTCTTCGTCCCCTTATAAGGTCTCCGAATCTCTGGACTATGACTCCTCCGCCCAGCATGTTTGACAGCCTCGCTATGCTCTCTCCGTATGCATTAGAGTCCTTGAAGGGCTCGGAGAAATGCTTGGCCACCAGAAGGGCAAAATTCGTATTCTCGGTATGTTTGGCCGGATCATCGTAGCTGTGTCCGTTTACCGTTATTATCCCGTTGGTGTTCTCATTTACCACACTTCCGTAAGGGTTCATGCAGAAGGTGCGCACCCTGTCCTCGTATTTCTCCGTACGGTACACTATCTTGCTCTCATACAGTTCATCCGTCAGGTGTGAGAAGATCACCGCGGGGAGCTCCACGCGGACACCTATATCCACCCTGTTTGATTTTGTCTTTATATCAAGGTCGGCACATACTTCTTCCATCCACTTGCTGCCGCTTCGGCCCACAGAGAGGATACACCTTGTACAATCCGCCTGGCCGCCCTCATGCACTACCCTGTATCCGTCCTTCAGGACTTCGACCTTGCTTACGGGCGTATCAAAATAGAATTCAACCTTATCCTTAAGCTCCGCATACAGGTTACCTAACACAACGTAGTTCACATCCGTTCCGAGATGCCTTACCGAAGCATCCAGGAGCTTAAGCTTATTCTGCATGCATATCTTCTTAAACCTTGTATCGGTAGTGGAATACATCTGTGTTCCTGCCCCGCCGTGGGTACAGTTGATCTTATCCACGTACTTCATCAGGGAAACAGCCCTCTCCTTCCCTATATGCTCGTACAGGGTCCCGCCAAAGTCATTCGTAATATTGTATTTTCCGTCGGAAAAGGCACCTGCCCCACCGAATCCGCTCATGATAGCGCAGGTCTTGCAGTTGACGCAGGACTTCACCTTATCTCCGTCGATCGGGCATTTACGTTCCGTCAGGGAATGCCCCTTTTCGAATACGGCCACCTTAAGTTCCGGCCTTCTCTTTATCAGTTCATATGCCGAAAATATACCACCGGGCCCGGCCCCGATAATGATCACATCGTACTTCATAATACCCCTTTCCTACCTGACACTTTCGAGGTAAAACAGATCATGCATAGAATCTGTCACCTATTGTTTATACAATCTTTCCGCGGTTCCGTCAACGTTGCGGACCATCTTTCTTCGAATATATAGGACCGAGATTACCAAAACAATAGGAAAACCTATTCCAGCTAAAACCCCCGCCCGTAAATTATTTGCTGCTTTTTGAGATACATTGCCTATAATCGCAGGTCCTATAGCTCCGCCTAAGTCTCCTGCCAACGCAAGAAGAGCAAACATTGCCGTACCACCCTTAGGAAGTATCTGCGATGAAATACTGATTGATCCAGGCCACATAATGCCAACGGAAAATCCGCATAAAGCACAACCTGTTAATCCTGCCAACGGAGCCCCTGATAATCCTGCAATCAGGTAACAGATCAGACACATTACTCCCGAAGCCATCATGAATATGGTCAAGTCAACTTTTTCACCAAATTTTCCATAAAGCAGTCTGCTAATACCCATACATACCGCAAAGCCGCAGGGCCCTGCCAAATCACCGACTGTTTTGGAAACATGCAGCGCTGACTCAGCAAAAGCTGATGCCCACTGTCCCATCGCTATTTCTGAGGAACCGGCACAGACCATCAGAACAATAAAAATCCAAAATGCTTTTGTTTTAAAGAGTTCAAGCATAGTCATACTCTTGCCATCTGCAACAAGCGGTTCTATCGGACAGGTTGCAAAATTATAGATGTTGTAAAATGGTATTACTGACCATATCAGCGCCATTATTCTCCAATGTTCTATGCCAAAGGCTGCAAAGAAAATCGTAGAGCAAAGTATAACTCCAACCCACCCCCAACAGTAAAAGGAATGCAGAAGGCTCATCATGGAATCCTTGTCCTCAAAAGGACATGCCTCAATGATCGGACTGCCCAGTACCTCCGTCAAACCACTCCCTATAGCATAAATAATGACGCATCCAAGTATTCCATAAAATGGTACCGGTAATAAATCAGGCAGGAACGCTAATCCTGCAAGCCCCAGCCCTGAAGTGATCTCTGCTACTATGACGCATACTCTGTATCCCAATTTATCTACTATTCCGGTGCATAAGAAATCAACTATCAACTGAGTAACAAAGAAACATGATGATATAAGCGCAAGCATACCAAAAGATATATCATAGACATTGTGAAATGTTATAAACAACAACGGGACATAATTGGCGCATATAGCCTGCGTTACAAATCCCAGATAGCATGCAAGTTGTGTTTTTTTGTAATTCTTCTTTAATTTCATTTATATTCACCACTCATTTTAATCTGATACTGTAATTCAATGCTCCTTTCCAAGGAATTTACAAAAGAATTATCCGGACGTTACATCTCTTTTAGAGTAAGACCTTTTGTCTATAAGGAATCCGTGGAGTACGCGGGGCAAAGCGGTGATGGAAGAACTGTGATTTCTGGAACACTTTATTTCAACACAGTTTTCACCTATGAAAACAGGATAAAATTTAAAAAAATCAAGAATATCACGTGTTAGGATGTCCCAACCGCCGCACGTTCCATTTTGTTCCAAAGCACGGAAAGTCCGATCGATGCCGCTGTTATGATAAGTCCTACCGGGATCACGGCTTCCAGACTGATCAATTCCAATCCTATGATCATCATGAATAGCTATGTACAGATCAATCATCCATCATAACCTCAAAGAACATCATAAGATCCGTCTCCAGCTCGTCCATTGCTATATCTGTTATTTTCTGCAGTCTCTTACGCTCTGACCGACTCATCTTCTTTGGTGTATTCTGCACAGGCTTTTGGGGCGCTGATGTATTAAGCATCATATCAAACAGTGACGTACGCTTTACTTCCTTTTTCGGTACAACCGGCTCATCATCACACTTCATATAATCATCAACGAATCCGTAATCATAATCCATGGGATTAAGGCCGGCTTCATCGATCGCGTCATATCTATCACCCCAGTCCATTTCCGCAAGTTCGTCAACGTCCAAGCCGGCTTCTTCAAGATCCAGAATATCGCTTACTATAAGATAATTATCCATAATCGTTCCTCCTTTCGGTGTCGACCATTTTCAATCTTTAATCTTATAATATCAGCTATTTCGGAATATACTGTCCTAAAACAGACACCTTTCTTTGGACGTATGTTCGAAAAAAGAAAAGGCACATAAAGTCCCCCGCAAAACCATGCGAGGGATCCAAATAAATTTAGCTTTATATCATATGGTATCAAAGAAATTCTCATCTATTTCATATGTAATTACCGGTTTTACCCCTATCTGATATTCAGCTATCTTATCAATAAAATCATCTCCATCAATAAGATCTATCTGTTTTTTTCGGGATTTGATGCTTCTTCTCTAGCTGCCTTTGAGAACGTACCTGTTGTTATAAACACTCCTTTTTCGATATCTGTAGTAAGCGATCCCCTAAAATCCCTAATATCAGGAGCACCAACTAATCCCTTCCAACGTTTGCATTGAAATGCTACGTTAAAACTAAAAATCCCATTAATTCTTAATTTTCCAGTTCCATCAATTCCTCCATCGCCACTTTTTTTAGTAACCTCAACTTGTGTAAATCCACATTCACGAAGAACCCTTTTCGTGAGACGTTCAAATCCATATGGATCCATGTTCATTAATACTTCTGAAAGTCTTGTTCTCCACGGTTTATTCTCATCTGGAATCTCCGCATCATCCTCTGGCAACTGATCAGGAGTATCCTGTTCTGTTATCTCATTCCCCTCATCTATGTATTTATCTGTCTTTCTCCTCGCCGTATAGGCTACAACCTCTTTTGCAACTAATTCCTTTTTTCCATCACTGTACATGGGTGTCAAAGACCAAACGCTACGTGCGCTTCTTTCAATAACACCATAATTCTTCAAGTATGTTCTTGCCCATGCGAGCTGATATTCCAATTCACTTTGATTAACATTACCAAGATGTGATTCATCAACAACCTCATCAGGCAATTCCAGCATCTCAATGACTTTATCCCGTATTTCTATATTTGTGCCTGAACCTCCCAGTTTCTCAATTGCTATGTACGTTGGGATGATTAGATCAGTATATGTGGGCGACAATATCTTCTTCGTTCTAGCCATTACAACACCTCCAAGAATATCTTATTAAAAGTATAACCGATCCTTAAAGGCGCCACAAGATCACAGATTAAATTCACGATATGTATAATGAGCACCGCTCATGCGATGCTCATTACCCATAATACATCTTCCAGCCTACTTATTAGCAAATAAGCCCGTTGTTTTACTAACTGCACCTCCTATAGCCTTCCCTGCATCGTTAAATGCGCCAGCCACGCTTCCTGTTATCGTCGATGCTTTACCTGGAATATCTGCATTTTCAACGTGTTCTGAAATCCTTTCCTCTGCCAAGCATACCGCCTCAGCAGAAGTAACGCATGTATCCTCGATGACCGAAGGAATAGTACTAAGCGTATTTGCTGTAGCTTCTAACCCTTCTCCAATCTGATCACCAATGTAGCAAGCAAATCCAGCAGTTTCTTCACAGGCATTCTGAATGTGATTTGCAACTATCTCTTTTATATTATCTTCATCTATATATCCTTCTACTATATTGAATCCGATTATCGATGTTCCAACTACTACTATGAACGGAACAGCAGCATAACCTCCGCCTGAAGCTCCCATTGCAACCAGAGCATCTTTAGCACCAATGCCGATAAGCTCTGCAGGTGCTGTAACTGCTGCAGCCGTTCCAACGTCAGTTGCGACATTGGCCATTGTATGATATGCATCATCACCATTAATTCCGGACTCTACTAACGCAAGTCCGCCTGTAATGACCATGCTTATTTCAGTGGCCTTCCCAACACTTTTTGCCACGCTTGCTGCTTTGCTGACATTACCTAATGCTTCATCGGCTATCCTTTTTGTAAATTCTTCTGATATACCTGAATCAATCATTTTTTTACTAATCCCTTTTTTTAATGCAGCATTATTATAGGCTTCAGCTGCCTCTGTTGTTCCCACCAACTTGGCTGAATTATACTGACCAGATGCTACCCTTTTAATGGTATCTCTTACTCCTGATGTACTTGTAGTATTCTTCAACTGAATCCTTGAAGCTATTTTTCCGGTTGAGGTATCAATAATTAAGGCATCGTTTACTGTAGCATTTGGTGATTTTGTTAAAACTGTTTTAAGTGTATCTCCTTTTACAAAGCTTTTTGCATTATTCAGGTCACTGTAAGTTAACTCAAAAGCCACTCCCTTAGCTCCTGTAGGTGCAGTAGCTCCGCATCTTCCAGCCATGCGCTGTACTACAGATGTGACATATGCACTTTCTCCGGCTACTGCTCCTGAAGCAGCCGCACTTGATATATTAGATATATTACTAAGATCCGCAGCAAAAACGTTTGTCGTAGTTGATAAAATTGTTATCCCGCAAAGTATAGTTGCAATTATTCTCTTCATATCTATCCCTTTCCCCATGAAATGGTGAATCCCTTGTTTATGATATGATTGTATTATACGAACGCAATGTAATATAGGATTATCGTAGCAAAATAAAGCCTATAAAATGTTTTATAAGCGAAAATAGAACTATAATATACCCAGCCGATTACAGCCGGTTCTTGAGTTTTCTCATCTCCATAACGAAGTATACAAGCAAAGCAATTATAGCCACGGGATAGAATATCCCTTCGGCAAACAGGATAACCGCTACCAGTATTATTGCAAATGTTTTTATAATACTTAATGCTGATCGCAAGCCTTTCTTTGCAATAAGAATAACCAGCAATCCCCAAAATACGTATCCCGCAATATTTGGATCTATAGATGATAGCATGAGCAGTCCCTCCTTCATGCTTAAATTATATTCTCCTAACACATGATTTTTTACCTATAAGTCAGCAAAATATGGACTCTTATTTTGCCATTCACTTGATCTCTATGACACTTCTGTGACGCTTATATGCTATAATAATTCTAGATAAGTTTTCTTATGGAGGACTGATTATGGACGATAAGCTTAAGAATATGAAACTGAATGACGATGAACTCGACATGGTCTCAGGTGGTACTGATGATATGATAAGCGTAAATATAGGGCGTTGCCAAAACTGCGGTTTTAGTTTTACCACATTCCATCAAACCTCATGCCCTCATTGTGGAAGCACGGAGATTATATGGTCTGGCAAAACAATTTAAACCAATCAAGAGCCTCTTCCATAGCAGAAAGGCTCTTTTTGATATGAAAAAGCCGGGAATATGCTCTTTTTCCCCGGCTGTTATGTCTTTAATTCCCTCCCATCCTTAAAGGTTAGTCTATCTTTACACTTGCAATAAAAAGCATCTCGCAAAACCATTCGAGGATTTCGAATAAATATATTGGCTCTTATACAACAATTTAACGATACCCATTCCTATCGTTATATCTTTCTCGTCGCACATTGCCCATTATTCCAAATAGCAAAAATCCCGATTTTTCAAAAATCGAAATCTCGGAAACCCAGTAAATAAGCCATTCTTCATTTTATTTTATGTCTTTTGTGTCGACTCAACGTTCATTGCCCCTTCATGAGACAAACATTTAACCATAGATACTTCTGTGGCAGATAAGGTGTCTATATACTCCGAATATACGTGTTTCTATCCACCCACTTCGAATAAACGTGTTTCCGGTAATATCCCATACTCTTATCCCTCTCATCCCGCATCCCATAGAATATCCCATATAGCATCCCATAAATCATCCCATATTCATACCACAGATAGGTAACCTTTTATCCCATATACACCCCAAAAGCGCATAAGATTCACGAATTATAAATCGATTCTTCCATCTTCCCGGATGAAACTCGGTACACTACCGGTCTCCCATGCCTCTTGCCTACATTTACAGCGGTATCTGTATCCCCTGGCAGATGAACATACAGCCTGCTCATGGGCTTTAATCCCTCAGAATCGATTGCTCCCCTGTACTTCTCCCCCGTGCCATGATATAGATACTCGGGTGGAGTGACTCTCTCAAGCTCAACATCAACAGGAATGGAATG
>JAILCT010000011.1 GCA_024690425.1 Lachnospiraceae bacterium | reverse complement strand
ATCGATGCAGGTGTTTATATCCCTGCCATCGTACCCGGGTCTGTATATAACGACCTTATAAACGCAGGAAGGATGGAGGATCCCTACTGGCGTGACAATGAGATGGAAGCTCTTGAACTTATGAAGAATGACTTTGAGTACAGGGGCTCATTTAATGTGGATACGGATGTGCTTGCAAGTGCGGATGAGGCTATCCTTCGTTTTGGCGGTCTTGATACCATTGCAGATATATCCCTTAACGGCAGATCGCTCGGAAGCGTTAACAACATGCACCGGGTATGGGAATATCCGGTTAAGGATCTGCTTAAGGAAAAGGATAATGAGCTGGTGATAATATTTCACTCGCCTGTGAAATATATAGATGAACAGTTTAAGGAAGACCCTGCTATTCTCGGAACCGAGGATGCGATGAGGGGCTTTCCAAAGATGAGAAAAGGCCACTATATGTTCGGCTGGGACTGGGGTCCGAGGCTTCCTGATGCCGGCATATGGAAAGAAGTTGAAGTACTTTCCCTTAAAAAGGCAAGGATTGAAAGTGTATATGTAAGGCAGGAGTTTAATGAGGACCTGACGACTACTAAGCTTAGATTTGATGTCTGTGTGGAGACAGATCACAAAGGATCGGCTTCGGGCACAGAAACATCAGTGTGCACTCAGCACGACACACCGGTATCTCTTGTTACGATAATCGATCCTGACGGAAATGAAATATACGATAAAACGGACATATCGTCTGATATTGTGATTAACGCCCCAAAGCTGTGGTGGCCAAGCGGCTTGGGTGAACAGCCGCTTTATACCGTAAAGGTTGAACTGGTTGATACGGACGGTATTACCGGAACGGATGGCGGTGTGATCCTTGATGAATGGGAGAGACGGATTGGCCTTCGGAAGATGGAAATGAGTACCGTTAAGGATGAATACGGGGCAGAATTTGCACATGTGGTAAACAATGTCAAGTTCTTCGCCATGGGTGCTGACTATATCCCTGAGGATAATATTCTTTCGAGATGCAGCAGGGAAAGGACTTATGATCTCTTGAGCCAGTGTGTGGCAGCTAATTTCAACTGCATCCGTGTCTGGGGCGGCGGCCTGTATCCTTCGGATGATTTCTATGATGCCTGCGATGAACTGGGACTTGTTGTGTGGCAGGATTTCATGTTTGCCTGTGCCAATTACCGGCTGACGCGTGATTTTGAAGAAAATATTCTGGCCGAGCTTAGGGATAATATACGAAGGCTCAGACATCATGCGAGCCTGGGACTGTGGTGCGGCAACAACGAGATGGAGATGTTCGTCGATAAGGGCGAGTGGGGTGCCAAAAACGAGATAAAGAGCGACTACGTTAAGATGTATGAATATCTCTTCCCGAGGCTTCTTGAGAAAGAAGATCCCGACAGGTTCTACTGGCCGGCATCGCCTTCATGCGGCGGGGGATTTGACGAGCCCAATTCACCTGACAGGGGAGATGTCCACTACTGGGATGTATGGCACGGGAACAAGCCATTTACCGAATACCGTAAGTTCTATTTCAGATATCTGTCTGAGTTCGGTTTTCAGTCCTTTCCGTCGATAAAGACTGTGGAGGCTTTCACGGAACCTTCGGACAGGAATGTGTTTTCGTATATCATGGAGAAGCACCAGAGAAATGCTTCGGCCAACGGGAAGATCATGAACTATATGGAACAGACCTTCCTGTATCCGACGGACCTTGATACCCTCATATATGCTTCCCAACTTCTTCAGGCTGAGGCGATAAGGTACGGGGTTGAGCATTTCAGGAGAAACAGGGGCCGGTGCATGGGAACCGTCTACTGGCAGCTTAACGACTGCTGGCCGGTGGCTTCCTGGTCGTCAATTGATTACTACGGAAGGTGGAAGGCCCTGCATTATTACGCTAAGAGGTTCTTTGCCCCCTTCATGATATCGTGCGAGGAAGAAGGCCTTCTCACACAGACGATGAACACAAATGCCGAGCCCTTCGAGGTTAAAAAGTCAATCCGGCTGAGTGTTGCCAATGAATCTATGTGTACAAGAAAAGGGACCATTAAGTGGCAGTTAAGATCAGCCGACGGTTCGTTGATAAGAGAAGAGACTGAGGGTGTGAGCCTTGAACCGTTGTCGGCCAAGTGGCTGGCCCTTAAGGAACTTCCGGAAGCCGGGTTATATGAAAACTACGTAAGCTATCAGCTTATTGAGGATGATGAGACGGTGTCTCAGGGAACGGTCCTCTTTTGTCCGCCCAAGCACTTTAAGTTTGCAGATCCTAAGCTTTCGGTAAGGCTTGAGGGTGATGAGATCATCGTATCGGCTTCGGCATATGCCAAGAGCGTGGAGATAAGAAACGAGAATGATGACCTTATCCTGTCGGATAACTTCTTTGACCTAAACGGTGGTGAGAGAAGGGTTAAGGTCATCAAGGGAGAACCCATCGGGCTGTCGGTAAGAAGCGTTTATGATATCAGGTGAAACGAGGAACCGTCCCCATGTTTCACTTTGGAGGAATATAACATGGATAATAAATACATGATCAACACGCAGGAGAATAAGGATTTCCTGAAAAATCAGGCTCAGGCCCTGCTTGATTTCGGACGGAAGTTTCCCTCGCCCGGAGGAGCAAGCTACTATCTGGGTGATGACGGGACACCATGGACCGACAGGAACAGGGAGACCTGGATAACCTGCCGTATGGCACATGTATACTCGATCGGTTCCATGCTGGGCGATAAGGGCAGTAAGGAACTTGCAGCGGCAGCCGTACGCGGACTGAATGGTGAACTTAAGGATAAGAAGAACGGCGGCTGGTATGCAGGTCTTACACCGGATAATGATATAGTTCCGGATAAGCAGTGTTACGCACATGCCTTTGTCATACTTGCGGCCACGAGTGCCCTGCTTGCTGGTGTGGACGGGGCCGGTGAGCTGCTTGAGGATGCTCTCCGCCTCTATGATGATAAGTTCTGGGATGAGGAGGAAGGACTCTCCTGCGATACCTGGAACACGGAATTTACCGTGCTCGATCCCTACAGAGGTGTTAATGCCAACATGCACACGGTTGAGGCTTTCCTTGCTGCAGCGGATACTCTTGACGAGAGCAGGAAGGGAGCCGGTGATAAATACAGAATACGTGCCGGGAGGATAATAGACCATGTCATAGAATGGGCAAGGGATAATGATTACAGGATCCCGGAACATTTTACCTCTGACTGGAAGCCTGATTTTGAGCTTAATAATGACAGACCGGATGATCCCTTTAAACCGTACGGTGCAACGCCCGGTCATGGGATAGAGTGGGCAAGGCTTATAAGCCAGTGGGCCGGATCATCGGATAGCTTATCTGAGGCTGACAGGCAGGATTATTACACACATGCCTGCAGGCTCTATGACAGGGCCGTGTCAGATGCATGGAATGCCGACGGGGCTCCCGGTATTGTATATACGACTGATTGGAC
>JAILCT010000233.1 GCA_024690425.1 Lachnospiraceae bacterium | reverse complement strand
GAAAAGGAAATAAACATCCCTATCCTGCACATAGCGGATGCGGCAGCGGCAGCGGTTAAGAGGGACAAAATAAAGAAGGTGGGCCTGCTTGGGACTAAGTTCACAATGACCCAGGATTTCATTATAGACAGGCTTAAGGATGCGGGACTTGAAGTTATGGTTCCCGATAAAAATGATATCGAAGTTGTAAATAATGTTATATTCGATGAGCTGTGTCTTGGAAACGTACTGGACACGTCCCGTGAGGAATATAAAAGGATCATTTCATATATGAAGGACAGGGGAGCTGAAGGTGTTATCCTTGGATGCACTGAGATAGGAATGCTGATAGGCGAGGAAGACAGCGCGCTACCGACCTACGATACAACGATAATCCACGCAAAAGAAGCTGCTAAATTAGTACTGTAGTGAATGTGATATAATTATATATCTTGTAAAGAGAGGAACGTGCGATGAAGAGATTGATAGTATACTACTCATTGGAAGGAAATACACAGTATATAGCCGAATCCATGGCAGAGAAGCTTTCGGCCGACATCCTGAAGCTTGAACCCGTTAAGTCATATACAGATAAGGGATTTGCCAAGTTCATCTGGGGAGGCAAGAGTGCGGTCATGGCTGAGAAGCCAAAGCTTAAGTCCTACGATGTCGATCTGGCGCAATATGATGAAGTGATCATAGGGTTTCCGATATGGGCAAGTACAATAACTCCGCCCATCAGGACCTATGTA
Organism: Lachnospiraceae bacterium; assembly: GCA_024690425.1. Next base: position 2,891 of record JAILCT010000233.1, on the reverse strand, counting down.
TGCGATAACCTGGAAGATCTCAAGAATAAGAAAATAGCAGTCTACGCATGCCAGTCCGGTAACGGTGCTGAAAAGGCTTTTGCAAAACTTAAGGATCTTCTGGGTATAGAGGAATATGCTGCAACTGCGATATTTATCGATCCCAAAGCAAAGCCTTCGGATGATAATGACAGGAAGCTTGATGATTTCTGCAGGATAATATAACTGATTACCCGGGAATAAGCAGACGGATATCGGGATCGGTCCAGTTCATTGAGGTCTTCACCCCGCTCATACAGGCGATCGAAGCCATTCCATGGACAAGAGCCCATGTCTTGATAAGCCCGATCTCCTGTTCTTCGTCGGTCTGCTTAATTCCTGCTTCTTTAAGATATTTTATAAAGAGTTCCTTAAGAAGAAGAAATGGCGGGTAGTCATCTTCATATTCTTTATCCATCTGCAGATGGGCGCAGATATTCAGCTTGCCGAACAAAAAGGTGTAATAATCCGGATTTTGACTGAAAAAAGAAATATATGCTTTTCCCATAAGGATGATCGATTCTTCGGTATTACGTCCCCTGCTTACGGCAGCCTTGAGTTCATCGGTGATCCTGTCCGTTACGTTTTTCTTCATCGCTTCAAGAAGTTCATCTTTGTTTTTAAAGTGAGCATAGGGTGCAGCGTGTGAAACATCACATGCCGCAGCAACCTTACGGAGAGACAGGTTGTCTTCTCCTTTTTCGTTAATGATCCTTATCCCTGCATCGATAAGAGCCTGTCTTAAATTTCCATGATGGTAGTTATCGGCCATTTTCAGTCATCTCCCTGATATTTCTCATTATTTCCATGCTGTCCCCCGCATTTTCCCACAGGGGGCTGTGTGCACTGTCCTTTATTTTGTAGAAGCCCTTGGCAGGTGCATCAAGCCCATTACAGTATTCCTCTACCAGTTCCCACGGACAGTTGTAATCATGTTCACCGCTTATGAAATAGGCGGGTACTTCCAATCGTGTTATGGTATTTCTGTAATCAAAATCATCAAGCTCCTTGGAAAGTGGAGTAGTGCGGTACATCTTCATGGCAGGTATATAGCCAACCTTCTCAGGAACAGTATAACATCTGCAGGTAATGATGGGCCAGGCTATTCCCGCAAATTCGCTTTTGTTCCAGATCGTTCCGCCCCCGGCATCATGAAGCAGATAGACATATTCATACCAGTCCATGCATCTGACTTTCCCATCATCAAGGTGCTCCACGGATGCTTCCAGTTTTTTAAGCTTACTGTTCTGATGTCCGGAAGTAAATACATCCTTCATGAAATTGTAGATAAGGGTATCATTATCGGCTGAGTCGGTAACGCACTGAGCCATTCCTATATATGTATAATAATTCTCCGGATGCCTGTATACTTCTCTTAAGGCGATATGGGTGCCGCCTGAGAAACCCATTATGTATATCTTATCTTTATGGAATCTTTTCTTAAGGTATTCGGTCACGGCATTTGTATCATCAAGTATGTTCTCAAGGGTAATACTGCCGGTATCGGCATTCCTGTCATGAGCGATACCCATATAGCGGTAATCCCAGTAAACTACAGTAAAATCATTCTCCAGCTGCATATCTTTATATCTGTCCGTAAACACATAATCATCTGTTCCGGGTCCGCTGGAAACGAACAGAAGAACGGGATTGTCGATATTTTTGCTGTTGATAAAGAAACCGTTAGGAGCTCCGTTTAAATCCATAACAAACTTTTCTGACAAGCTGTTCGGTTCGGTGTATGTACGGATCTTACCGGGGCTGATAATTATCCATATGATAAGGACAAACAATACAAATGCCGCAAGGCACAGGGCAGTTACACGAAATATATTTATCATTTTTTTCACGCTGATCCTCCGATCTTTACACTGTCAAGATAGATTATAACAGAAAACTTTACACTGTCAAGATTGATTTTGCTTCATATCTGTGTAAAACAGGTCTAAATCAGTGTGATTTGGATCTGTTTTGCTTTTGGGTGATAGATTATGGTCGTGAATAATATGAAGAAGGAGTAAAGCTGTGAACAGGAATAGAATATTTGCGATAGCCATAACCGTAATGTGGATAATCACCTTTGGCATAGCCATGGATAACTGGACTATAGGTATATGTATCGGAATTACGTTTGGTATGTCATTCGGATTGCTTGATAGCAGCAAAGAGGAGGAGAACGGTAATGAATAAGAATTCAGGAGCTATTAATTTTGCAACTGTATTGCTTTATGCGGCATCGGTTTTTTTGATCGTTGAAGGAGATTTCTGGATAGGAATGGGATTTTTTGTGACAGCAACTACAATTTCGTCTGCACTCATGTATAATAAGAAATATGAAGCAAATGAAGAAAATCTTTAATTCAAATTATCTTAAGCTGATCGCGATCATAGCAATGACGATAGATCATGGTACGGATCTTCTGTATCCGGGTTTTCCGAGTGAACCGGCTCCGCTTGCCCTTCATTTCATCGGAAGGCTTACAGCCCCTATCATGTGGTTCTTTGTATGTGAAGGATATCACTATACGAGAAATGTTAAGAAATACATGCTTCGTCTCGGTATATTTGCTGTAATATCCCATTTCGCGTATTGTTTCGGGTTCGGGATCAGTCTTAATCCGTTCGAAGGCGGGATATTCAACAGAACAAGTGTGATGTATCCCCTGTTTATAGCTGTTGTAGTTCTTTACATAGATGATAGCGCAAATTCATTAAAGGCATGGCAGAAGAAACTGATAAATACGATCCTTATATTCAGCGCATTTCCTGCAGACTGGAGCTGTGTGGCTGTAATGGCAATCCTCGGTATGTACTCACAGAGGGGCAATCTTGAAAAACAGATGGTTAAGATGATGGAGTGGGTACTGGTCTAC
>JAILCT010000220.1 GCA_024690425.1 Lachnospiraceae bacterium | reverse complement strand
AGGCGGTTCCCAAGCTTATATATGTTGAAAACGGTGATATAGAGATAAAGGCAATAACCACGGACACATTAAACAGCCTTTCGTTTTAGGAGTGGATCATGACTGACAAGTTTCGCATCCTGCGAAGATACAGCATAAGAAAATATAACTTTTTCCTTGTCCTTCTGTGCATAGCCATCACGGTTTTGGGGATAATGCTTATCGGAAGTGCAAAAGAGGATCTCATTAAACGTCAGACCCAGGGACTTATAATAGGACTGGCCTTTCTGACAGTGGTTTCACTGATCGACTACCATTTTATCCTTAAGTTCTACTGGCTTGAGTATATCCTTGCCGTTGCTCTTCTTGTCGCGGTATATCTTTTCGGCGAAAAGGGCGGTGGTGCAGCCAGATGGTTTGTACTTTTCGGTATTAAATTCCAGCCCTCCGAGCTGGCAAAAATCCTGTTGATTTTATTTTATGCACAGTTTATTATGAAACATGAGGAAAAGCTTAATACATTCCGCATGATAACAGCCTGTGTGATCATGATAATACCGCCGTTTGTACTGATCTATGAACAACCGGACCTGTCTACGAGTATTATGATCCTTGTGATATTCTGTGTATTAATGTTCCTTGGAGGATTGAGCTACAAGGTGATACTTGTGGCGGTTGCAGTTGCTATCCCGTCAGCGATAGTCCTGCTTAATATGATCCTGACTCCGGGACAGACAATAGTGAACGAATATCAGCAGAAGAGACTGCTTGCATGGATACAGCCCGAGAAATATGCATCTACTGAAGCATACCAGCAGCTTAATTCCATAACCGCAATAGGATCCGGCCAGCTGTACGGCAAGGGACTTAACAATAATGTGATCGGATCTGTTAAGAACGGTAACTTTATTTCCGAAGCCCAGACTGATTTTATCTTTGCGATCGCAGGCGAGGAGCTTGGCTTTGTCGGATGCTGCGGAATACTTATCCTGATATTCCTTATCGTTGTACAGTGCATATGGATAGCCGTCAGGGCAGAAGACCTGTCCGGAAGGCTTATAGCGGGAGGAATGGCAGGATTCATAGGATTTCAGACTTTTATAAACATCGGTGTAACGACCATGATACTTCCCAACACGGGTCTTACACTTCCTTTCGTCAGTTATGGATTGACGTCACTTGTAACGATGTATATAGGTATCGGTCTTGTCTTGAACGTCAGGCTGCAGGCCGATAATCTGATATATTAGCTTTTGGGAGGTTGTTATGAACATAGGGCTTATCGCGCATGATGCCAAGAAGAAGCTTATGCAGAATTTCTGTATTGCCTACAGGGGGATACTCAGCAGGAATTCATTATATGCAACAGGAACAACTGGCAGGCTCATTGAGGAAGTCACGAACCTGTCAATACATAAATATCTTGCCGGCCATCTGGGAGGTGAGCAGCAGATAGGTGCCCAGATAGAACATAATGAGATCGATCTGATGATCTTTCTGCGGGATCCCCTTTCGCCCAAATCACACGAGCCTGATGTCAGCTATATCATAAGGCTGTGCGACATACATAATATTCCGCTTGCAACCAATCTTGCAACGGCTGAACTTCTTATTAAATCGCTTGACAGAGGAGATATGGAGTGGCGTGAGATGTACAAATAGAGTTATCGCTGCAGTATTTGCCGCCATCCTGTGCCTGTCACTTACGGGATGTTTTGGCGGCAGCTTCCGCGATGCATATGACTATAAAACCAAGCTTTCCGCATTTGCCTTTGATTCGGCTAACGGAAGTGATATCGCAAGACCTTTTGCCAGGGATCTGTGTGTTGTCGGAACTGAGAACCTGACAGGCAGTACCGAGCTTACAAATGTAACTGCTGCCGGTCTTTTTGACGTAAAATCCTGCGGTACTCTCTATGCAAAAAATGTCCATAACCAGCTCGCACCCGCATCACTTACCAAAACGATGACGGCCCTGCTGGCACTTAAATACGGCCACCTTGAGGACGTGATAACCGCTTCGGCCAATGTCAATATAACAGAGCCCGGAGCCCAGCTTGCCGGCCTTAAGGAAGGAGATAAGCTGACCCTTGATCAGGCCCTGCATGCACTTCTTATGTATTCCGGAAATGATGCGTCCGTTGCGATAGCAGAGTATATTTCCGGATCGGTTGATGAATTCTGTAATCTTATGAACCGGGAAGCACAGGAACTTGGTGCGACCAATACACATTTTTCCAATCCGCACGGACTTTCTGAAGACAGTCATTATACAACAGCATATGACCTTTATCTTATCTTTAATGAAGCCATGAAATACGATAAATTCAAAGAGATAATAGGCATGACAGAGTATACGACATCGTTCAGTGACCGTGACGGTAATCCCAAGCCCATGACGGTAAGGAATTCCAATTATTATATAACCGGTGAGGTTTCATCTCCTTCCAATGTCAGCATAATCGGCGGCAAGACAGGTACAACGAACAAGGCGGGGTCATGTCTTATACTTCTGTCGAATGATCAGAAGGGAAGCCCCTATATTTCGGTGATATTGAAGGCTGAAGACAGGGATACGCTCTACGGGCAGATGAGCAGGCTCCTTGAACAGGTTCCTTAAGTTCACCTTGTCATTTGGGCAATAATCAACTATAATCTTTATATGGGGTTATCCCCAAAATATGGGTTTATAAGGAGGGTACTGCAATGATACAGTTAATCGTCGGTGAAAAGGGGAAAGGAAAGACCAAGCATCTTCTTGAGAAGGTTAACGCATCGGCCAGGACGAGCAATGGCAACATAGTTTACCTTGACAAGAACAGTAAACATATGTATGAGCTCAACAATAAGATAAGGCTGATCAACGCATCTGAATTCCCTATTTCTTCCGAGGGTGAATTTGTAGGCTTTATATGTGGTATAGTATCCCAGGATCACGACCTGGAGCAGGTATTTTTGGACAGTTTTATGGATGTTGCATATATCAAGGAGCACAGCGGTGTTGAGGCAGTAGTCAAGAAGCTTGATAAGATAAGCGATCAGTTCAAGGTTGATTTTGTTATAAGTGTGAGCCTTTCGGCGTCAGAACTGACGGATTATCTGCAATCCAAGGTGATAGTATCTCTCTGAGAGGAGACTCATAAGTAAATATGACCGTGTAGGAGGGGGAATTAAAGATTCTCCCTCCTACAGGTTTGTTAAGGGGCTAAATTGGCACAGGAACACAATGGCAGAAACAGAAAAGTAAAGAAATACCGTCCTCCGATAAATATCAATCTCGGATTGATAATTTTCGGAGTTATTTTCGTGTATATTGTTGTTGTGGTTGTAAGCTATTTCAGGAGTGACAGGATAGCACCTTATGAAGTGACCATGGGTTCTCTGGCAGTCAATAATACATATACAGGTGTGATAATCCGCAATGAGACCGTTATTGAGTCCGAATACTCGGGATACATCAATTATTATGCAAGGGAAGGAGAGAAGGTCGCCAACCATTCAATGGTTTATACCGTTGATGAAACCGGTAAGATAAACGATCTGCTCAATAATGATTCGGGTGACACGGTCATTCTTTCCGAAGAGGACATGACGGAGCTTAAAGATGAAATATCTGCTTTTTCATCTGATTTTGATCCTGTAAACTATCTTGATACCTATGACTTTAAGTATAACATTGAAGGCACTGTTCTAAAGATTGCCAATTATAAGGTCCTATCAAGCATAGATTCATATAAATCGGGTGAATATGCAGATAATGTCAATTTCGGATATGCTCCTGAATCGGGCGTGGTGGTCTACTCGGTCGACGGCTATGAGGAATATGCGCCGGAGGATATGACAAAGGCTCTTCTTTACAACGAAGGATATGAAAAGAAACAGTTCTCCAGCAATGACCTGATATCACAGGGCGATCCCGCATATAAGATAATTGATGATGAGGCATGGTCATTGCTTGTGGAGATCGATGAAGCAAAATGTAAGGAACTTGAGGAAGAAGATTATATCAATGTAAGGTTCCTGAAGAACAACTATACATCGTGGGGCAAGATATCCATATTGAGGCAGGACGGCACCATCTTCTTAAAGCTTGATTTCAATAATTCAATGGTTACATTTGCAACTGACAGGTTTTTGGAAGTCGAGCTTATATCGAATTCGGATCAGGGCTTAAAGATCCCGAATTCTTCAATAGTTGAGAGGATGTTCTATCTTATCCCGGCTGATTACCTTACCTACGGCGATAACGGTAATGAGGAAGGCTTCTTAAGGGAGGCATTTCTCGAAGACGGAACTCCGACAACGGAATTCGTCAAGCCGACCATTTATGCCATGTATGACGATGAGTATTATGTGGATGAATCAACATTCAGGATAGGTGATTACATCATAAAGCCCGACAGTGATGAGAAATATCCCATAAGCAAGCAGGGAGCACTTACCGGAGTATATAATATAAACAAGGGATACGCTGATTTTAAGCAGATCACGGTATTGTATCAGAATGAAGAATACTCGATAGTCAAGTCCAACACCAAGTACGGACTTAATGTCTATGATTATATAGTCTTAAAGGGCGATACCGTTGATGTTGATGAGTTTATCTATGAATAAGATCTTTACGGGTCGAATATAAGGAGACGATCATGAGTTTAGCTGATAACCTTCGGGAAGTACAGGGGAATATCGATGAGGCTGTAAAACGCTCGGGACGCAGAAGGGAAGACGTTACACTTATAGCTGTATCAAAGACCAAACCTGTCTCAATGATACAGGAAGTATATGATCTGGGAGTACGTGACTTCGGAGAGAACAGAGTACAGGAGATAATGGATAAATATGATTCTCTCCCGGATGACATACGCTGGCATCTTATAGGGCACCTCCAGACCAATAAGGTTAAATATATAATAGACAAGGTTTGTCTTATCCACAGCGTGGATTCTTTAAAGCTTGCAAAGGAAATAAGCAGGGAAGCCATGAAGCATGATCTGACAGTCCCAATTCTTATCGAGGTTAACGTTGCAGGGGAAGAGAGTAAGTTCGGAGTATCACCGGAAGACCTTGAACAGCTGATACGTGATGCGGCAAAATTACCGGGAATTTGTATAAAAGGTCTTATGACCGTGGCACCATATGTTGTGGATTCTGAAGAAAACAGACAAGTTTTTGTCAAAATGAAGCAACTTTCTGTTGACATAAGTAGGAAAAGCATAGATAATGTATGTATGGATTATCTTTCGATGGGTATGTCCGGTGATTACACCGTGGCTGTAGAAGAAGGGTCTGCAATGGTACGCGTCGGAACATCCATTTTTGGTGAGAGGAACTATAAATAATCAGGAATAAGGAGAGTGAGGGAAATGGCATTTTTTGACAGCGTTCTTAAATCACTGAAGTATAATGATGAGTATGATGACGATGAGTACTTCGATGAAGAGGACGAGTACGAAGAGGCTCCGCGTCAGCGTAAGTCCATCAAGACTGCAACACTTGAGGATGAGGAAGATCCAAGGAATTATGGAAGGGCAACCGGTAAGGTAACTTCTATCGGTGGAAGGTCATCCGCAATGAAGAATGCAAGACCCAGCGGTAATGTCAATGAGGTTTGTGTTATCAAGCCTACAACAGTGGAAGATTCAAGGGAGATAACAGATACACTGTTATCGAACAGGACCGTGGTATTGAATGTTGAAGGCCTTGATATGGATGTTGCACAGAGGATCATCGATTTTACATCGGGTTCCACATATGCAGTAGGAGGTAATCTCCAGAAGATATCACATTATATTTTTATAATAACACCCAGAAATGTTGATATTTCAGGTGATTTCCAGGAGATTCTTTCTGGAGCTTTTGATGTTCCCGCATTAAATACCAAGTATTGAATTTAACTATCGGAATTTCGAACAGGCAACTTTACTGCCATAGGCGGCGAAGTTGCCTGTTTAGATTGAGAGGCTTTTATGGGAGACACCGTAACTGTTAGCATCAGTAATAATGAGCCATATGATGTGGTAATAAGAAATGATTTTGCCGGGATCAGTGAATGCATGAAGAAGTTATTTGATCATGATAAGAAGCTGTGCATCATAGCTGATGAGAATGTTTCAGCTATCTATGGTGATGAGCTTCTTGAAGAGCTCAAGAAAGGCTATGATCATGTTGATCTATTGGCACTTACGCTAGGTGAAGTAAACAAATCACTTGAAACAGTCAGCAAATGCTATTCATTTCTTGTTAATAACAAATATGACCGCAAGGATGTCATAATTGCGCTTGGCGGCGGAATATGCGGAGATCTGGCAGGATATGTATCGGCAACATATATGAGAGGAATAGCTTTCGTCCAGGTACCGACAACGCTTTTGTCCATGGTGGATTCAAGCAGCGGCGGCAAGACCGGAGTAAATTATGAATCATACAAGAACATGATCGGTGCGTTCAAGATGCCATCGCTCGTATATATAAACACCGCAACCCTGAAAAGCCTTAATGACAGGGAATATGCATCGGGGATGGCAGAAATATTAAAGGCCGGTCTGATAAAAGACGGATTATTCTATGAATGGCTGATAAATAACTTCCCTTCGATCAATGACAGGGAAGATGAATATGTGTCTGAAATGATACTGAAGAGTGTCAACATCAAGAAGATGTATGTTGAGAAGGATCCGTACGAGAAAAACGAAAGAGCCATATTGAATTTCGGTCATACTGTAGGACATGCCCTTGAAAAATATACCGATTTCAGATATTCACATGGTGAATGTGTAGCACTTGGGTCGGTGGCCGCAGCATACCTGTCCTATAAGAGGAATTATCTTACAATGGAGGAATACTATGAGATAAGGGATATGTTTGTTCCATTTGATCTTCCTATAACACTCGAGAACATAGATATTCCCAGGATCATTGAATATATGAAGTCCGACAAGAAGAATATTTCAGGACGGATAAGGTTTATCCTGCTTAAGAAAATAGGCAGGGGATTTATATGTGAAGATATTACCGAAGAAGAACTGAAGGAGGCAATAGAGCAGATCAACTATGATCCTGCCGCATAGTATTAACATGAAGAAGACCGGAAGACTGTTAACAGATATATTGGCCATTGCTTTGCTTGTCCTTGCTGACCAGCTCTCGAAATTGTGGGCTGTGGAAAGGCTTAAGGATAACAGCGGAATAGAGATCATAAACGGAGTTCTTAAGTTCTATTATCTTCCTTACGGTAATACGGGGGCTGCATTCGGTATCCTGTCCGGACACCGTATTCTGTTTCTGTGTATAGCGGTAGTTGTGGTCACGCTCATAGTATTTGCACTGTTAAAAATACCTGCAACCGGGAAGTATATGCTTCTTCGCATAATGCTTGTACTTATCGCCGCAGGCGGAGTGGGCAATATGATCGACAGGTTCAGGTTAAGCTATGTGATCGACTTTATCTATTTTTATCTTATCAATTTCCCCATATTTAATGTCGCGGACTGTTATGTGACAGTGGCAACGATAGTTACTGCGCTCCTTATAATGTTCAGGTATAAGGAAGATGATTTTAAAGAACTTGAAGCGGCCTTTAAGAAGAAAGAGACGGATACCGCCAATGAATGAATATGGTTTCATGTGTCAGGATGATGTGATCGACACAAGGATTGACAGGTGTATAGCCGATGTGTATGAGGATATGTCCAGATCATATATACAGAAGCTTATAAGAGACGGTCTGGTATCTGTCAACGGTAAGATATGTAAGGCAAGTTATAGGGTGTCAGAAGGAGACATTATAAATTTCAGTGCTCCGGAAGCAGTCCTTCCGGACATAGAACCTGAAGATATTCCGCTTGACATATTATATGAGGATGATGATATTCTGGTTGTAAATAAACCCAAGGGCATGGTCGTACATCCTGCTCCCGGTCATTATACGGGAACTCTCGTTAATGCTATCATGTACCATTGCAGGAACAATTTATCAGGGATAAACGGTATCATGCGGCCGGGTATAGTTCACAGGATTGATATGGACACTACCGGGTCGCTTCTTGTCTGTAAGAATGACAGGGCTCATATGTCGATCGCGAAGCAGCTTAAGGATCATTCCGTAAACAGGGTATATACTGCTGTTGTCCATGGCGTAATCAAAGATGATGAGGGCAGGATAGAAGCATCGATAGGACGAAGCGAGAAGGACAGGAAGAAGATGGCCGTTAATGTCAGAAACGGTAAGGATGCCATAACGAATTATAAGGTCATCGAGAGATTCGATAAGTTTACAATGGTAAAATGTAAGCTTGAGACGGGTAGAACACATCAGATAAGGGTTCATATGTCATCCATTGGATATCCTATCGCAGGCGATGAATTATACTGCCCGTTTAAGCCTCCCTGTAAATTGCAGGGACAGGCACTTCATGCGGGCCTTATTGGATTCATCCACCCTGTAACAGGTAAATATATGGAATTTGAGGCTCCGTATCCCGATTATTTTGATGATCTTATTAAAACAATACGCAGGTGTTAAATTTTTACAAAATGTTGTATACTAAAGTTAACGATGATCAGATGGGAGGGCAGGGTATGGATACTATTATTACGATAGGACGTCAATATGGCAGCGGAGGACGCGAAATAGGAGAGAAGCTTGCACAGGCGCTTTCTGTCAAGTTCTATGATAAGGACCTCCTTAAACGTGCGGCAAAGGAGAGCGGGATATGTCCTGAGCTTTTTGAAAACAACGATGAGAAGCCTACGAGTTCATTTCTGTATAATCTCGTTTCAGATCCATATTCATTCGGTGTGACATCTCCCTATGTTGAGATGCCGTTAAGCCACAAGGTTTTTCTGGCCCAGTTCGATACAATTAAAAAGATAGCAGCTGAAGGTCCGTGCGTTATAGTAGGCAGGTGCGCGGATTATGCCCTGTCGGAATTCGATAATACACTCAGTGTTTTTATTAGTGCCACAACAGAAGCCAGGATAGAGAGGCTTAAATCACGTCACCCTGATATCAAGGATGAGGCCAAGATAAAGGATATGATGATAAAGGCCGATAAGAGCAGGGCCAATTATTATAACTATTATTCATCAAAAAAATGGGGCAGGGCATATACATATGACCTGTGCGTAAACAGTTCCGTGCTCGGCATAGACGGAACAGTTGATTTTATAAAGTCATTTGTTGAAAAGTATGAGGGTAATAAGGGCAATCAATGAAGAAGGTAAATAAGAAATACATCCAAATAGCAGCAATAGCACTTGTAGTTGCCTGCATATGCATAGCGTTTGATCATTACCTTGACACGATCACATTAAAGCATGATTCAAAGTCGGATTTCGGCAAGATAATGCTTCCGATTTTTGATGGACTTGCGCTTGCTTATTTCTTAAATCCTATAATGAAATTCATGGAAGGCAAGGCTATAGGTCCTTTATTTAAAAAGCTTAAGATAAAGGAAGGGAAGAAGAGCAGGCGATATATAAGGGGCATAAGCGTTGCCATCACACTGATCATATTTATGTTTATAGTAGCCGGACTCATTCTTCTGATAGTTCCCCAGCTTCTTGACAGTGTTCAGAGCATCATAACAAGATTCCCTTCATACGTGAGCTCTTTCAATGCATGGAGCGACCGTTTCCTGGTTAAATATCCCGAACTGAGGAACATGCTTGACAATTACTGGGAAAATATAACCGATTATGCATACAAGGAACTTCTTCCCAAGGCTCAGACACTTGTATCAAACATCTCATCAACGGTTGTCGGAAGTGTATTTAATGTTCTTTCGGTTACTTTTAAGTTCATCATCGGTATAATATTGTCGGTATATCTTCTTTACAGCAAGGAAACATATCTTGGGCAGGCGAAGAAGATAGTATATTCGCTTTTTAATGAGGAGAGGGCAAATAACCTTATAAACAATACGAGATTTGCCAATAAGACATTCGGCGGATATATTTCCGGTAAGATAGTTGATTCTATAATAATAGGTATCCTGTGCTTTATAGGGACATCTATTATGAATATGCCTTACGCACTGCTTATTTCTGTAATTGTCGGAGTTACGAACGTGATCCCGTTCTTCGGCCCTTACCTTGGTGCAGTCCCTTCTGCATTTATCATTCTAATGATCAATCCCGTCAAGTGCCTGTGGTTTCTTGTTTTCATACTGATATTACAGCAGGTTGACGGCAATATTATCGGTCCTAAGATTTTGGGGGATTCTACCGGCTTATCAAGCTTCTGGGTCATCTTTTCAATCACCCTGTTCGGAGGCCGCTTCGGAGTACTGGGAATGTTCCTTGGCGTTCCTGTTTTTGCCATTATCTATGCTGCGATCAAGACATTCGTTGATACAAGGCTTGAAAGAAAGAAACTTCCCTTTCAGACATATTACTATATCAATTCCGATTATCACTCAGATAAGAATGATGCCGAGAATACCGGTGAGAGTATCCGTTTCGTGAATAAAACATTTTCCAATGTATCCGGTTACGGAAATAATCTTACAGATGCAACCATGGATCTTGAATTTGACGAAAGCGAAATTGAGGAAGAAGAACAGGAAGAGTAATGTTTTATCGATATACAACTATTCGCGAAAGACAACTTTAACGAAGTGATGCACGCTGAAATTCTGTAATTATGTATTTTCTACAATAACCATCAGCGCACATCAACTTCGTTAAAGTTGGGAAATAATATATTATTCATCAATCGACTCGTTAAAGTTGAAGTAATTTGATTATTAAGGAAATATTATAATTAAGGGGAAATATATTATGGAGTTACAGCGACTGCTCAGCTACGTTCGTAAAGCTGTTGATGATTATCATCTCATTGATGCTGGGGACAAAATTGCCGTAGGAGTTTCAGGCGGCAAGGATTCCCTTACACTTTTATATGCACTTAATTCTCTTAAGCGTTTCTATCCCAATAAGTTTGACATATGTGCGGTAACGGTCGATCTTGGCTTTGGCAACCTTGATCTTGATCCGATACGCTCTCTAT
>JAILCT010000206.1 GCA_024690425.1 Lachnospiraceae bacterium | reverse complement strand
ACGTGCGGTCTGAGCCTTGGCTGGGCCAAACGGGTTAACGGAACCCTTAAAAATCATTATCCCAAGGGACTCAGAGTTTTAAGGTAACATTACAGCGGTAATTCTGTTATACTTAATAAAGATAAGAGTAAAGGATACTATTAACACACGCAGACAACAGACAGGGAGACAAGATGGGCACTGAGAATACCGAGAAAAAGACAAAAGACGAAACATGTGCATGCGGCTGCGGCAAGGATCACGGGACCGTGGAACTGTCAAAACTGCTCGCTGATATGCCGCCCGAAGAGGAGATATATGACCTTGCGGACTTCTTCAAGATATTTGCGGATTCCACGAGGATAAGGATACTGTGCACCCTCCTGTACGGAGAGATGTGCGTGAGCGAGATAGGGGATGCGCTTGATATGACGCAGTCGGCCATTTCCCATCAGCTCAGGGTACTTAAGCAGGCCAAGCTTGTAAAGAACAGGAGGGATGGCAAGACCATTTATTATTCCCTTTCGGATGGACACATAATATCCATCTTAAGCCAGGGGATTGAACACATAGAAGAGTAAAATAACACACGTATCGTTAACCTTTCCGTAACAATTTTTGACCCAATCATAGCACTTGTTGTTTATGCCGTGACAGGTAGCAGATGTAGTAGTTGAAAATAATCTTTTCTTCATATATATTTAGAATGTAGAGAGAAATGCGGCATCTTAAAGGGATTGACTGGAGGGGTCAATAAGAGCCGTGTAAGTCTTCGGAGGGGTCCGGGGACGATAGATAGAGGGGAAATAAGGGGAATGATCTATCAGACACTAAACGGTACGTGGTTAATCAACGAGAAGGGATCGGAAGCTTACATCGAAGGTAAGGTTCCCGGTTCCGTTTTGTCTGCCCTGCTCGTGCAGCACAGGCTTCAGGATCCGTTCTACGGACTTAATGAGTATCCCACAAGAGAGATCTTTACGGGTGATTTTTACTTCACGCGTGAATTCGACTGTCTTCCGGAACTCATGAGCCAGGAGCGGATTTATTTATGCTGTAAGGGCATCGATACCCTGGCCAAGATATACATAAACGATATGCCTATCGGCAGGACCGAGAACATGCACAGGACCTACTATTTTAATATCACGGGTTATCTGCGTCCGGTCGGCAACAGGATCACTATCGAGGTTGACTCTCCCCTTAACTATACGGAAAATATCCATGCGGGCCTTAATAAGAAATCCGACTATATCCCTGTGGGGTGTATCAAGGGGAACCAGTATTTAAGGAAGGCCCATACCATGATGGGCTGGGACTTTGCCCCCCAGCTTGTGGACTGCGGGATATTCAGGAGCATAGATCTTGTCGGCCATTCCTATTTAAAGCTTGATGAGGTCGAGATAATACAGCATCATGAGAGAAATTCCGTCAACCTTGAGATAAATGTGCAGGCGGAGCTTTTTCACAACGATCCCTTTATAATCCAGGCGGAGCTTATATCGCCCGAGGGAACCATCTCTGCCATAAATGAGACCATGGTTGACGGACACTGTACCCTCAACATGGAGATAGAGAGCCCCAAGATCTGGTGGCCCAACGGGTTTGGGGACCAGCCGCTTTATACGGTGAGCGTATATGCCCTTGACCTTAATGGCAACCAGTGGGACAGCAAGACATACAGGATCGGCCTGCGTACCATTACGGTAAGCCGGGATGCGGATCACTACGGAAGGGAATTTTCCCTTATGGTGAACGGGGTTAAGATATTTGCGATGGGAGCCGGTTATGTGCCCGAGGATTCGATCTATCCTTTCATTACCAAGGAGAAGATCGATTACCTGTTAAAGGCATGCGTCCGCAGCCACTTCAATACCATCCGGGTATGGGGCGGCGGCTATTACCCTTCCGACACCTTCTATGATCTGTGCGACGAGTATGGACTTATCGTGTGGCAGGACCTTATGTTTGCCGATAACGTATATGAACTTAACGATGATTTCAGGCGCAATATCGAGGCCGAGGTAACCGATAACCTTAAGAGGATAAGGAGTCATGCCTGCCTGGGTCTTATCTGCGGCAACTCGGATATCGAGACGGGCTGGCTTGACGAGACGAGGTATGAAGGCCATCCCGGCCCACTTAAGAGTGACTATGTAAGGATGTTTGAGGATATCATCCCTTCACTGGTTGCGACTTATGCTCCGGGTGTATTCTACTGGCCGTCATCACCGTCCTCGGGCGGCGGGTTCAATAATCCCCTTGATGAGAGCAACGGTGACAGTCATTATAAGGGCGGTGAGGATCTGCTTGACAGGTATATGAGATTCTGCTCACAGTTTGGCTTCCCGTCGTATCCTTCGGCCAAGACCATCACTGCTTTTACGAAGGAATCGGACCGCAATATTTTCTCCGAAGTCATGGAGAGCCACCTTAAGGAAGAGGGCGTGGGAGGATTGATTCTTCAGCACCTCTCCCAGAACTTCCTCTACCCTAAGGATTTCGACAGCCTCCTGTATATAACCCAGATAATGCAGGGTCTGTATGTAAAGTCAGCCGTTGAGCATATGCGTCGAAACAGAGGACAGTGCATGGGGGCGCTTTTCTTCCAGTTAAATGACTGCTGGCCGGCTGCGTCGCAGTCAAGTATCGACTACTTCGGCCGCCATAAGGCCCTTCAGTACATGGCTAAGAATTTCTTTGCTTCGGTTGCCGGTTCGATAGAGCGTGACGGCAGCAGGGTAAGCGTATACATAGAGAATGAGACCAAGGATATAGAAGTAAGGCGCGTTAAGATAAGCCTTCAGACCTTCGAGTTCAGGCTTCTTCATGAGGTGGAATACGAGGTTGAGATCAAGCCTTTCGAGGCGGTGAAGGTATGTGATATGGACTACACACCTTATATCGAGGGACTTGAGAACCGTGTCTTCATGGAAGCCAACTTTATAGATGAGAACGACAATGTAGTCCAGACAGAAACAGAGGTGTTCGTTCCCTACAAGAGGCTGGCCCTTGACTTGTCATCCATCTCATACTCTGTCATAGAGCTTGCGGATGAATATGTGATAAGGATGATGTCCGGCGGCTTTGCTGCCTTTGTGGAACTTGATCTTAAACAGGCCGATGCGGTCTTTTCCGATAACTTCTTCCATCTTACGTCAAAGAGGGAGAAGGCGGTAAGGCTCAAGAAGGCTGATATAAGGTATCTTGCCTATGGTGCGCCTGAGATACAGAACGGCTACGAGCTTGAACAGCAGCTGGTGATCAGGAGCCTTAAGGATACTTATTAGAGGATTATAATGGATCTATTCACTTACATGAGCGAACAGAATAAGGAAAAAGAATCGCCCCTGGCGGCAAGGCTTCGCCCCACGACACTTGATGAGGTTGTGGGGCAGCAGCATATTATCGGCAGGGATAAGCTGCTTTACCGCTCGATAAAGGCTGATAAGTTAAGTTCGATGATCTTCTACGGGCCGCCCGGTACGGGCAAGACCACCCTTGCCAAGGTCATTGCAAATACGACGGGCTCCGAGTTTACCCAGCTTAATGCGACCGTGGCGGGCAAGAAGGACATGGAGGCCGTGACCGATAAGGCCAGGGATAACCTTGGCATGTATAATAAGAAGACCATCCTCTTTATCGATGAGATTCACCGCTTCAATAAGGGCCAGCAGGATTACCTTCTTCCCTTTGTCGAGGACGGGACCATAATCCTTATCGGGGCAACGACCGAGAACCCCTACTTTGAGGTGAACGGGGCTCTTTTGTCAAGGTCTCTTATATTTGAGCTTAAGCCTCTTTCGAAGGGAGACATAGGGGAACTTATAAGACGGGCGATATATGACGAAGCTAAGGGAATGGGATCATACGGGGCCGTGATAGATGATGATGCGGCTGATTTTCTGGCTGATATGGCTAACGGGGATGCAAGGGCTGCCCTTAATGCCATAGAGATCGGAGTACTTACGACAGACCGGTCGCAGGATGGTAAGATACATATAACCCTTGATGTGGCGCAGGAATGCATACAGAAAAGGGCGATAAAGTATGACAAGACCGGGGATAACCATTATGACACGATCTCGGCCTTTATAAAATCCATGCGGGGGTCCGATCCCGATGCGGCGGTGTATTATCTTGCAAGAATGCTCTCTGCCGGGGAAGATATCAAGTTTATCGCAAGACGCATTATGATATGTGCATCGGAAGATGTGGGGATGGCCGATCCGCAGGCCCTTCAGGTAGCCGTGGCGGCTTCTCTTGCCGTAGAGCGCGTGGGAATGCCCGAAGCCAGAATCCTTCTGTCCCAGGCGGCGGTTTACGTTGCGACCGCACCCAAAAGCAACGCTTCCTACCTTGCCATAAACGAAGCCATGGATATGGTTGAAAAGGGAGAAACATACCCGATACCGAGACACCTGCAGAATGTGCATGCTGATTCGGCGGGAGAAGAACGGGAACAGGGATATCTGTATGCACATGACTATCCTAATCATTATGTAAACCAACAATACCTGCCTTATGAATTAAATGGGAAGGAATTCTATAAACCAACCGGAAACGGGTATGAAGTGAAGATAAAAGAACATATGCGTAAATTGAAAGGGTAAGTCCTCAATTTGCTATAGCAGCATTTCCATGAGATATGCGTATATTTCCTGATTATGAGCCTTCCAGTTGTTGCAGATCTGGGAGGCCATTTCTTCTGTGGGCATTGAGATCCTAAGGCTCATATGCTCGCTGTTCTTCTCCCTTATAAGGAGCTCAGCCACGTATTCACCGTCAGTGTTCCTGT
This sequence comes from Lachnospiraceae bacterium, assembly GCA_024690425.1. Next base: position 1,500 of record JAILCT010000206.1, on the reverse strand, counting down.
AATAATCGGATGTGATAGCCACTTCGTTGCGAAGGCGGACGTCATTATCGCCAAGATAACTGTCTATATCGTTTCTTATCGACTCGGAGATATCGCCCTTGAGAAGGCCTATGGTCTCACGGCCCTTGCCCGTGATCGAGAGATGGGAAGCATTCCTTACGAACTTCGATTCTATGAGCGAATCATCGGTCAGCTGGTTCATGACTTTCTGCAGGGTGAAGTAATCAGTGTAGTTCTTATCCAGCATAAAGTCAAACACCTGGCTCTTGGTCATGGAATAATCGACCTTATCCAGCATATATAAGATTATCAGCTTGTAGAGTGTGAGCACTTCCAGATTTTCCATGTATTTAAGTTTATACACATTTTCAGAATAATTCAACATAGATATTGTTAAAAAAAATAAAAAAATCAGAAAAATATACAAAATATTGTTCAAAAGCCCTTGACAAGGCTAAAGTTCACATAATATAATAACATCGTTATATAACGAGGATGCATAACCGTGATACATATCACCGTTTTTGCGCCAAGGGGAATGACTTCGGACTAGGGAACCGGAGTCTTTAATGAGGAGAGTAGCTGTTCGGATGGACGGAGTGATCCGCGAAGGGACCGGGCAGTCACAGAAGGGGAAAATATGCCTCCAAAAGAGAGAGTCTCGCGTGTAATGGTGCTCGACGCAGCATTTGAGATGACGCGGGAAAGCGGATTTGAGAACGTCACCGCAAGAAAGCTTGCGCAGCGTCTTGGCAGTTCGACACAGCCTATCTTTCGCGCTTATGAGAACATGGAGATGCTTAAGGAAGACCTGTTCTATAAGAGCGCCGAGCTGTTTTCAGACCACATGCTGAAGGCCAGGGTTAAGGGTAAGCCCGTATACCTGTCGATGGGTATGGCCTATATTGAGCTGGCGAAGCAGGAGAAATACCTGTTTAAGTTAATTGCGGACATTGACGAGTATGATACCGGTGATATACATGAATTTCTTCAGCAGGGTGATATTGGGGGCCTGCTCGAGAACCTTCCGGGGACCGAGAAGCTTAATGATGAGATGAAGAAGGAAGTCTTCCGGATGGTATGGATGTTCACACATGGTGTCGCAACGCTCGTGGTCAGCCGGCGTGTTGACATGGATGAAGGTGAAATTGAGGATATGCTTAAGAAAGCATACGAAGGGTTTGTGAGGGTAAACAGTTAATATTGGGGAGGGATTTATTCATATGACTGCACAGCAGAAGAAGGCAAGGCGCAGAAGAAGGTTTAAGAGGAACCTTAAGAGAACGGCTTATACGATACTTACCGCACCTGTGAAAATGCACAGGCTGTCAAGATCCGAGTTTCGCGGACTGACTAAGATATGCGAGATATGCGGCGTTTTGCTGGTAGTACTTCTTCTTATATGTATGGTTCACGCTTCGGCGTTTGTTCGTGCGATAAGCATTATATGTGCTGTACTTTTCGCGATTTCCATCGTCGTGATACAACTGCAGATGTTTC
>JAILCT010000193.1 GCA_024690425.1 Lachnospiraceae bacterium | reverse complement strand
ATATACCGCATCCGTTTCGTTTGTTTCTTCACCGCTTACCGGCACCTGGCCTGTGGTATATCCGCTTCTTTTGCATACATTGGGACATGCACCGGTATTCTCGTATTCCCTGGCAAGAGCCAGATAGTTAATATATATCCCGTCAACATGGGCATTGGCTTCAGGACTTAAGGCTCTCTTGCTTACTTCCCTGCTGCCTTTCTCGTCCTGTGAGATGACCGTCACTGTCCTTAAATCTCTGGTCCTCTCACCTGAATATTTGGCATAGATTGGAAGTTTCTTCAGTGTCCCGGCTTCTTCCCTGCGGGCGATCACCAGAAATGAATTGGAGAATTCCGGAAATGACCCGTTCCTTATCAGGGTATCAAATACCCTGCTTTCATCAAAAGTCAGCAGCCTGTCCGCATCGAAATTACGAAGGTTCTGGTCAAGTTCGCCCTCTTTTGGAAGCCAGTTATCCGAATAGATCGTATTCGGCAGTTTGTAGTCAGGATATGGATAATAGAACATCCCCGAGTATCCCGATTCTTTCAGAAGGTTCTCAAGTCCCTTTTTTGAAAATGTCCTTACACCCTCCGTTTCCCTGTATCCTTCTATACCATCATAGAAACAGCCTGTATGGTCCTCCCTGCAGCCTGCAAAATATTTGAGTCCCAGCTGGTTCTCAATGGCTATCACAAGGCAGCCATCCTCTTTAAGGTGAGACTTTACCCTCCTTAAGATATCATGATACGGGTCTTTACTATTTATATAACTTGCCGCATATTCAAGAACACCGATAAGGGTTATGTAGTCATATTTCTCTTCTATATCCTGTTCGACATCCTCGAAATTGCCCACTATTATGTCTATATTGTCAAGAAGCCTGTGCCTTACGGCATTTATCGTGCTTCTCTTTTTACTCAGTTCAATGCAGGTGACATGGCCGGCAAGCCTTGACAGACACCCGGTGACCGCTCCGCAGCCGGCACCTATTTCAAGGACCCTGTCCGTCTTCTTTATGGGAAGGAAAGAGCATATATTTTCTCTCTCCTGGGACAGATGGTACATGACAGACCATGATCTTGTATTCTGTATGACAGCCGGGTATTCCGATTCCGCATACTCATTTACAATATCAAGGAGCATATCCTCGCCTGCGCCCTCACTGTAGAGATCTACGCCTCCGTAATAATTCAGATTAAGCACCACGTTTCCGATGGCTTCCATTTTATCCCTGTTTGTCTTCATCCTCGTTTCTCACCGTAACTATCGAATCCATATCGTAAAATCCCGTAGTGTTCTTTGAAGAGATCACCGTCAGGTTAAACACATCATAAAGCCTGTGATAAACAGTAAATTCTCCTTCCCTGTATCCGACGCATCCAAGGGATATCAGGTATTCTCCTCCCTGAAGGCTCATGTCCTGGGTAAATGTAACGATAAGTACATCCCCCTTGTGCTTCGTACCTGTGGTTATCTTCTCAAACATGGTATTGGTACCGGTGATCTCGGTACCCTGCATGTTCTTAAAGGACAGAGCTATAATGGGGTCCTGTATGGTATCAAAGAACCTGACCTTTACCTTTACGGTAAACTCCTCACCCTTTATTATCGTATTGGTTATCTCTCCTGCATTGTCATAAGCGCAGAAATCCTCGAATTCGGCAAGCCCGCTCCCGTATTCATCCTTGTTGGGGTTAAGCTGCATCCTGTCCTTCCATTTACTGCCCTTATTCAGGTCACTGCTCTTTGCCGTATCTGTTTTCAGATCAAGCTGGCCCACCAGGACCTTCTTGTACATATCTATTATTTCCTTGGGCTGACCGTCCCCGATCTTTTTGCCCCTCTCAAGCAGCACCACCCTGTCACAGTACTTGCTTATCGATGACAGGTCATGGCTTACGAACAGTATGGTCTTCCCCTGCTTTTTGAACTCTTCAAACTTGCGGTAGCACTTGTTCTGGAAGAACACATCCCCGACAGACAGTGCCTCATCAACTATCAGTATCTCGGGATCTATGTTGATCGCGACCGCAAATGCCAGCCTGACGAACATACCCGATGAATAGGTCTTAACCTTCTGATAAACGAAGTCACCTATATCGGCAAAGTCAAGTATATCCTGAAGTCTTGCATCTATCTCTTCTTCCGAAAAGCCGATCATGGTTCCGTTAAGATAAATATTCTCAATACCGGTAAATTCCATGTTAAAGCCGGCACCCAGTTCAAGAAGGGCAGATATCCTTCCATTTATCTTTACCTCTCCCGCAGTGGGATTTAAAACCCCCGTGATGATCTTAAGTATTGTGGACTTACCGGATCCGTTGGTACCTATTATCCCCACGGTCTCACCGGTATGGACCTGAATACTTACATCGTCAAGGGCATAATGCTCCCTGGAATTGATCCTGCCCGGAAGGTGAAGGGCTTCCTTTAAGCGGTCCCTGTTCCTGTCATATAATTTATATACTTTTGTAAGGTGTTCTACTGAAATTGCTGTATTTTCTTTCATAATTATATTTATAAAACATCTGCGAAGTGAATCTTCAAACGTTTAAATACAAGTGCTCCGACTCCGAAGGTTATCGCGGTCAGTATCCAGAAATATGCGGTTGAGTAGAAAGTCTCATAGAATCCCATCTTGTCAAATATCGCAGACCTGTAGCCCTCAACCACATATGTCATGGGATTAAGCTTTATGATAAAGCGTATCACCGGCTTGTTATCAAGAAGATGCAGGTTCCACAGTATGGGTGTGGCCCAGATACCCACCTGCAAAGCAATGGATATCATCTGCCCCAGATCCCTGAAGAAGACGATAAGGGAACATGTAATATATGACAGTCCCAGTACAAACATAAACATACAGAACGAATAGTAGATAAGCTGCAGTGTATACAGGTCGGGGTAATATCCGTAACATGCAAGCAGTATGAGCGTAAATACCACAAAAAACAGATGGACAAAAAGAGCCGATACTATCTTAATGATCGGAAGGATGCTTATCTTGAACACAACCTTTTTCACAAGATAATTATACTCAAGCAAAGCATTGGTGCCGCTTGAAAGAGCTTCCGAAAAATAGAACCAGGGAACAATGCCGGCTATGAGCCAGAGGATATATGGTATCTCCATATCTCCTTTTATATTCGTCGCTCTTCCGGGCATTACAACACCGAAAACAAACCAGTATAGCAGCACCGTGATCACCGGCGGGACAAAACCCCAGAAGATCCCGAAATATGAGCCCGCATATTTTGTCTTAAAGTCATTCTTGGCAAGCTTCCATATCAGCTTCCTGTTCTGGTATAGTTCCACAGGCAGGACCACTATCCTGTCATAGAGCTTGACAAAAATTAAATAAAACCCGTCAAGAATGACACAGGAAACGATCTTTTTGATTATTTCCTGTGTTCTGTCATCAAGCGGGTTATGATGCAAAATAATATACAGGTTAAAGCAGAGCACTGCTGCCGATACTATTGTGATCAGCTTCTTCTTTCTGGACATCAGTTCCTATTGCCCTTTCCAAGCTCCTTGATTCCACCCCATTTTTTATCCTTATCGGATATCGTAAGTTCCAATCCTTCTTCGATCGGCCAGTCTATTCCGATATCGGGATCGTTCCACATTATCCCTCCCTCATCTCCGGGATGATAGAAATCGGTACACTTATATACGAACTCGGCATGGTCTGACAGGACCAGAAAGCCATGGGCGAAGTTCTTGGGTATGAAGAACATTTTCTTATTCTCTTCCGAAAGCCTTACACCAAACCACTTGCCGTAGGTCTTCGAGCCCTCCCTTATGTCTACAACAACATCAAATACCTCGCCCTTTATCACTCTCACAAGCTTATCCTGCGGGAATTCCTTCTGAAAGTGAAGGCCTCGAAGGACTCCCTTTTTAGAAGCCGACTGGTTGTCCTGGACAAATTCGAGATCTATCCCGGCCTCCTTAAAGTCATTGTAGTTGTAGGTCTCCATAAAGTAGCCTCTCTCATCACCGAAAACGGTGGGGGTGATGACCTTAAGACCTTCGATAGGAGTTGTTTCTACTTTAATCTTGCTCATGATTGATTCCCCTGATTTATATTTTCTTTCGATATTAATACCCGAGGTAGCTTTGGTTCATATCCACGTTGCCGCTTATTCCGTCAACATGGCCCTTGCTGGTGTACTGCCACAGGTCGTAGCGGCCTGAGTACGTGGGACCTGCCGGATTGTACTGGGCAAGCCATATCTTGGCACCTGATAAAGATGATGTATTCATCTTGCTTGACAGCCAGGTCTTGTTGGCATAAACACCCGGTGTATATCCGGCCGATTTAATGGTATTGCAGAATGCCTTGATTATCGCAGTACGCTCGGAGGATGACAGCTCATTATATCCCGGACGTGATGAAGACTCACAGTCCATGAATATGGGATAGTTGATCCCATATCCCGAGCACAGGGCCGCGCACATACTGGCCTCTTCAACGGCCTCCGTCTCATTAAGGGCGGTTGTGAAGAAATACACTCCGACCTTAAGGCCTGCTGCCTTGGCCCCCTTTATATGCGATGTAAAGTAAGGGTCCTGGATAAGTACGCCGGTACTTGCTCCCCTATAGCCGCATCTTATGATAACGTAGCTTACTCCTGAGGCCTTAACCGATGCCCAGTTTATACTCGGCTGATACTTTGATACATCTATTCCCAGGGTTCCCGAACCCTTGGATAATGTTCCGTCAGAACCGAAATTATACTTGATACCCTGAATTATCTGTTCACCGGTAACATATGTATGATCGCCCAGATAATAGTAAGTATGGCCGTCTATATCCTGCCAGCCCGTATACAGGAAACTCTCCTGCTTTCTATAATAGGTTGAATACTTGCCGCTTCTGTAATCCCCATATGTTGCAAGTCTGTATTCATCTCCGTCCTTAACATACAGAGCGTTCTTGCTTGCATCATACAGTTTTGCATCATCACTGTACTGTGCTTCCTTTTCGGTAACGGTGATCTTCATCGTCGTTTCCTTGCCATTGGAGCAGGAAATCGTAAGGGTTACTTCACCTGCCTTTACGCCTGTTACCTGACAGGTACTTCCGTTATCCGTAAGAGATGCTATCGAGCTGTCACTTACACTCCACGTAACAGTGGAATTATCCGGTTTATATGTCGCAGTTATATTGACACTTGATCCAACAGCCACCGTACTCGATCCAGATATAGACAGGGATGCCTCTTCCGCAGGCTGCGAAGGGGCGCTCGTCGGCTCTACCACCACATCATCCGTGACTATATTTTGTTCAGGCTCGGTAACGGTTATGTCGGTATTATTGTTTTGATTAGTATTGTTTGGATTAGTATTTTCCTGGATATTCTCCTGATTATTATCCGAAACCTCCGAGTTTACTATCGATGTGGTATCCTGTCCCTCCCCGGTTGCTACAAGATATCCTGCCGGAAGGGTAAACCCGAGAGTTGTCTTTCTGATCCCTGTATACTTCGTTCCTGCACCAAGCTGCCTGAGCGCCGCAAGAAAACCGGTATCCTTCTTTGCTGATGCCGCTGTCTTGCTCAGATCCGGAGTGGCTTCAACATATTCGTCGCCGTTTGCTTCCTTGGTGGATTCAAACCACTCCACTGTGTCGGTGTTTGCAGGAGCCGCCACTTCAACATCTGCAGCCTGGTTTCCGTTTGGATCCTCAAGTGCTACATTGACTTCCTTCTCGGATTTTATCTCGTCCTTTATATTGGCGATAACCTTATATTCTATCGAAGCTTTAACGGATACAAGCTGCTTCTCCTTGGGAAGGATATAATCTGCCAGCGAATCGCTTGGATTGAGAGTAACCGAATAATCGCCTGCCGCAATATTCTCGATGTAGATGGTTCCATCCATATCATCATCCTCATAGACTTCTCCATCATCAGATACCGAATCATCTCCCTTATCTTCGGAAACGGTAACACTCCAGCTTACATCCTTAACAAGTGAATCCTCATCATCCACAAGCTTTATCTTAAGATCCTTCTCAACAGAAGACATCTCCAGGGACAATGCCCTTGCCTGTTCGGGTTCGGGCTCCTGGGACGCTTCGGGTATCATCTCCTCCGTTACCTCCTGTGCAACAGCCGAATAACTCTCATCCTCCGTGTATCGTCCGAGACTCTTAAGGGCAAGGGCCTTATTCTCCTCACCCTGGTAGTTGGCATAGGCAGCGGTTGTCATTATCCCTGTTATGAAGATTATCACTCCCATTGCAGCTATTCCCCACTGTATAGGTGTGACTTTTTTTATCCGTTCGGCCAGCTGCTTTTTTCTCTCAGTAAAGCTTACTGTCTTAGCGGTCTTTTCAATTGTCTTCTTATCCTTCCAGTCGGCCGACTTCTTTCTGAACTCGGAAGGGCCTGTTTTTTTTGCTTTTCCTGTCTTAGCCGGAATATCCTTTACTTCCTGTGGCCCTTCGGTTTTATCCGCTCCCTTCCGCCTTGCCGGTTTCTTAGCTGCAGGTTTTTCACCATCTTTAACAGAAGCAGCTTTTTTCCTGCTTGCCGTATTTGTTCTTTTCTTACTGTTCCCCGATTCAGAAGTCTTTTTCTTCTTACCCGTGGGTGTAGTCTTA
>JAILCT010000146.1 GCA_024690425.1 Lachnospiraceae bacterium | reverse complement strand
CTCGCTCTGATATAGCGAGGACTGCTCCTGCCTGGACGGACAGGAATCAAGTTGCGTTCAAGTAGTTTATTTAATTCTCTTAAAGGTTTGCCATGTTTGTAACGCAGCAGAGATTCAACACATAATGATATCGCAAGGGTAAAGTTTATGTTGTATGCATATTTCCTGTTCCTTTTTTGAAGAACGATACTACGTGTTATAGCCTCGCTGAAATTATACAGTATCAGTTTTGCATATATCTCTTGCAACACCAGTTGCTTATTGCGGCTGTGGAAGAAGAGCATTCCGGCAGCATATTTAATATCGCGAAAAGAAGTTTCGATGCCCCACCGTCTGTCATATAGATCACGGATCTCGTCTATGGAAAAATCATCTTCTTTCAGATTTGTAAAGAGATATTCATCTGTTCCATTTGGAAGGGTCAGCTTGATGATCCGAAAACAAATGTGGTAATAATCTTTGTCTTTGGGCTTGAGATAATCAAATGGACGATTTGAAATAGACTTATAAATTTCAGGATGAGCCTTTATGTCATTTGTATTCCTTCTGGAGAGCCACCTTTCATATGTGACATCAAACTCGGAATCATCGGGGAGGTCTACAGTTCCTAAAAGGCTTCGTGAATATGGATCTCTGGCGCGTATCAGGAAGGCTACATTGTTTTCGATAGCATGTGCAAAAACATTGAAAGAGGTAAACCCGCGATCAGCTATAAATATGGCTTTTTCTGTTGGATGGGTCTTGGCAAAATGATCGATCATATCACACAAAGCCATATATTCGTTGATATAATTGAATGGCTGGATGATTATATCTGTGTAAAGATTTGACATGAGGTCATATGCTGCGTTTAGGTGCAGCATGTTGAACCCTTTCCCATATTTATCTGAAATGCGATAAGTTTCAGGATCCTTCGGATTTCTTGGGATATAAATGTCAGAACCATCGACTGCAAAGAGCCTATATCCTTTTAGGGTAAGATCAGGAGAAAGAGAATCTGTAAAACGATAAAGAAGCTCTTCGAATGCAAGTGAACTGAGCTTTTTTCGCTGTTGAATCAGCGCAGAATGAGTAGGAGCATTAGAACAGAAATCAAAGTATTTCAGAATCTCGCAATTTGATGAAGACCGTTGCATACATATGGTAGATAGGATGGCATCTGAAAATGATATTTTCCGTTTTCTGGTGAAATCATTCTCGCGGTTGGTAAAAAGCCAAGGTGTTTCTGACAAGGAATTCAAACATTCAAAGAAAGAATCCTTTATTTGAGTAGTATTCTGGATCATAAAAGCGCCCTCCGATTAATTTTATTTTCCGGCAAGCCGGAATCACTTATTAATCAATAGGCGCGAAGCGCCGCATTTTTTCGGACTTTTGTCAAGTGTTTTTTTTAAATATATATAAAAAATAGGCAGTTTCTAAACTTAATAGAAACTACCTACCATTGATGTGTTTACTCCTGTCTTATTATTTTAACGTATATTTTTAATGTTTCCGTCCGCGAAAACTGTCCCGGACAATGGACGATTTAAGCAGTATAGTACAATCCCGCAAAAAATGATATATCAATCGTAAAGAAATAAGAAGTTTATAGGAAAAAAAGCTGATAGTCTGAATAAAGACGTTTATGCCAAGATATACAGGAGAAGGTTTTGTATTTTGGGAGGAGGTTATAATGAGACTGGGTACATCATCGCCCATCAGCCACAAAACAGCGGAAGAATGGGCGAAACAGCAGAAAGTTCTGGGCTTAAGTGCGGTGGTTTTTCCCGTTTCGAGCAGGGAAGACAGGGAAAAGATAGACAAATATAAAAAAGCCGCCGATGAAAACGATCTGCTTATTGCGGAAGTAGGCATATGGTGCAATGCTATCTCCATGGATCCGGATGAAAAGAAGAAAAACCTGGATTACAGCGTGGAACAGTTAAGGCTGGCTGACTACATCGGTGCAAGATGTGCCGTAAATGTGGCCGGCGCAAAGGGGGCCCGCTGGGATGGTCATTATAAGGAGAATTTCTCAAAGGACACATTTACAGAGACGGTAAAGATGGTACGGGAAGTCATAGACCGTGCAGATATTAAGAATACATACTTTACACTGGAGCCCATGCCCTGGATGATACCTACGGGACCCGGAGAATATCTTAAGCTGATCGAAGCTGTTGACAGGGACAGGTTTGCGGTCCACCTTGACATAGTAAACATGATCAATTCGGCCTACAGGTATTTCCATATGGAAGAATTCATAGATGAATGCTTTGATCTTTTCGGCGACAGGATAAGGAGCTGCCATATTAAGGATATCCATCTTAAGGAAGAATACACCTTCCAGCTTGAAGAGTGTGCTCCGGGGAAGGGTGAACTGCCGCTGCGGTACTATGCTTCGAAAGCACACGAAACGGACGAAGACATGCCGGTCATACTGGAGCATTTAAATACCGATGAAGAGTATATAAAATACACCGGTTATCTTAAGGAGGTATTACATGGCTTATACAAGACTGTCTGATGCAAATATAATAAACGAGCAGTTTCTGGATTCCATACTTATCGAGGAAAGACTGATAGATTCGGTCGAAGCCGATCTTAAATGCCGCTTTCTGGGTGAGGAATTCAGCATGCCGGTAATGACGCCTGCCTTTTCGCATCTGGGTAATTATGCAGGCCGTGAACTTACCGGGCTTGAAGAGTATTCGGTAGCCGCCAAGGATCTTAATATCCTTAATTTCTGCGGGATGATGGAAAATGATATGTTCAAAAAGATCGCAGATACCGGGGCAAAAACCGTAAGGATCGTAAAACCCTATGCCGATAACGGCAAAGTCAGGGATCAGATGGCTTTTGCCAAAGAATGCGGGGCATTCGCAATAGGCATGGATATAGATCATATCTTTGGACCGGAAGGGTACGATGTGGTAGTAGGAGAGAAGATGGCTGCCCAGACCATGGACATGATCTCTTCATACGTTCAGTCTTATGATCTTCCCTTTGTTGTAAAGGGTGTATTAAGCGTTCAGGATGCGGTCAAATGTGCGGAGGCCGGGGTTAAGGCCATAATCGTGAGCCACCATCACGGACGGCTTCCTTATGCCGTACCGCCCGTAATGATCCTTCCCGATATAAAGGAAGCCCTTGCGGATAAGGATGTTGAGATAATCGTGGACTGCGGTATATCAAGCGGGGCGGATGTATTTAAGGCGCTGGCGCTCGGTGCGGATGCGGCGGCTGTCGGAAGGTCGATGCTGCCGAGCCTTGAGAAGGATGGAGTATCCGGTGTCTGTGAGTTTATAAGCAAGGTAAGCAGTGAGCTTAGGTATATAATGGGCTTTACAGGCTTTGCCAAGGTTGAGGATATAGATGATTCTGTATTGTGGATGAACTGACCGTAAAGTTCATGAAGTACTTACAGGAAACGGAGAGAAATTAAGCCTTGCCGATTATAAGGGTAAGGTGATCCTTATAGTTAACACGGCTACCGGCTGCGGATTCACACCGCAATATGAACCTATAGAGAAGATGTATAAGGAATATCATGGTAAAGGTTTGGAGATACTGGACATTCCCTGCAACCAGTTTGGGGCGCAGGCACCCGGAAGTGATGAAGAGATTCATGAATTCTGTACGCTTCACTATAATACGACATTTCCCCAGATGAAAAAGTCTGATGTCAACGGAGAGAATGAGCTGCCTCTGTACACCTATCTGAAGGCTCAAAAAGGATTTGAAGGATTTGAAGATCACGAGTTAAAGGGTGTGCTTGAAAACATGTTCAATGCCGCTGACCCTGATTGGGCATCCAAGCCGGACATCAAGTGGAATTTTACAAAATTTGTGATCGATCGAGAGGGAAATGTTGCAGCACGTTTTGAACCTACCGCTGATATGGGTAAGGTTGAGGAATGTGTTAAGGCATTACTGTAAGGAGGGATCGTTATGACATATGCCGTCAGATATTATACGAAAACCGGAAACACCAAGAACTCTGCAGCAATGTTAAATTCAACCTATAAAAAGGTAAAAGAAGTAGCTGATAAGGCCGGTATTGCCATGGATGAAAGGGAATTTCACTGCAAGGGTGAGTTCAAAGGCATCCATAAGGGCAGACCTAACGAGAGTGATGTTGCTGCCGCAGTTCAGTTTGTTAAACAGTATAAGTGAGGAAATGCCGTCTATTATTGGATAGCATGGGGATTTACAGTATTTTCCTGTTGTTCGGCAGGATATAAGCTTAAGAACAAGAGCCCTGTTTAATTGAACAGGGCTCTTATCGTATCGTCAGATATCGTTATCCTTCTATAGCTATTGTTTTAGCCTCCGGGAGTTTTTCGGGCTCTTTCTTAGGAATACTTAACTTAAGCACGCCGTCCTCAAATTTGGCCTTGATGTCTGTTTCAGTTAGAGTATCACCAACATAAAAGCTTCTCTGCATCGAACCGGCAAATCTTTCCTGACGTATGATTTTGCCTTTGATGTTCTTTTTGTCTTTATCAAGACTCTTTGCTGCGCTAACTGAAAGATATCCATTGTCAAGTGATAACTTGATCTCATCTTTCTTGAAGCCCGGGAGGTCAATGTCAAGTTCGTAGCCTTCATCGTGCTCATGCACATCCGTCTTCATGACATTTGCGGCATGGCGGCCGTAGAGCTTACGCTCAACATTTCCAAAGTCCATCCAATCATCCAACAAACTTTCTCCAAAAATACTTGGTAATAACATAGGTCATTCCTCCTTCTCAAAAAACTATGTTGATAAGTTTCATGAGCAAGGGAAGGAGCGTTTGGATCCTGTTTGGAATCTTCTCTGTTCCTTTGTTCTGACTTCGTTATAGCACCGATTGTTAGCACTGTCAAGAGGTGAGTGCTAATTATCTGTGAAACATTTGTGAACTGTTTGAAACACATATGCGTCCCCGTCCCTTAGGGAAAGATATGCTGGTATTGAAGCCGGTTTATGGTAAAATTAAGTAATTAAAAGGAGAATCCATAGTTAAGGAGGAACGAAATGAATCCACAGGGTTAAATACTCTTCATTTGGGATAGGAAACTATGAAGTTAAGAGATATGAGTTTCTTTAAAAACAAAAAAAGGCTGATTTTGACGTTTATCTTCGGACTGGCAGTAGTGTCCCTGATAATTGGCTGTTTGGTCAGTTTGGCCAACCCAAGGGATGCTCTGTATATAGGGATAATATGCATGTGCCTTGCATATCCGGTCGTGCTCTTAATTATCAACATCGTTGCACTGGTCCGGGCTGTCAGATTTCCTGAGAAGCTTCTTCCCGGTACTTATGAAGCAAAACTGTTTGGCATAATGGACCTTGTTACCGTTATCATCGGTACCATATTAACGATGTTTTATTCTGCAATACTATCAGCATCTTTGGATCTGCAGTGGGGCGCTGTTTGGAGCGAACAGCTGCACAACCGGGAGGTACATCAGCCAATATGGACAGGAGCCCTGCCAACGGTCATAACACTGCTTGCCATTGGTATTATAGGATATATCGTGCTTCTTACAAGGAAAATGTCAAACACCCCGCCGCTTATAACGGTTTTATGTATGGGAGCGATGTACATCGGGATAATTGAAATACTGGTGTTCATGGTCCAGATATTCAAGGTCACACCCTTTGAGGGTCTTGCATTTTCCTCAAACAGGATTCCCCTATTAGAGTTAGCCCCTTTGATGGAACTTCCTTTCTGCTGTATAAGCATGGCAGCAAGGCTTATTTTAAGAAAGATATATGAATGGAACCGGGAAGAAGAGCATCAGACAGATATATACAGTAAAGAAGGTTTTATGGCGGATCTTAACGGGATCCTTGAAAATTCATTTTCATGGCCGGTCGCAGCAATAATAGCCATGATCCCGCTCTTGGGCATTATTCTTGGCATTTTGTCTTTGTTTGGGCAATATCCCGATCGTGTGATAAGGGCATGGACAGAAACCGCGCAGTGGAATCTCTCAAAGATGCAAGCCCCTCCAAATGTACAGTACGATGAGCATTATCTGTGTACTGTTGCTGCCGGCGGGCATGACAGGGTTGTAAAACCTATAAGGATGGGAGAGCGGCATGGACACAGGATCGTAGTTAACAGACAGCTGCTTATCGCAAATGCGTTTGAACAGATCCTTGAAGAAAAGACTCCCAAAATACACAGAGCGATAAGAGACTTCTATGATACCCATGGATATCCGATTGCCAGGCATATAAAGACCAAGACAGCCGCTGATATAGTATATGTTTTAATGAAACCCCTTGAATGGCTGTTTTTGACGGTTTTGTACCTGACAGATACAAAACCTGAAAACCGCATAGCAGTCCAATATATGCCAAAAAGAGAACAGGAACCGAAAAATCAATGAGTCAATTATCAGATGACCAAAAACTGAATAAATTTGCCGATATACTTGATTCTTCCGGATATATTGTGTTTCTTGGCGGGGCAGGAGTGTCAACAGAGAGCGGTATACCGGATTTCAGAAGCAAGAACGGCCTATATCACCAAAAAAACAAGAAATTTTCGGGATATAAACCGGAGTATCTCCTTAGTTACGACTGTCTCAAGCATAAACCTGAGGTATTCTTTGACTATTACAGGAGCAACCTTGATGCCAGAGCTGTAGAGCCAAATCCTGCACATTATAAGTTGGCTGAAATGGAAAAGAAGGGACAGTTGGTTGGTGTGGTAACCCAGAACATTGACGGCCTCCACCAAAAAGCCGGAAGTAAAAATGTTCAGGAAATACACGGTACCATATGGAAAAATCATTGCATATCATGTGGTACGGAATATGATGAAAACTACATCTTTGATAGTAAAGATAAGATTCCGACATGTGAAAAGTGTGGGAAACCGGTTCGTCCGGATGTAACGCTCTATGGGGAATTTCTCCCCGAAGAAGCATATCAGAATGCAATTACGATGATGAACCGTGCCGATTGTCTTATAATAGGCGGTACATCTCTGGAAGTGGGCTCTGCCGCCCAGCTTGCTCACTTATTTCACGGGCCGCATCTTATCATCATAAATAAAGGAAAAACAAAGCTTGAGGGCAGGGCAGACCTTGTATTCCACGATAGTATAGGTAAAATCCTGTCCGCAATGTAGGCGTAAATAAATGAGAGAAGATATCTATGAATAACAGATTAAACAAGAAGATCCTTTCTGGGTTTCTGCTTATTTTGATCATGATGTGTATTAGCGGATGTCATTTAAGCAAGCCAAAGCCGCCGAAGGAAGCGGAAGTAACAGAAAAAGTCCTTGAGATTGTTGACGAGGATATCAGGCTTGTTGAAAAAGTCGATGATGAAACTTATATCTTCGCATCCAATGTAAGGGATCTTGAGTTTGAGGTAAACCTTCATGTAGGCACGGTCAACATAGACGGCTCTGATTTCGGTTATACGGGGGATTACCGTTACCATAATGATTATCACGATAAGGTTTATGCGTTCTACCGTGACAGGATTGAACAGATCATGGAAGATCACGGTTTTAAGGCAAGTGCACAGTCCGATCCCGATATGCCATGTATAGATTCGTTCACAATAGCCGCATACAATTGGCTTAGCGAAAAGGATATCGTGAACATCAATGATTTTCTGAAGGATCTTCGCGACCTGAGCAAAGAAGAGGCTCAGTATCATACCAAAGACTATGACTTTTATTTTGATATCACATTTCTGTGGATAGATGTTTGGGGCGGAAAAAAGGAGTATATACGGACTGTAGGAAATTCCGATTACTCAAATAAGATCGGTCCTAAAACAACGGATGATGAACTGGATGTCCGCAAATTGGGGATGAGTTCTCAAAGGCTTGCAAATGTCATTCCTCCGGTATATAACGGTGTCCTTATAGAACTTGAGGACGGCATATACGAGTGGGTGGAGTAGGTCGCTGTAACCATTGAAAGGCCGGAGAGACCGGCAGGAAATTATTGGCGCTGGGTATAAAAGCCGATACATGAAGTAAAGAGGTATGAATTTTCATAGGGGTAAAATCGTATGTACGAAGAAAAAGAAATGTATATCAGTGAAATAAGGCCGGGAGTCTATCTGCTTGATGAGGCTCATGAAGCAACCGGGTTTGTTGTCATAGGTGAAAACAAAGCCTGCGTTATCGATACCATGATAAGTTATACCGATATAGGAGCGGCTGTAAAGAATATAACGGATAAACCGCTTATAGTCATTAACACGCATGGACATCCCGATTATATAATGGCAGCGAGCCGGGGCTTATTCCGTCCGCATTCAGGGAATGAACAGGCAACATCACATATCACTCCGGGAAGAATTTGATGAGCATGATACTGATGGAACACGCTACATAGTCCTGCTCGATGACGGATATCCGATCGCAACATGCAGGTTTTATGAGATAAGTTCAACAGAGGTGATACTTGGACGTGTTGTGGTATTGCCTGAATACCGCGGAAAGAGTATTGGAAGAAAAGTTGTAGATGAAGCCGAAAAATGGATTAAAGAGCTTGGGTATGACGAAATTATCATAGACAGCAGAGTTGAAGTTGTATCCTTTTACGAAAAGCTCGGTTATGTCAGCATTGATGGATCATTAATAAAAAGCGGCAATTTTGACTGCACAAGGATGCATAAACTGATAAGAGGAAAAAATAAATGCGTCATATAATAACCGGACAGAGTCTGCTGATCGTCTGCTGCCTATTCTATATGATCTGGTGGTACCGGGGCTTTAAGCCAAATATCGAAGCAGATCGTCTGGGCGGGCTTAATGGAGTTTTACTCCTTATAACGGCCATCCTTGGTATAGCAGGGATATTGTTCAGCCTGATGCCGACACCGGAAACGGCAGGCACTAAATATGGTCAGATGTATATCATCATTGGCGGCATAGCGGCCTATATCATACTGATGATGGTGACCAAATACGCGTTTAACAGAATAGTTA
>JAILCT010000140.1 GCA_024690425.1 Lachnospiraceae bacterium | reverse complement strand
ATTGAGTCACACGGACAATTGGGTCACCTGTAGCACCCTGTCCATATAGTCTATATTGTCCATATAATGCCTTCACGGTACAATATATAGATTTTTCTTTGGATTTATACCACGAGATATTGTGGTGTTCTATAAGAAATGTAGTAGGATACAAAGTACTCCACCGCGTTATCGGGGAAGAACTCTTTCATCTCACCATACAATTGCCCTGCGAGTGTTTTGTTATGACTTATGATCAGTGTAGGCTTGTTAAGCGCAGCTATTACATTGGCCATCGTAAAGGTCTTACCCGACCCCGTAACGCCAAGCAGGGTTTCAAATTGGTTGCCCGCTTTGAAACCCTCTACAAGTTCCTTTATTGCCTGTGGCTGGTCGCCGGTAGGTTGATATTCCGAATGTAGTTTGAAATTCATATATCCTCCGGGTGACTATGCTAAGCCACCTAAACCTTATTTCAAAAGTACGTCTAAAGCCTAATTTAACACATAAACCTCCTGTTTTGTAGCGTTATTTTATATTACCGGCGTGATTCAGGCCTCACTCAGCCATCGACTTATTGAATGCAGCGATCATCACTATGATGCTTACTGCAAAGAACAGAACCGTATATATAAGCATGCCTGAAATACCCACCTGATTGCCGAACATATTCGCCCTGAATACGAATATATCCTTTATGGATTCCACAAACATCCCCTTATCAATGACGATATTGCTGTTCATATGCTCCAGTATGCCGTTTAACAGCACATTCCTCATAAGGATAGTTGCATGGCTTCCGGGGAAGATATTGCACAGAGTCTGTACCCCGTCCGAAAACTGGGATATCGGTATATATGCTCCGATAACAAAGCCGGATGCTGCAGAAAGGATTCCGAAGAATGCTCCGCTGGCAGATGATGACTTGAAAAACAGTACGACGATCATGAAAAGAGCCGTTGCTGAGATCGAACCCAGTGCGGTAACCCCGTATGCCGCTGCAATATCACCAAAGCTTAAATACATATCTCCCATCCTGCTTAAAACGATAAGCCCTATGGTCAGTATAACACCGGTCATAAGTACTGCCGATACTGTGGATGCGCTGAAGTAGGAAAGGATTATCTGCCATCTTTTTATCGGAGTTGCAAGTATGTCCCTGTCAACCTTATTCTCCCTGTCACGTACTATCGTCATAAGGCAGTTGAAGGGAACCGTGATCATTGCAGAACCCAGGATACCTGTAAGCAATGTGAGGTTTGCGTACATATCGATATCATCAGCACTTACAAGGCCTGCGATCATCGGGACCGAACTTAGCGAACCGTCTATAGCATCCGTAAACGTCCCCTTTAAGAAGAGCAGGTACAGTACAAACACTATTATTGATGTCATAAGTGAGAAGACCACCGACTGCCTGTCCTTTAAAAATATAAGAAGATTTCTGCGTGTAAATCCAAAGTACATTTTCATATCTTTTTTCATCCTTCTATTCCTCCTTAAGCATTCCTGTTTATCACTGTGTACAGAGCATCTGGCCTGTAAGGTTAAGAAACACATCATCCATCGAGCCTTTTATGACTTCATAATCCCTGATGGTCTCTCTGTTCCTGTAAAGGAATTCCGTTATCCTTCCCGTAAAGCTTATATTGTAATGGTCGGCATCATAATTCCACCTGTAGCCGCCAAGCAGCCTTTCCGCTTCACCGGTCTTATGCGTGTACCAGACAAGCCTTGATGATGCATAAGCCGTTTTAAGTTCCGAAGGAGCTCCCTGAGCCCTTATATGCCCCTTATCCAGTATGACCACGTTATCGGCATCTGCCGTCTCTTCCATATAATGTGTCGTAAGAAATACCGTAAGTCCCGTTTCATCATGAAGCTTTCGGATATGATCCCATACCATCTTTCTTGATTTTGGATCAAGGCCTGTTGTCGGCTCATCAAGGAAGAGGATCTTCGGCTCATTTATGAGGGCTCTTACTATATCCACCCTGCGGCGCTGGCCTCCGGACAGCTTCTCATATTTTCTGTTCCATATTTCCTCAAGTTCGAAGCTTTCCATAAAGGGTTCTATCCTTTGCTTTACTTCTGTTTTGTCAAGGCCGTAATAGGTTCCCCTTGTCATCAGGTTCTCCCTGACCGTAAGCTTATCGTCAAGTACCGAGTTCTGGAATACGATCCCTATAAGGTCGCGGATCTTATCATCCTCTCTTGAGAGTTCATGTCCGAATATCCTTACCTGTCCTCCGGTTTTATTCAAGATCGTACACAGTATGTTTATCGTGGTCGATTTCCCTGCTCCGTTCTCTCCAAGGAATGCGAAGAACTCTCCCTTTTTTACATCAAACGATATATTGTCTACCGCTGTATGCTCTTTATATTTCTTTGTCAGGTTTTCAACAGATATTGCATTTGTCATGATTCCCATCTCCTTTTTTACAGTTTCATTTGCTTCGTTGACTGCAATATATCAGATGATCCCGCACAAAAAAAGAGCAACCCGACCAACATGCATAATCATGCAGCCAAGTTGCACTTTATTGTATTTTCCGGTCTGACCCGGTTTATTCTTCGTCCTGAATATCCTTCAGGGCATCGTTTATCTTCTTCTCATCACTCTTCCCGATCCACAGGGTTGCCACCCATACGAAGCCGTAGATGATAACGTACATGATGATTATGGGTATATACTCGGAAACATCCGTGTACCAGTGAAAGAGATATCCGCTTGCGGATACGATCCCGAAGACGCAGATAAAATGAATCACTGTCCTGAGTGTCGGCTTTATCATCCTTAAGCCGTCATCGTCCACAAGAAACAGGGTCGCGAGTGCGCACAGAAAACCCGTCAGGATGATGGATAAGGGAATATACCACTGCCAGCTGAAGGTGTGATCCCCATGCAGAAAATAATTAACGGATACCTGTATACCTATTGCAAACAGTATTCCCGTTGATATCATAAGTGTCTGATTAAATACCAGTTTCGCTTTATTCATGCTACACCCCCAGCTTCTTCTTAAGTTCCTTGACATAGCCGCGCGAAATGATTATGCGTTCGCCGTTAAGGAGTTCCGTACTGAGGCGGGCATTCACCTCTGACTTTACCGATCGTATCTTTCTTATGTTCACTATCATGGCCTTGGAGCAGCGGAAAAAATCAGAACTCAGCTTCTCCTCAAGCTCATACAGCCTTAACCTGGTCTCATAACATGAATCCTTGGTATACGCATACGTGCGCTTGTCTACGGACTCTATATAATATATCTTTTCCGTCCGAAGCATTGCTGTCCCCTGATCGGATATGACAGGGATGACACGTTTACTGTTCTCAAGTATTTCTATGGCACTGCGTATATCATCATTTACGGATACGGCACTTATGACCGCCTGTTCTTCTTCATATGATGAAACCTGCTTAATCTCAACCTTCATTAACTGTCCTTTTTCTTTTTACGAACTGCATGGCTATTGCTGCAGCTATCAGACCCAGCCCGATCGCATCCGTTACTCCGCCCGGGAAGATCATCATAAGTCCTCCTGCGACAAAGAGGATCCTGTCGATAAAGCCCATATTTGTAAGGAAGTATCCTTCAAGAGCGGATGCCACACCCACTATTCCAAACAGGGCGGTAGCATATATCATGATCACGCTTGCAGCATTCGTGTCAATAAGAAGCATTTCCGGATTGAAGCAGAATATATAAGGGATCAGGAATGCTCCAACCGCCATTTTTGTTGCGTTATATGCGGTACGCATGGGGTTGGACTTCGCGATCGCGCTTCCCGCGTATGCCGCCAGTGCTACAGGAGGTGTGATGTCTGCAACTATACCGAAATAGAACACGAAGAAATGTGCCGCAAGGATCGGAACACCCATACGGGTAAGTATCGGAGCACAGGTGGCCGCCATTATGCAATAGGTTGCTGTCGTGGGCACGCCCATTCCCAGTACTATACAGCAGAGCATAGTAAGGAAGAGTGCGATAAAGAGCTTATCCCCGGCAACCCTTACGATGGCATTGATCATTTCATTGGCAAGACCCGTCATGGTGATGGTGCCGGATATGATACCTGCAACACCGCAGGCAGCACCTACGGTTATGGTTCCCTTTCCGCCCGCTTCAAGTGATTCGAGAAGCTTCTTAAGGGTAAAGCATTTTTCAGTCTCTTCCTTGCTGCCGCGTATCACTTCAACCATTGCCCCGCCACTGTTTTTACTCTTAAGTGCACGGTATGCATCACGATAGCTTCCGCTTAAGATCCCGTCAACTATTCCCACGATGATGGTGGCAACAATTGAAAAGGCTGCTGCTCTCTGCATTGTCATCATGTTTTTGGAAACCCAGATAACAAGGAGAACCAGCGGAACCAGTAAGTATATCTTCTTAAGAAGGGTTGTGAACCTTGGCAGCTTCTCCACAGGTATTCCCGTAAGCCCGTGCTTTTTGGCTTCAAGATGAACAGCAATGAAGATACCTGTAAAGTAAAGTACCGCAGGGAAGATGGCCCTTATAAGTATATCCGAATAAGGAACGCCTATGATATCAGCCATAAGGAAAGCAGCAGCTCCCATAATGGGGGGCATGATCTGTCCGCCTGTAGAAGCTGCGGCCTCTACAGCTCCCGAGAATTCCGACTTGTATCCCGTTTCCTTCATCATGGGGATCGTTACGGAACCCGTAGTAACCGTATTTCCCACGGAAGATCCGCTGACCATACCGCACAGGGCGGAAGAAATGACCGCAACCTTGGCAGGTCCGCCTGCAAAACGCCCGGCTATACAGTTCGCAAGATTGATAAAGAGGGCCGATATTCCCGTACGCTCCAGGAAGGCTCCGAATATGATAAAGACCACTATGTATTTGGAGCACACATTTATCGGCGTCGACAATATACCCGTCTTGGCGTAGAAAAGGTTACGCACAAGATATCTTACCCTTCCGGCAAAGGAAGGATTGGTAAGCCCGTAGACCAAAGCATACACAATGAAAAACAATGCCACTATCAGGATAGGCCAGCCAACGCTCCGTCTTGTCACCTCCAAGAGGGCCAGGATGCCTATCACGGCTATCACTATCTGATAAGGCTGGAATCTTGTTCCCTGCTGAATGATCTGATCCGCATTGAATGTATAGTAGAGAAATGCGCCTGTTCCGAGGATCATGCCTATGATATCGTACCAGGGCATATGGTTGACCTTGTTATTGTTCTTATCGGCCGGGTACTGAAGGAAACCCAGCAGCACTACAAGTCCCATGAAGGATGTAAGCCTGATCTCCTCAAGGAATGTTGAAAACAGGGTAACCCAGATGCAGAAAAGCGAAAAACCGATCAATAATGCTTTTACGAAAATTGCAGGCTTTCCGGTCCAGGTACGGACATTTGATTCCCTGTCATATTTTTTCATGACCTCATCAAGGTCATCACGGTTAGGTTCATATTTTACATCGCTGGCCTGATTGCTCATAAGTCCTCCTAATATCTAAATAATGTATTGTCCCCTCCTACTGCGTATTTACCGAAACACCGTGGTCCTTATAATAACGGGCCGCTCCCTCGTGGAAGGGTACCGTTATACCCGATGTTGCGTTTTCTATCGACAGTTCTTCTCCCTTGGCGTTCTCCTTGCTTATCTCCTCGCTGTGATCAAATATCGCTGCCGTAAGGTCGTATACGACGCCTTCCTCGATATCCGCATCAACGATAAGGGTAGCCTTTATGGTGATCGTCTCGATCGCCTCATCCTGTCCGGGATAGGTACCTGCAGGGATCTGAAGCGGTGCATAATACGGACACAAATCCATTATGCCCTCTCTCAGTTTTCCCTCGATCGGGATAAGGAATACACCGTTGGTCGTTGCCAGCTCGGTGATCGCCGAAGTGGGTGCACCTGCCACGATAAAGGCAGCATCTATCTGTCCGTCCTTAAGGGCTTCCTTACTGTCATCAAAGCTCTGGTACTGCGGTTTTATATCATCAACGGTAAGTCCGGCTCCTTCCAGCACATCCATAGCATTGAAGTAGACTCCCGACCCCGGTGCTCCGATGGAAACACTCTTTCCCTTAAGGTCGCCAACAGTCTTTATATCCTCTTTCATGGTGATAAGCTGAACGGTCTCGGCATACAGGGCACCCAGCACACGGAAGTCGCGGCACGGCCCGTCCGATTCGAATGACCTGCTGCCGTCCCAGGCATAGTTCATTACGTCAGACTGGGTAAAGCCTATCTGGTAGTCCCCGTCACCTATACTCTGTATATTGGCCTTGGATGCGGCAGTCGAGACCGCTGTCACCCTATAATCCGTATTATCACTCATGTATTGGGCAAGGACACCTCCGAATGCGTAATAAGTTCCCGATGTTCCTCCCGTACCCATCATCATCCTCTGGTTCTCGCATCCGGTGAATGCAAGCAGGGATACGATAAGGACCAGACAGCAGATAACTCGCTGTATTCGTTTCTTCATACTCATCTTCCTCCGATCAGTCAGCATTTTCTATCATGTCAATAACTATCTGTGCACACCGCGGGATACTGACCTTCCCAACATCAAAGCTGAATGTATAATTGGCTGCGTCGAACATTTCACATCCCGTATAGTACCTGTAAAATGTCCTGCGCTTATTATCATGATCTTCAATATATTTTTCCGGCTTCATCTTCCCGTATTCGGCAAGTTCCTCTGCCCGCTTGAGCCTCATCTCAAAGGGAGCGTGCAGGTAAATACTTACATTATCGATCCCGGCTTCCCTCACGATATGGTCTGCACAACGGCCGACCATTATGCAGGGGTTCTCTGCCAGCTTAAGGATCACCTTTTTTTCCGCCATGAATATCGCATCATGCGAACTGTTATAGCTGACAGTACCGTTAAAAAGATTATTGATAAGCTGTGAAGACTTACTCATTTCCTCTCCCTCACGCTCAACATCCTCTTTTTCATAACCGCTCTCCTCCACGGTCTTTGTCACAAAGTCCTTATCGTAATAGGGTATCCCAAGCTTCTCTGACAGGATCTTTGCAAGAGCTCTTCCGCCTGCGCCGTATTCTCTGTTGATCGTTATGACCGGTAATGATTTCTTCGCCATTGTCTCTCCCTTCTAATGCGTAAATATTTAAAATCACGGATACCCGCACGGATAAACGCCTAAAAGCTATTGATCCTGCGGGTATCCTTATTATGCATAGAGCTATGATATTATGTAAGAAATATCAGATGTTGAACAGGTCGCTGTAAACCTTGAGGGCTCCGTCCGTTTCGTGTGCGAGAACCTTCTTTGCCAGTACCTTACCCAGCTGAACGCCCTCCTGGTCGAAGCTGTTGACATTCCATAAGAAGCCCTGGAACATTATCTTGTTCTCGAAGTGTGACAGGAGCGCACCCATTGATTCGGGTGTCAGCTTATCACCGATGATTATGCTTGAAGGGCGGTTGCCTTCGAACTTCTTGTTATTGTTCTCATCATCCTTGCCGCATGCAAACGCAACGATCTGTGCCGCAACATTTGCGCACAGCTTCTGCTGGCTGGTCGAACCCTGGATATCCACATCTGTTCCGATCTGGCTGTTCTTAAATCCGATGAACTGAAGCGGGATGATATCCGTTCCCTGATGAAGCAACTGATAGAAGGAATGCTGTCCGTTGGTTCCGGGTTCACCGAAGATCACGGGTCCTGTCTTGTAATTAAGAGGTTCCCCGAAGCGGTTAACGGACTTACCGTTTGACTCCATATCTGCCTGCTGTAAGTGTGCGGGGAACCTTGAAAGCGCCTGTGAATAAGGAAGCACTGCAGTACAGTCATATCCCAGTACGTTCCTCTCATATACCCCGATAAGGGCATCAAGCATTGCGGGATTCTTAAGTATGTCTTCATTCGCTGCAAGCTTATCCTCGGCTGCTGCTCCCTCCAAGAACTTAGCGAACACATCCGCTCCGAATGAGATCGAGAGGATCGCTCCGCCTACTGCCGAACATGATGAGAAGCGGCCTCCGATATAGTCATCCATGAAGAAGGCGTCAAGGTAATCACTGTTGCCTGCAAGAGGTGATGTCTGGGAGGTTACCGCAACCATATGCTTACTTGCATCAAGACCTGCCTTCTTAAGCGCGTCCTTAACGAAAGATTCGTTGGTAAGTGTCTCAAGCGTCGTGCCTGACTTTGACACAAGTACAAAGAGTGAATGGGCAACATCTACACCTGCAAGCACGGCTGCCGCATCATCCGGGTCAACATTGCTTATGAACCTGGCTTCGAGCTTGAAGTTGCCGGTTTTCTTAGCCCAGTTCTCAAGGGCAAGGTAGATGGCCCTCGGACCCAGATCCGATCCGCCGATACCTATCTGAACGACAGTAGTGAACTTCTCACCCTTCTCGTTTGCTATCGTTCCGTTATGTACCTTGGCTGCAAAATCAGCTATCCTCTTCTGCTGCTCAAGATAAAAATCACGCTTGTTAACGCCCTCGCACACAACATCGTCACCCAGCTGGCCACGGGTGAGCTGGTGGAGAACAAGCCTCTTCTCGCCTGTATTTATTACCTCTCCGTTATAGAGAGCCTTAAACTTATCGGTCAGCTGTGCTTCCTTTGCAAGCTCGGCAAGGCCCTTAAGGATATCATCATCAACAGCCTTGGCCGCAAAATTAAAATCCATGCCGCAGGCCATGGGAACCGTATAATCCCTGACTCTTCCCGCTCCCTTATCGCCTGTCATTTCTTCCTTTACGGATACCTTCTTAAGCCCTTCGAGCTTCTTATATGCATCGAGCGTATCCAGATTTTTCCATGAAACCATATTTCTTTCCTCCGTTCTTAATATTGATTTATTTATCACATTTCACAGATTTCTTTTCTTACCTTGAGCAGTAACTTGGGTGAGACGGACAATGCATCCACGCCCATATCGACAAGACGCTTTATTGCATCCGGATCACCGGCCAGTTCTCCGCATACGGTAACCGGTATCCCTTCTTCGTGTGCATTGTCGACCGTCAGCCGGATCATCCTCATGACTGCTTCATGCATGGGATTGTAGAATTGGGCCAGCTCCCTGTTCTGCCTGTCAAGTGCCAGCGTGAACTGGGTCAGATCATTGGTACCTATGGAGAAGAAGTCAACCATGGCCGCAAGTTCATCCGAGATCATCACGGCAGCCGGCGTCTCTATCATTATTCCCTGTCTTACCGTGCCGTAAGGAACTCCCTCATTGTCAAGCTCCTCCATGGCGATATCCATCATGTGGTTGATCCTCAGTATCTCACCGCCCGATGTGATCATGGGATACATGATGGACACATCTCCGTATTCCGCAGCCCTTAGTATTCCCTTAAGCTGGGCTATGAAAACGTCCTTGTTGGTAAGGCACACACGTATGCCCCTCTTACCGAGTGCGGGATTCTCTTCTTCCTTAAGGTTTAAAAGAGCTCCTCCCTTATCGGCTCCAAGGTCCAGTGTCCTGAACACAACACTCTTCCCTGCACATACCTCAACTATCTCCCTGTAGGCCCTGAAATGTTCTTCCTCTGTCGGAAGGGTGTCCCTGTCAAGGAACATGAACTCGGTCCTTACCAGTCCTATACCTTCAGAATCACATTCCAGCGCATACTCTGCATCATCAATGCCTGCTATGTTCGCAAGGAGGGTGACCTTCCTTCCGAAGCTGGTAACCGTGTCGACTCCGATGTATTTGCGAAGTTCGGAATCCGCACGGGCTTCTTCCTCTATAAGCCGGCTGTACTTCTCCTTAAGGTCCGGGTCCGGATCCGTAAACACCTGACCGTTCACACCATCAAGGATCGCCTCATGTCCGTTAAGGCTCTCCGGCATATATACACCAAGAACAACCGGAATCCCCACTGTTCTTGCAAGTATTACAACATGGGAATACATCGATCCCTCAAGCAGGACCAGTCCCTTTAAGTTCTCACGCTTTATCTGGACAAGTTCGGATGGTGTCAGATAGGGGGAAGCCAGGATCACCGGTTCCTTTATGTCGGGTGAATTATCTGTTCCGGTAAGCAGCCTTATCAGCTTATTGGTCACGTCCTTTATGTCCATGGCCTTGGCGCTTACATTCTCATCATCTATCGAGGCAAACATCTCATAGAAATACCTGCTCGCCTCACTTACAGCCCATTCCGCATTCTTACGGTCGGTAAGGATGTTCTTGATGACGCGGGCATTGTATTCCTCATCCTTAAGTATCATGATATGAGCCTTAAATATCTCCGCATTCTGGGCTCCGACACTTTCATTGGTCCTCTCATATGCGATACTCAAGCTGTCTATCGCTTCCTGTCTTGCCTTATCATACCTCTTAAGCTCGGCATTCGGATCCTCTGCAGGTACGTGAGGAGGACGATATGTTTTGCGTTCATAAACATACAGCTTTCCCATCGAATAGCTCGGAGAGCCTACCCGTCCCTCTTTTCTGTTTCCTTTGTCCATAAGTCAGCTCCTGTTTGTTCAGGGGTTATCAGTTACTTAAGCTTGCTCTCTATGATCTCCACGGCCCTGTCAAGCTGGTTGTCCGTGCCCTCATCAAGATAAGCATCAACATCCAGTTCCAGTACCTCATCAGGTTCTATACCCACGCCGTGGATGTTCTCGCCGTTCGGAGTGAAATAATTGGCTATCGTAAGCTTGACTCCGGTTCCGTCGCCTAAGGGAAGTATCCTCTGGACAATACCCTTACCGTAAGTTGTTGTTCCAAGTATCGTACCTATTCCATAGTCCTTGACCGCTCCCGTAAGAATCTCTGCGGCACTGGCACTGTTTCCGTTTACCAGAAGCACCAGAGGACCGTCGTAATAATTCTCACCTGATGATGTATACTCATCCCTTGTCCCGTCCTTCTCCTCCGTATACACGATCATGCCTTCGGGAAGGAGTTCATCAGCTATTTCAACACATGTCTTGACACTGCCTCCTGGATTATCGCGAAGGTCTATTATGAGCCCCTGCATCTCCTCCCGCTTAAGCTCATCAAATGCCTTTATAAACTGGCTGCTGGTGATGTCATCAAACTCATTTATCTGAATATATCCTATGCTGTTATCAAGCATCTTTGAATCAACCGTAAGCGACTCAACCTTGGCCCTGACTATGTCATACCTTATGACACCGTCCCTGCCTTCTCGCCTTACTCCTATGTTCACCTTTGTCCCTGACTTGCCCCTTATCTTGGCTACGGTAATGTTAAGGTCCTCGCCTTCAACATTCTCATGGTCCACTTCGACCAGTATATCGCCCGTAAGCAGCCCTGCCTTCTCGGCCGGAGAACCGGGTATCGGTCTTGTTATCGTTACGACCTTGCTCTCGGGATTCTGTGTAAGATAGGCACCTATTCCTTCGAATACTCCTTCCGAATCCTCCGTCAGCTCGTTGTATTCATCTTCCGTGTAATATACCGAATAAGGATCGGACAGTCCTTCCATAAGCCCTTTATACAGGCCGTTCTCAAGGTCTTCCTTGCTGTAATCCGACAGGTAGTTCTTCTCGATTATTGACTGAAGTGTGTCAAGCTTCTGTTCCGTATGTTTATCTATCACAGAATCGGACGGCCTGCCGTACAAAAGAGAAGATGTATAGCTGCCTCCCCCGAACATCATAAATGCAAAAACGAGTCCTGCCCCTATCATGCAAACAAGCATTACGGCAAAGGTTACCGCAAAGCCCTGCAGGCGGCCTTTATTTATCAGACTCTTTTCTTCCTTGTCAGTCATTGTTGCTCCTTAGATATTACTTGATATATTTCCACGGGCTTACATAGTTGCCGTTCTCTCTTACGGAAAAATGCAGGTGTGGTCCTGTGCTTCGCCCCGTAGATCCTACGGCAGCTATCTTCTGCCCCTTGCTCACGCTCTGTCCCGTTGATACGTACAGCTGCGATGCATGCATGTAGATCGTTATAAGGCTGTCGCCGTGATCTATCATAACATAGTTGCCCATGCTCGAAGAATAACCTGCTCCGACCACATCACCGTCATAGGCGGCAAGGATGGGGGAACCTGAGGGGGCTGCAAGGTCCACACCGTTATGGAACTTCTCAACTCCCAGGATCGGATGGATCCTGTTTCCGTAATCATCCGATATCCTTGTATAGGACGGACAGGGGAACTTAAACATTCCACCGTCGTAGCTTCTTAACTTCTTGTTCTCCGCTTCAAGCCTCTTGCGTTCCTCGGCGATCCTGTTCTCCAGTGTTTTGATTATTTCATTCTGTGCGGCTATCTCGGCTTCATACTCCTTGACTGCCGCTTCTTTATTGTTAATGTCTGACTGATATGTCCTTATCTGGATCTCCTTTTGTGAGATCAGTTCTTCGAGTGCCTCCTGCTCTGATTCAAGATCCCCTTTAGCTTCAGTAAGCTCAGCCTCTTCTTTTTCAAGTTCTGTTTTTATGTCCGTTATCTTCTGTGTTGTCTCCACATAGCGGTCAAGCATATTCCTGTCATATTCAGACAGACGGGCCACATATTCGGCCCGGTTGAGAAAATCGGCAAATGAAGTGGCATTCAGTATCATCTCGACGTTTGATTTCTGGCCCTTCTCATATACAAACTGGATCCTCTTTTTCATCAGCCCGTACTGCTGCTGGCTCTGCCATATGGCATCTTCCAGATTTAACCTGGTCTCATCGATCTCTTCCTGCTTCTTCTCAAGCTCTTCAGTCAGCATGTCGATATTCTCTTCTATGACGGTAAGGTCACCATCCAGCTTGACTATATAGGTTTCAAGCTCGCCCTTTGCCGACTCAAGGTCTGCGATGAGCTGCTTGACATCCGTCAGCCCCTTCTTAAGTGCCGCCCTGCTCTTTTCGGCGCCTTCCTTCTCCTTCTCGCTCTGCTTTATAAGATCGTTTGTCAAAGGCTCTGCGCGCACAAATAACGGCATCAATAATGCTGCCGTTATCGTCATAATCATAAAAACAGCGATAGCCCTCTCTACGCCTGTTTTTCCCTTCATTGAATTCCCCTTATCAATTCCCCTTGCTGATCAAACCCTTAAGTGCTTCCTTACGGTTATAAGACTTCCCAGAAAACCGAGTCCTATGCCCAGGAACAATGCAACCGGTATAAGAACCGAGAATATCTCCTTAGCTGTCTTAAACTGCATCAGATCGTTAAGTATCGCAAACTGCTGCGAAGCATATATTATTATATTGTTGTAGATAAAATACACTGCTATCAGAGGTATTGCGGCTCCGATAATACCAAGCAGTATACCTTCAATAAGGAATGGAGACCTTACAACGAAATCGGTTGCACCGATAAGCTTCATGATCCCGATCTCCTCACGGCGGACTGCAATACCCATGGCAACCGTGTTGCTTATAAGGAATAGTGAAACCGCCAGCAGAATACCTATGATACCAAGGGATACATAGCTTAACAGCCTGTTAAACTGGGTAAGGATATTCGCTGTCACATCCGAATGGTTGATCTCCCGGATGCCTTCAACAGTCTCAAGATAGCTTACGAGTACACCCTGTTTGGAAACATCCCTTAAGTAAATCTCGAAGTTCTCACTTCCCTCAAGAGGGTTATCTCCTTCATATCCGTCGGCATATTCACCCAGATAATCCACCTTGAAGGCTTCCCAGGCCTCGGAAGCGGAAACGAACTCAACCGAAGCAACCTCCGGGCGTGAGCGTATCATATCCCCTATCTCCTGTATCCTTGCGTCCGTAATGTCTTCATCGAAGAAAACCGTGACTGCGACATTGGTCTCCGCCTTCTCTATGGAGTATCTAACATTTTCAACAACCGAATAAAAGACACCGAACAGGAAAATACATGCCGCGATCGTCGCTATAGTGGCAAGTGAGAATATCTTGTTCCTGAATATGTTCTTAAATCCCTGCTTAAATGTGAAAACAAATGTACTAATCTTCATCTATATACTCACCCTTCTCCTCGTCACTGACTATTATACCCTTCTTGACGGTGATAACACGCTTACGCATGGCATTGACTATCTCCCTGTTATGGGTAACGACAACGACCGTAGTACCCCTGCGGTTGATCTCCTCAAGGAGCTTCATTATCTCCCAGGAATTCCTGGGATCAAGGTTACCTGTCGGCTCGTCCGCAAGAAGGATAGGCGGATTGTTTACAAGCGCCCTGGCAAGTGCAACTCTCTGCTGCTCACCACCGGATAATTCCTTTGTCTTGCTCCTGTATTTCTCGGGAAGTCCCACCAGGGATAACATGGCCGGAACGTTCTTCTTTATCTGCCTTGTGGGCACCTCAATAACACGCTGCGCAAATGCAACGTTCTCATATACATTACGATCCTTGAGCAGGCGGAAGTCCTGGAACACAACTCCTATGTTCCTCCTGTATTTGGGTATCTTGCGCCTTCTTAACTTGGACAGGTCGAAGTTATTGACGATGATCCTTCCGCTTGTGGGTGTAAGCTCCCTTAACAGCAGCTTGATCATTGTAGACTTGCCCGATCCCGAATCGCCTACTATAAATACGAATTCTCCCTTATCGATATGCAGGCTTACATTATTAAGTGCCGGCATTCCGTCGCTGGTATAACTCTTGCTGACGTTCTCCAGTGTGATCATTTATATTCCCTCCCCTTTCTGTCTGATCATTTCTACAATCTAGAAATCAAAATCCTCCATATATTTCATATACTTGACAACCATCAGCGCGATCTTGAAGGTGATGGCATCTTCAAAAACCCGAAGATCCAGGCCTGTTGTCTTCTGAAGCTTGTCAAGGCGGTAAACAAGTGTATTCCTGTGGATATACAGCTGGCGGCTGGTCTCAGATACATTGAGGCTGTTCTCGAAGAACTTGTTGATCGTAGTGATCGTCTCCTCATCAAAATCATCCGGTGACTTACCGTCAAATATTTCCTTGATGAACATCTTACACAACGGTATCGGAAGCTGATAGATAAGACGTCCTATTCCAAGCTCGCTGTATGCGATCACATTCCTCTCGTCGAAGAATATCTTGCCTACATCAAGCGCCATCTTGGCTTCCTTGTAGGATCGGCTCACTTCCCTTATCTCATTAACTATCGTTCCGTATGATACATGAAGATTACCAAGCCCCCTGGCTTCGAAAAGCTCATATATCTGCGAGGCAGCCTTGGCAACATCTTCGTAATCCTCACCGGAACCCATCTCGCGGATAACTATTATATTATTCTCATCAACCGCCGTGATAAAATCCCTGCCCCTTCCCGAAAACAGGCCTCTTACCGCTTCAAGGGAATTGTTCTCCTTGTCGTTGACCGCTTCGGCAACTATTGCAACTCTTCGTGCATCGGTCTCGATCCTCAGCTTCTGTGAACGATTGTATATATCGACCAAAAGAAGGTTGTCAAGGAGCAGGTTCTTGATAAAGTTATCCTTGTCAAACCTCTCCTTATAGGCAACCAGAAGATTCTGTATCTGGAAGGACGCTATCTTACCCACGGTGTAGGCATTCTCCGATCCCCCCTGTGCCACTACTATATAT
>JAILCT010000073.1 GCA_024690425.1 Lachnospiraceae bacterium | reverse complement strand
GAAGAGGAATAACAGAACCAGATAACCGACCGTTTTCTCATTGTTTTATGGCCGCATGATAAAATTATGCGAAAATAAGAAAAGCGGGTGGAAAACCAAGAGTTTCACACCCACTTTGTCTACAGTCTGACAAGGGGACGGGAAACCGTCCCCTTGTTTTATACATGTGTCCCTCCGGAATCCAACCAAAAGTAGATTTTGGGCGATAATACAACTTAAAAACAACTCTCACTCTATATTCACTATAGCATACAACCTGAGCTTGTGATATGATCAAAGCAATTCAACCAAATGATGACTTTGACCGGTCAAAAGAATATCTGACAGGAGGAATAAAGGGGCATGACAGACTTTTCAAAAAATCTTCAGGCTTTGAGAAAAGAGAAAAAGGTAACGCAGGAGCAGCTTGCAAATCACCTTGGAGTGAGTGCCCAGGCTGTCTCCAAATGGGAGAACGGGAACTATCCGGAGAGCGACCTTCTTCCTGCTATAGCTGATTTCTTTGGAGTATCGATTGACTTTCTCTATGGAAGAGGAGGAATAGAGAAGACAATAGAAGAGGCTGTTTTCGATGCCGCT
The DNA here is from genome assembly GCA_024690425.1 of Lachnospiraceae bacterium. Next base: position 21,365 of record JAILCT010000073.1, on the reverse strand, counting down.
CGTGACTGCTGTGACGTGGAATACAAAAGGACAGGCAGCTCCGAGGCCCATAATGATTTTGCAAGGCTTATAAGGAACCTGCAATGGGCCATACAGACAGGCAGCTGGGTCAACAACACCGGGTTTGTTGAACCTCCTTACGATATCAAGGAATATCCCAAGATGGCGTCTGCGGTCTATGATAATGTATTTTTCACATATATGGGACTGAGGGAGGATAATAACTTTTCCTTATGCATGTTCAGTCCTGACGACAAGGAGGTCTTTGAAGATCTGCTTAAGGATACGAAAAGGCTGGCCGCGCTGTTTGGACTTTTGTCAGACAGGGACAACCTGTCCATAATCACGTATCTGTATTCTTTAAAGAATGGTGAATTTGCAGGTGTTGACCAGGTAGCGCACGCCACAGGGATCAATCGGGATAAGGTAAAGAAGGCCCTGAATGAGCTTACCGGAAGCGTGGGAGATCCGCATTTGGCCGCTCCGTTTCGGCATGTAAAGGTGATCAACGGGGATAAGCCGGATACAGTCTATGGTACGGAACCGACGCTGGGGGGAATCTTTATGGGACTTATGATGATAGCGCACGAGTACACTGAACCGCCCATGGTATACAGGATGGATATCAATTGCAGGACAAAAAGCTGGATTGACGGGAATAAGATCAAAAAGAAGGAGTGATGGGTTATGAAGAAGATAATAACAACGGCGGCAATGGCTGCGATAGCTGTATTGCTTTCGGGATTTATGCTGATGGCCGGGGATAAGCCCGGGACATATGATAAAGAAGTGAAGATCAATGTTAAGGAAGCGAATGATTTTGCCGGAAAATGGTATCTGTCAAGCGATACCGAGATCGATGGACTTGAGGAAGTGTTTCCCGATATTTATGCATTCGGCAATGAGCTGGAGATAATGCCGGACGGAAGGATATCCTGGCACATAGGAGCAGCCGGTGCTGCAGGGACTTACGAGGTATATGACAACCAGCTGGTGGCCAGCGTTGCCGATATAATGGAAGATGATGAAGTAAAGATCGCACTGACACAAAAAGACGGTGAACTGTTAATGAAGTACAAAGCCGTTCCGCTCATCTTTACAAGATGAGGATAGAGCTTTACAGAAAGATAATAAAGATAATGTAATAAAGGCCGGGAATTTCCGGCCTTTGATCATGCAAAAACCAAGGTATAGGCAAAAACTATAACAATTGATAAAATTCATGTATTTTACAAACAAACCGTGCGGCTATATAGTTTATGCATAGTTAAATGAGTTGTTCGATGGACTTATTGGGATGGCTCGCAATCGTAGATGCTGTAGCCGCGGGAAAGGCATAGGTTCCATAGACCGAAGTTGGCGGTTCGAGTCCGCTCAGCATTGTAATGAAGACACGGGGACGGTTCTAATGTCTTCATAATATAAAGAAGGAAAAAGGAAGAAGGAAAAATGATAGGATTTGAATACTACAATCCCGCAAAGATAGTCTTCGGTGAGGATTCACAGGAGAAATTGAAGGACCTGCTTGCGCAGTATAAGGTAAAGTCACTCTTACTCGTATATTCGGGTGATTTCATAAAAACGCTTGGCATATATGACGTAATAACCAAGGCAGTAAAGGAACTTGAGATCGAGCTTACGGAAAGCGGTGAGGTTGTTCCCAATCCGGATGTAGAGCTTGTAAGAAAGCTTGCGGATGAGGGGAAGAAAAAGAAAGTTGACTTTGTCCTTGCCGTAGGCGGCGGGAGCTCCATCGATACGGCCAAGGCATTGGCACTGGGCATCCCGTATGTGGGTGATGTATGGGACTTTTTTGATAAAGGTGTATCACCGGAAGAAGTGCTTCCGATAGGTGTCATAGCTACTACGGCTTCCTCGGGGTCTGAGACATCCAATGCAGCCATCATTTCAAACGGAGAGTGGAAGTTAGGCTTCGAGGATGACAGGATAATTCCGAAGTTCGCGATCATGAACCCTAAGTATACGGTCAATCTTCCCTGGTATCAGACGGCGGTCGGAGTGGCGGATGTGCTTACGCATCTTCTTGAAAGATACTTCTCGGATGTTAAAAATTCCGATACGACAGATTACCTTATAGAGGGGGCAGTGAGGGCCCTCCTTCTTAACGGTGAGAGGCTTATAAAGGATCCGAAGGATATAAATGCAAGGGCTGAGATCCAGTGGCTTGCAAGCGTGGCGCACAATAACTTCCTGGATGCGGGCCGCATAGCCGACTGGGGTTCGCACAGGATTGAACATGAGCTTTCGGCTCAGTACAATATCACTCACGGTGAAGGTATGGCTGTTGCCATAACAGCCTGGGTAAAATATATGGCAAGGGTTAAGCCGTGGAGGCCCGCACTTCTTGCAACAAGGGTGTTCGGTGTGGATTCATACGATCATGATGAAGAGGAGAGGGCCCGTATCCTTTCCGAAAAGCTTAAGGATTTCTTCCGTAAGCTTGGCCTTAAGACAAGCCTTACAGAGCTTGGCATTGATGATAAGGATTTCGAAGTTATGGCAAAGCGTGCGACCAGGAACGGAACAGTGGGACACTATGTACCGCTTGATGCGGAAAAATTTGTTGATATTCTGAAGCTTGCACTGTAAATGTGGATCAGTGAAACAGGGGGGACGTAACTGTCCCCCTGTTTTATATTTATTTAAGCTGCTGACTGGGTTATAATAAAAGAAACGGAGGAGGTGACAGTAGTGGAGAATACCAGGATTGCAGATGCGAACGTGATCACCGAAAGGTACATGGACTCGATACTGATCGAAGAGAGGTTTATCGATTCCGTGGTTGCCGATATGAAGATTAAGTTCCTGGGCGGAACATTTGATATGCCGGTGATGACACCCGCATTTTCCCATCTTAAGAATTACAACAAAAGAGAGCACAACGGACTGGAGGAATACTCCATGGCCGCAAGGGACTTAAATATCCTCAACTTTTGCGGTATGATGGAGAACGATCAGTTTAAGATGATCGCCGATACGGGTGCCAAGACGGTAAGGATAGTAAAGCCTTACGCGGATAATGGCAAGGTAAAGGACCAGATGCAGTATGCGGAAAGCGTCGGTGCATTCGGGATCGGTATGGATATAGATCATATCTTCGGAGAGAACGGGCTGGATGTGGTCGTCGGTGAAGGCATGGCCGAGCAGACCCTTGAAATGATAAGGGGTTATGTGGAGCTGACTAAGCTTCCCTTCGTGGTGAAGGGAGTCCTGAGTGTATCCGATGCGGTTAAGAGTGCGGATGCAGGTGCTAAGGCGATAATAGTGAGCCACCATCACGGACGGCTTCCCTATGCTGTTCCGCCGATGATGATTCTGCCCAAGATAAAGAAGGCCCTAAAAGGGCGCGATGTCAAGATCATCGTTGACTGCGGGATCGCGACCGGAGCAGATGTCTTCAAGGCGCTGGCTCTTGGAGCCGATGCTGCCGCAGTGGGAAGGTCGATGCTTCCGTCACTTGAAAAAGAAGGGGTGCAGGGCGTTAAGGATTTCTTAAGATCAGTAGGAAATGAACTCAGATACATCATGAGCTCAACCGGTTTTGCCACAGTTTCGGACATTGATGATTCGGTGCTGCACTTTATGAATTTTTGATTCAGATAACAGGAGACACACATGAAGCTTGGTACATCATCCCCCCTTAAACACGATACGCCAGAAGAATGGGCGAAAAATCAGACAGGCCTTGGCTGTGAGGCCGTGGTATTTCCCGTGCAGAGCGATGAGCCTGAAGAAAAGATAATTGCATATAAGGAAGCGGCAGAGAAGGCAGGACTTATGATCGCTGAGGTCGGCATATGGAGAAACGCCCTTGCAAAAGATCCTGATGAGCGCAGAAAAAACATGGATTACTGCGTTGAACAGTTGAGACTTGCGGATTTCCTAAAGGCCAGATGCGCCGTAAACGTGGCGGGAGCCTTCGGACCCGTATGGGACGGAGGATACAGGGAGAACTTCACAAAAGAAGCCTGGGATGCAACCGTAGCAATGGTCCGTGAGATAATAGACAGGGTAGATGTTAAGAATACGTATTTCACTCTTGAGCCCATGCCCTGGATGATACCGACAGGTCCTAAGGAGTATGTAAGGCTCCTTGAGGCTGTTGACAGGGACCGCTTTGCCGTCCATATGGACGTAATAAACATGATCAATTCATCAGACAGGTATTTCCACCCCGAAGAGTTCGTGGATGAGTGCGCAGATTTTCTTGCCGGTAAGATAAGGAGCTGCCACATAAAGGATGTCCACCTTGACAGCAGGTATACCTTAAGGCTTGAAGAATGCGGCCCGGGTGACGGTGAATTTCCCCTTAAATACTACGTGTCAAAGATGAATGCGACAGATCCCGACATGCCGGTGATCCTTGAGCATCTTGATACCGATGAAGAATATCTGAAATATCTTGCATATCTTAAGGAAAATCTGTGAACCGGAGATATAAGGTGTTTTAAAATGAGGAACATATTATGAGAAAAATGATACGTCTTTTTGCTGCGGCCTTTCTTGTTGCCGGTCTGATCACCGCCTGTGATGAGATTGATGAGGTTATGCAGGATAGTGATGCAGCGGAAGAGAGTGCCCTGGGCATTGATACGGAAGATATGTATACGGAAGAGGCGGACAGCACGGAAAAATCCTATGAAGAGAATAATGATGATGCCGATTCGGAAGCCGAACTAATAGGGTTTACGGTTTATGACAGATCTCAGAATAAAGTCAGGCTCTCCGAGTATGTTGCCGGGAACAGGGTGACCATGCTCAACTTCTGGGGAACCTTCTGCGGACCCTGTATAAGGGAAATGCCGGATCTGGCAGAGATTGAGAAGGAATACCGGGATGAGGGTTTTGAGATCGTGGGTGTGACAACGGATGCCACTGACTATGAAAGCGGAGGTCTGATCCCTTATATCCTTAAGGATGCGGATAGCATCATAGAGCAGACAGGCGTGGAATATCCTATATGCTTCGCAGGTGGGGACCTTATTCAGTATACACAGATCACAGCAGTCCCGACGACGTTTTTTGTGAATGAAAACGGAGAGCTGCTTACCGACCCCATGGTAGGATCAAGAAGCAGGGAAGAATGGGAAAGCATAATAAACGAACTTCTCGAATATACAGACGGGGAATAAAAATGAATGAAAGAATTATGCCGGATTATCTTACATCTTACAGATGTTCGATCCTTATATTGGTGATCGCAACCTGATCTCCGGTAAGGGCAAGGTAGAATTCCGGCGGATCATGCTTGGCCACGGAAGTGAAGCTTAAATGTATGCCTGCGTTGGATGTTGTCACGGTAACCGAATTGCCGTCCTTCTTAACAAGCACATCCCAGTCAAGACCGGCGCGGTTGCGTTCCTTCCATCTATCCCAGTTGCCAAAATCATCATCCCTGGTCACGGTTATGCTGTTGTCGGCAAGGTCGTTGGAATCCCAGTCCTCGCCGTCAAGCCTTACCACGGCATAATCATCAAATCCCTCACCTTCAGGCTGTCCGTCTGCCGAATAAAAGAGGTTAACAAAGGGGCAATGCCATACAAGCCTTGCTGTCGGCAGGCTCATCGAGTGAAAGGTGATCCGCATATCACCGGTAACAGGCAGGGCCCTGGAATAATCCGACCGCCATCCGTTCACCTGTACATTGGGAACATCGCCGGCAGGTACATTAATGTAGCTTATCTCCTCGGCGATCCTTTCTATGCTGTCATCCGCAACGGGAGTATCCGAATTCTTAAGTTCAACATTGCTGATATCGCAGTACTCACCTGTTATGCCTATATAGGCGTAGCGGGTGCTGTCCTCGAGCGCGATCGTTATCTCCATGGTACGGTACTTGGTTGTGATCCTTATGAAGAGATGATCCTTAACCCTGAAGCCGTAAATATCGTATTCTATCCCCTTGCGGTTAAGTGTTCCGTAATCGGGAGAGTCATATGCTTCGTTGTCTGTGAACTTCGTATGTATCTTGCGGGCTGCTCCCTGCTCAATATGCCCGTCAAGACGTATGGTCGCATACTCTGTATATATAAGGTCGCGCCTTACGTATTCGTCTTCATGAACACGGGCATCCAATGAATCGAATATGATGAGGGTGGGAATGCTGTGCTTGTACGAATGCTCCTCCATCCCACGGCTTGAGAAATGAATGCTTACGGGCTTCTGGGTAAGCCATATACCTTCGGATACCCTCTCCCTGTACATGCTGCAGGAAAGACCCGAGCGGCCGGCCAGAACGGAGACCTTCTCCTTTTCCTTCAGATGATATTCGGAATCACTGTCAAGCATGCTTAACATGATATGGGCATATGTGGGATCGAACTGGGTTCCCGAACCCTTGACGAGTTCCTCCCTTACCTTGTGCTGGGGAACCGTATCCCTGTAGCTTCTCTTGGAAGTCATGGCATCATAGGCATCTGCAACGGCGATGATCCTGGCGATCCAGGGTATATCCTCGCCAAGCAGCCCTTCGGGATAACCCTTGCCGTCGTAACGCTCATGATGATAATTCGCACCTATGCTTAAGTAAGGCGACTGACTGATACTTGACAGGATCTGCTTGCCGATGACGGGATGGGTCTTGATGATGGCGAACTCCTCATCGGTCAGCTTGCCGTTCTTGTTAATGATATGATCGGGTATACCAATCTTGCCGACATCGTGGAGCATGGCAGAAAAGTACACTTCATTAATCGCATCTTCACTGAGGCCGGAAAGCCTGGCGATCTCCCTTGAATATTCAGCCACACGCGTGGAATGACCATGGGTGTATGCATCTTTGGCATCGATCGCATTGGCAAGAGCTTCCGCTGTCTGTTCAAACAGCAGGTGCATGTTCTTACGCTCCTTCTTCAGCATGTTGATCTCAATCTGGTTGGCACGTTCCACTGTCCTGTTCATGTCAACAAAGGAGAAGATGTAAAGAAGTACCACCATTCCCACCATAGACATATTGGTAAGCGAGACTCCGTAGCAGAATATCTGGATTATTGACGCCAGGAAAGGTACGAATACGAACATGAGCAGAGGGACCATTACCCGAACACGAAGACAGTGCCTGTACTTAACGATCGTAATCATGAGCAGGATAAGTATGATGAGCGGTATTGCATAGCATATGTATATTCCCTTAGAGCGCATATACCTGTTCCGGTCATCAAAGGTGTAATAGAACCCCGTGAACTGGGAAACGATAATAAGTACCACTCCGATAGCTGCCAGGACATGGGCGCATTTAATGAGTAGCGGAAATTCGGTCATTCCGCCTTCGTTCATATAAAGGTCGGACAGATAGACCGTAAATGTCCATAAGGCGGTTATAGACAGGGCAAATACCAGAAAATTGGATATCCTTACCATATAATATCCGGTAACACCCGGGTCGCCCCTATATATATAAGCAAACCTGTCGCTTATCAGGAGAAGAAAAACGCTGAGTTCAAGTCCCAGCATGCTCAGCTTGCGCTTGCCGGAGAGTGATCTTGAAATGCAAGTAAAGAAGATCAGCATTCCGACGATACCGATCAGGATGAGCATTATATTCAATTGGTGCTCCTGCAGATACTGAATCAACATATGAAAATTATATGTGTTTGAACATGAAAAGTCAAAATCGTTATGACGTTCTTGCGACATATGGTATTATATTAAGAAAATGTGTCCAAAAGAGGGCTGAGTACGGGAATGACACTTAAATACAGGCAGATAGAAGAAGATATTAAAAGTCAGATACTTGAAGAACATATAAGACCCGGAGACAGGATACCGTCGGAGAATGTCCTTTCGGAAAAATACGGCGTCAGCAGACAGACGGTCAGAAAGGCCCTTTCGGAGCTTCAGAACGAGGGTTTTATCCATGCTGTCCACGGCAGCGGTACTTACTGTTCGGATGCATCAAGATTCAAGAAGGAATCAAGGGATATAGCGGTCGTTATGACCTACCTGTCCGATTATATATTTCCCAAGGTCATAAGCGGCATTGACGATGTGCTCACAGAGAACGGATACAGTATCATACTTAAGAATACGAACAATTCAAGGACCAGAGAAATAAAGTGCCTTGAAGAGCTCCTGGAGAAGAACATTGACGGCATAATAATCGAACCGAGCAAGAGCAATGTATTCTGCAAGCATAAAGATATGTACGATAAACTGGACAAATATGGGGTACCCTATATCTTCATCCAGGGTGAGTATTCGGTCATGCAGGACCGGGTCCATGTCCTTATGGATGATGAGAAGGGAGCATATCTTATGACCAGATATCTTATTGAACTTGGCCACAAGAACATTCTCGGAGTATTTAAAAGCGATGATACACAGGGACAGAACAGGCATAAGGGTTATGCGAAGGCTCTCGCCGAAGCGGGACTTACATACGATCCGGGTAATGTCATCTGGTTTTATACGGAAGACAGGGCCGTACATCCTTATGTGATCCTTCAGGAAATGATCAGGAAGGGAAAGTCAATAGATGCGATAGTTGCCTACAATGATCAGGTTGCCCTTCACCTTGTAAAGGCTATAAGGGAAATGGGACTTAAGGTGCCTGAGGATATCTCGATAACAGGCTACGACAATTCGCAGACGAGAGGCAACAGCGGACTGAGCCTTACCACCGTGGCTCATCCCCAGGAGGAGCTTGGACGCATTGCGGCAGATATGCTGCTTGCAATGATTAGGGGCGAGAAGGTAGAGAAGAGGGTCATAATAGATCCCGAGGTGATAATCGGGAACTCATGTGTAAACCGTACAACTTGACGGGTTGTACATACAAGTTTGACAATAAGCTTGTAACATTAAACGTACAAGTGGAGGGTCTACACATGATAAAGAAAAAAGAGTACAAGTTTTGGTTCTGCACGGGTTCACAGGATCTCTACGGAGATGAGGTATTAAGGCATGTTGCCGCTCATTCCAAGGAGATAGTTGATGAACTCAACAAGTCAGGCCTGCTTCCCTATGAAGTTGTATGGAAGCCGGTCCTTATCACAAATCAGCTCATCAGACAGACATTCAACGAGGCCAATGCCGATGAATCATGCGCAGGCGTGATCACATGGATGCATACATTTTCCCCTGCAAAGTCATGGATCTTAGGTCTTCAGGAATACAGAAAGCCTCTTCTTCATCTTCATACCCAGTATAATGAAGAGATCCCTTACGATACGATCGATATGGATTTCATGAATGAGAATCAGGCAGCTCACGGTGACAGGGAATACGGCCATATAGTGAGCAGGATGAGGATAGAGCGTAAGGTGGTTGTCGGCTACTGGAAGGATGACGAGGTAAGGAGACGCATCGCATCATGGATGAGAACTGCGGTCGGCCTTATGGAGTCAAGCCATATCAGAGTCATGAGGGTTGCGGACAACATGAGGAATGTTGCCGTTACCGAAGGCGATAAGGTAGAGGCACAGATCAAGTTCGGCTGGGAAGTTGATGCATATCCCGTAAACAGCATCGTTGAGAGCGTCAATGATGTGAGCGATGCTCAGGTAAATGAGCTCCTTGATGAATATTACGCCAAGTACAACATAATCCTTGACGGACGTGATCCCGAAGAGTTTAAGAAGCATGTTGCGGTTCAGGCAAGGATTGAGCTCGGATTCGAGAAATTCCTTGAGGAGAAGAATTACCAGGCTATAGTAACTCATTTTGGTGATCTCGGAGGACTTAAGCAGCTTCCCGGACTTGCAATACAGCGTCTCATGGAGAAGGGCTACGGCTTCGGTGCCGAAGGTGACTGGAAGGTTGCCGCAATGGTCCGTCTTATGAAGATCATGACCGAGGGTATGAAGGATGCCAAGGGAACTTCCATGATGGAGGATTACACCTACAATCTCGTAAGGGGTAAGGAAGGGATCCTTGAGGCCCACATGCTTGAGATATGTCCTTCGATCGCAGACGGCCCCATAAGCATAAGGGTTAAGCCACTTTCAATGGGTGACAGGGAAGATCCCGCAAGACTCGTATTTACATCAAAGGAAGGAAGAGGCGTAGCCGCTTCGCTCGTTGACCTTGGCAACAGGTTCCGCCTTATCTTAAATGAGGTTGAGTGTAAGAAGACTGAGAAGCCCATGCCTGAGCTTCCGGTTGCGACCAACTACTGGACACCTTATCCCGATCTCTATACAGGTGCTGAAGCGTGGATCCTTGCAGGCGGAGCACACCACACGGCATTCACGTATGACCTTACCGTGGACCAGATGGCTGACTGGGCAGAGATGTCGGGAATTGAAGCGGTCATCATAGATAAGAATACAACGATCCCGGCATTTAAGAAGGATCTTAAGTTGGGAGAGATCTTCTACAGATAAGAATTTAGTTGAAGAATGTAAGCATCAGCGATAAACTAGAATCGTATTTCAACGGAAACCATATGCCTTAGGAAGAAATGCGATGAGCAAAGTGATCGTGGGTATGTCGGGCGGCGTTGACAGCGCCGTCTGTGCATACCTTTTAAAAGAACAGGGACATGAAGTTATCGGGGTGACCCTTCGGACCTGGGTATCGGATGAGGGTGAAGAAGGACGTTGCTGCGAGATAGATGATGCGCGAAGAGTTGCAGGCATGATAGGGATCACCTACCATGCCTTTAACTGTCTGTCAGAGTTTAAGAAATATGTAACCGATCCCTTTGTAGAGGAATACCTTAAGGGCCTGACTCCTAATCCATGTGTCGTGTGCAACAGGGCGATCAAATGGGAAAGGATGCTCTATCACGCCGATGTGCTGGGGGCTGACTATGTGGCAACCGGTCATTATGCCTATGTCGTGAAGAAAGATAACGGTCGATATTCGGTAAAGACAGCCAGGCATGCGGCCAAGGACCAGACCTATATGCTGTACAGGCTGGGTCAGGACCAGCTTGCAAGGACCCTTATGCCGCTTGGGGATTACAGTAAGGATGAAGTCCGGAGTATTGCTCTTAAGGCAGGGATCCCTGTCGCGGACAAGCCCGATTCCCAGGAGATCTGTTTTGTTCCGGACGGTCATTATACGGACTATATAAGGGCCAATACGGATAGGGAGCTGCCGGGAGAGGGTGACTTTGTTGACGAGGATGGAAATGTACTGGGACGCCATAAGGGGATATTCCACTATACGGTCGGCCAGCGTAAGGGTCTGGGACTCCCGCTTGGGTATCCGGCCTATGTAAAGGAGATAGATGTTACAAAAAATCAGATCGTCATAGGGGACGAAGCCTCTGTGATGACAGATGTTATTGTATGTGACAGGGTAAATTACATGGGCATCGAAGGTCTTGAACCCGGCGGGAAGCTAAAGGCAAGGACCAAGATCCGCTACCATCACAAGGCGGCCTCCTCGTACGTTGAAGGTATCGATGAGGACCATGTTAAGATCACATTTGAAGAGCCTGTCAAGGCACCCTCTCCCGGTCAGTCTGCCGTCTTCTACGACGATGAAGACTGTGTAATTGGAGGAGGCACCATTCTGCGAAGCAGAATTTAGCATAATATCTATTCTGGAGGACTTAAATGAAATACGATTTTGATTCTGTTATAAACCGAAGAGATACCGATTCTTTAAAGTGGGATGTTAAGGAGAATGAGCTTCCAATGTGGGTTGCGGACATGGATTTTAAGGCTGCACCCGAAATCCTTGACGGGATACGGGAAAGGCTTGACCACGGAATACTGGGATATCCGGTTATCCAGGATGAATGGTACGATGCATATACAGGCTGGTGGGAAAGAAGACACGGCTTCAGGATGAAGAAGGATGGCCTTATTTTCTGCGTGGGTGTTATACCTGCGATCTCATCCATGATACGTGCCCTTACGGAACCCGGAAGCAATGTTCTGATACAGCCTCCGGTTTATAACTGTTTCTTTAGCATAATCAAGGGTAACGGACGCAGGGTGCAGGCGAATCCGCTTATATATAGGAACGGCAGTTATGAAATTGATTTTGATGACCTTGAGCTTAAAATGGCTGATCCCGCCACTTCCCTTATGCTGCTGTGCAATCCCCAGAATCCTTCGGGAAGGATATGGGGGAAGGAGGAACTTGCATCAATAGGAAAGCTGGCTAAGAAGCATGGCGTGACAGTGATATCTGATGAGATCCACTGCGACCTGACCGAACCGGGAAAAGGTTATAATCCCTTTGCTTCCGTATCGGATACGTGTGCCCAAGTGGGTATATCATGTATCGCACCTACCAAGGCATTTAATCTTGCCGGACTTAAGACCGCGGCAGCATATGTAAGTGATCCTGAATTAAGAGAAAAAGTAAAGAAGGCATTCGATACGGATGAACTGTCCGAGCCCAATTCATTTGCGAGTGTTGCTGCCATCACTGCATTTGAGAGAGGTGAGGGGTGGCTTGATGAACTCCTTCTTTATGTGTCGGAAAACAGAAGGACAGTAGAGGATTTCCTGCTTAAGGAGATCCCTGAAATAAAGGCTGTAAGAGGTGAAGCAACTTATCTTATATGGCTTGATATATCGGCAGTGAAGGGTGATGTTTCCGGATTCGGTGCTTCCTTAAGGAAAAAAACAGGCCTGTTCCTGTCTCCGGGATATATCTTCGGGGAGCAGGGACGGAACTTTTTAAGGATGAATATTGCATGCCCGAGATGCGTCTTGATGGATGGATTATCACGGCTTAAGAAGGGTGTTCATTCATCTTGACACCAACTTTATATCCTATATAATGAACTTGATGAAACAAGGGCGTTTCGGACAAGGGTCCGTGATGCCCTTTTTTAAAACAGTTTAAGAATCAACAGTAACCGTTTTGCGGAGCATTTACAGGAATAAGGAGACGAAAAGGGGGAAAGAACACATGTGTGGAATAGTAGGATATTGCGGTAACAAACAGGCGGCACCCATACTGCTTGAAGGATTAAGCAAGTTAGAGTACAGGGGTTATGACTCTGCGGGTATTGCGGTAAGGAACGGTGAGGACAAGGTAAGGATCGTCAAGGCCAAGGGGAGGCTTAATGAGCTTGCCAATAAGACAGATGACGGCAAGGCCATGAAGGGGAACTGCGGCATAGGTCATACCCGCTGGGCAACACACGGTGAGCCTTCCGAGAACAATGCGCATCCTCATCACAGCGATGATTATGAGGTGGTCGGAGTTCATAACGGAATAATCGAGAACTATATAGAGGTTAAGGATAAGCTCCTCAAGAAGGATTATACCTTCTATTCAGAGACTGATACCGAGGCGATAGTCAAGCTTATAGATTACTATTACAAGAAGTATAAGCTCGGCCCGGTTGATGCACTTGCTAAGACCATGGTCCGTGTCAGGGGTTCATATGCCCTTGCCGTAATGTTCAAGGATTATCCAAATGAGATATGGGTAGCCCGTAAGGACTCTCCTATGATAATAGGCGTTGACAAAAACGCAAGCTTTGTTGCATCGGATGTGCCTGCTATCCTTAAGTATACAAGGAATGTTTACTATATCGGCAACATGGAGATGGCCTGCCTTAAGGATAAGGAGGTGCATTTCTACAATATTGACGGTGAGGAGATAGGAAAGGATCTGACCAAGGTTGAGTGGGATGCCGAGGCTGCCGAGAAGGGTGGTTTCGAGCACTTCATGATGAAGGAGATCCACGAGCAGCCCAAGGCGGTTCAGGATACCATTAACGCTTATCTTAAGGATGATAATTCGATTGATTTTGAAGGGGTAGGTCTTAAGGATGAGGATCTTCAGAAGCTGACCGGGGTTCATATCTCGGCCTGTGGTTCGGCCTACCATGTGGGCATGGTGGCCCAGTACATAATAGAGAAGCTTGCGCGGATCCCGGTGCGTGTGGAACTTGCAAGCGAGTTCCGCTACCGTAATCCCATCCTGGCTCCCGATTCCATGGTCATTGCCATAAGCCAGTCGGGTGAGACGGCCGATACGCTGGCTGCGATCCGTGAAGCCAAGAAACTGGGGATAAAGACCATGGGCATCGTAAATGTGGTCGGCTCGACTATTGCAAGGGAATCTGATCACGTGATGTATACCATGGCAGGTCCGGAGATCGCCGTGGCGACCACCAAGGCTTATTCGGCCCAGCTTATCGCCATGTATCTATTTGCGATAAAGCTTGCCTATGTACGCGGAAGCATAGATAAGAAACGGTATGACGAGCTTCTTAATGAGCTTCGGACCCTTCCTGCAAAGATAGAAAAGTCACTCGAGGACAAGGAACGTCTTCAGTGGTTCACAGCCAAGTTCTCAAACGTGCATGATGTATTCTTTATCGGGCGCGGTATTGATTATGCGATAAGCCTTGAAGGTTCTCTTAAGATGAAGGAGATAAGCTACGTGCATTCGGGAGCATATGCTGCCGGTGAATTAAAGCACGGTACCATATCTCTTGTTGAGGACGGAACTCTTATAATAGGTGTCCTGACTCAGACCGATCTTTACGAGAAAACAGTTTCCAACATGGTTGAGGTTAAGAGCCGCGGGGCTTATCTGTGCGGGATAACGAGTTCCGGTAATTATGAGATCGAGGATACGGCTGACTTTACCGTATATATTCCCAAAACGGAGGAGATATTCGAGGCTTCTCTTGCAGTCATTCCGCTTCAGCTTATGGGTTACTATATGTCAGTGGCCAGGGGACTTGATGTGGATAAACCGAGAAACCTTGCTAAATCCGTTACAGTTGAATAAGATATAAACAGGTAATCCATGATCAACGGAGTCAGAAAAAGGAGAATCGTTTTATGAAATGGACCATTCCGGCTGTTGTATTTGTACTAACCTTCATTCTTACCGGATGCACAGGCAGGAATCTTAACAGCAAAGATCTTCCGCAGGGGACGTGGTGTGATGCTGACGGAGATACGATCCTTGAATTTAAGGGCAGCAAGATGTATGTGAAATGGTGGGAGGGCCAGAAAGGGACCGATAAGTACCGCATAGCCCTTAAAACAAGCGATTCGGGGACCCGGTATATCGTAAATGCAGGTAAGAATGAGTATGGTTTTGGCGTCATGTCTGATTTAGAGATCAGGGATGACGGTACCCTTTCTGCCTTTGAACAGATATTGGATGGCGAAGGACATGTCTATCGTTTTGTCCCGGAAGAGAGGGTGGAAGAAGAACGTTCGGTAAAGGACCTGTCAGATGATATGCCAAGATCGATCGAATCGAGGGAGATCAGTTATTTTTCCCTTTCACTGCGTCATTACACTGCTCCGGGGCTTGACTACGGTACATATAATTGGACGGTTGAAAAGTCGGATGATGACAGGTATGAATCCGAATTCGACGGCATGGGCCCTTCATATGTGATCATACAGGATTACCGGGAAGTGGACAGTGATTTTGTCTCCGGCATCTGCGACCTTATTGAGGAAGAGGATCTGGCCTCACATAATGGAATGTTCTTTTCTCACAACAGGTCAGATACGGAATACTCTCTCTATGTGAAGTATGAATCCGGTGAAAAGTTAAGCTTAAGGGTCGGCAGCAAGGCACTTGATAAGTGGTGTGTTGACAACGACAGGTTCATGGAATATGCAATGAGCATAATAGATGAAGAAGATGAAGAATATGATAATGATCCGGAGGAAGAGGGACAGGAGGAGCCTGATGACGGATCGGAGATCGCGGGAGATATGGCAGACTATCTTCTTGGGGTCCTTGTCAAAGAGACAGGTGCAGATTATTCGGATGTGAAGTTCAGTACATATGATGATTTTGACAAAGACGGAAACTGGGAAGGTTTTGCTCTTATAGGCAAGCTCAGTGAAGATGAGGAAGATATCTTTGCCGGCGAAGGTGAAGTATGGTTTGTCAGTGAGAAAGAGTGTACAAAGATCATGGATGAATTCAGCTTTGCACTAAGGGATGGAGAATTCTTCAGGATATTTGAGTGTGATAACAGGAAATTCATCGCATATGATGAGGCCTATGCAACCTCGCTGCTGACTTATGTCTATTATGTTGAGGATTCGTCTCCTGAAATGTCAGATATCTCGAAGCTCGGGAATATGTATAAGGATGAGAATTCGGGAGATTATGTTGTTATTAAGGACGACTATGATAATTCCGAATCATATGAGACCGGGGATGAGGATGATGTAACCTGGACAGGGCATACATGGAAGCCGTACTATTTCCGGTATGATAAGAGAAAGGGCGATTTTGCCGAATATGACTGCATACAGATAAACAAGACCAGGCTTGCCGATATATGCGGCTTTGATCTGTGTAAGGAAATTGAGCATGAAGGATATGTGATAAACGACATATTTGTGAGAGACAACGGAATTATCACCGTAAACTATTCCGAGAAAGAGATCGAAGGTACTTCTGTCTGGATCACCCATAAAAACGCCAATTATGACCTGAATAAAAAGAAGTTCATAGATGCCTGGGGAGATGGTGAGAACGACTGGCATGCATCTGATTTTGGCGGAGTATACAAGCCTTCGATCACGAAAGAGAACAGATAGAAGACGGGTTGTAATTAAAAATTTTCTTGACATTCGAGATCATTTGACTATAATGTCCCATATAAGCGAGGTTGCTTAGGGTTTATCCTAGGTGGCCCCGCTTTTTTTGTGTAGAGCACTTAACGAGGTATTTTCGAGTTTAGTGCGAACCACATCTGTGTACTTAGCAAGGTCTTTTCGAGCTTAGTACAGCAGATGGTGCAGAGCACAGTAAGAAACAGAAAAGCGAGGAATATATCATGTGCAGTATTATGGGTTATCTTGGCACAGACCTGACTGAAGAGGAATTCAAGGCCCACTTTGACAAGACCATATCGCGTGGTCCGGACATGACAAGGATCATCGATGTTCCGGGTGCGATCTTAGGTTTCGAGCGTTTGTCTATAATGGGACTTTCAGAGGAGGGCATGCAGCCCTTTAACCTTAACGGAAATTCTCTTGTATGTAACGGCGAGATATACGGATTCAGACCCCTTAAGGAGGACCTTAAGGAGAAGGGATACAGTTTTAAGAGTGATTCTGACTGCGAGATACTTCTTCCCATGTATGAGCAGTACGGAGTTTCGATGTTTGAGAAGCTGGATGCGGAGTATGCCTGCATTATTTTCGACGGACAGGCAGGATCGTTCATCGCGGCAAGGGATCCGATAGGAATAAGGCCCCTCTACTATGGATATGTTTCGGGAACGAAGGAGGCTGATAAGGAAAGGGGACAGGGTATTGTTTTTGCATCGGAAGCAAAGAACCTGACAGGTCTTGTAGAGAAGATTTATCCTTTTCCGCCCGGCCACTATTATAAGGACGGAGTATTTATCTGCTACAGGGATATAACCAGGGTGGATAAGGTCTTAGATGATGACCTTGAGACCATATGCAGGAAGATCCACGATAAGCTGGTGGCAGGCATTGAGAAGAGGCTTGATTCGGATGCTCCGCTGGGATTCCTGCTAAGCGGCGGACTTGATTCTTCCCTTGTGTGTGCGGTATCCGCCAAGATACTTAAGAAGCCCATAAGGACCTTTGCGATCGGCATGAACACGGACGCTATCGACCTTAAATATGCGAAGGAGGTAGCGGACTATATAGGAAGCGACCACACGGAAGTCATAATCACAAGAGATGATGTAATAAGGGAGCTGCCGCATGTTATCGAGCTCCTTGGCACCTACGATATAACGACGATCAGGGCCAGCATGGGAATGTATCTTGTCTGCAAGGCAATACACGAGGATACGGATATAAGAGTTTTACTGACCGGTGAGATTTCGGATGAGCTTTTTGGATATAAATACACCGATTTTGCTCCTTCGGCGGGAGAATTCCAGAAGGAAGCAGTCAAGAGGATAAGCGAGATCCATATGTATGATGTGCTTCGTGCCGACAGGTGCATTTCGGTAAATTCACTCGAGGCCAGGGTACCCTTTGGGGATCTTGATTTTGTCTCATATGTCATGAGCATTGATCCGGCCAAGAAGATGAACGTGTATAACAAGGGTAAGTACCTGCTAAGGCATGCCTTCGAAGGTGATTACCTGCCCTATGATATCCTTATGCGTGAGAAGGCGGCCTTCTCGGATGCGGTCGGCCATTCGATGGTCGATCATCTTAAGGAGTATGCGGAGTCGAAATATTCGGATGCTGAATTTGCAGAGCGTATTAAGAAGTACGACCATGCAAGGCCCTTCACCAAGGAGTCTCTTCTCTACAGGGAGATATTCGAGGAGTATTACCCGGGCCAGTCGCAGATGGTAAAGGATTTCTGGATGCCCAATAAGGAATGGGAGGGATGCGATGTAAACGATCCTTCCGCCAGGGTATTAAGTAACTACGGAGCATCTGGTGAGTAGTAACGAATAGGTTATTTGGATAGGATTACTGTGATAGGCAAGGGCGCCATCTCTGAGGGGATTGGCGCCTTTTGGTTTACATAAAGTAAAGCATCTGGCCCTGAGCCAAATGTGTCAGTAGGAGGACAAGGGATATGCCGGACAATAATAATAATTTCGAACATGACAATTGCGGTATAGGTGCGATCGTAAACATAGACGGACATGACGACCATGCGGTTGTATCGGATGCACTGAAAATTGTGGAACATCTAGAACATCGTGCAGGTAAGGATGCATTGGGTGAGACCGGAGACGGCGTCGGGATCCTTACACGCATACCTCATGATTTCTTTAAAAAGGAATGTGAAGGCCTTGGGATCACCCTTCCCGGTGCAAGGGAATATGGCGTGGGCATGTTCTTCTTCCCGCAGGATGAACTGAAAAGGTCGCGGGCAATGAAGATGTTTGAGGTCATATCCGGCAAGGAGGGAGTGACCTTCCTTGGATGGCGTAAGGTAAGGGTCAATGAATCTGTCCTTGGAAGCAAGGCGAGGGACTGCATGCCCGCCATATATCAGGGCTTTATAGCAAGGCCGGAAGAAATAGCGAGCGATATTGATTTTGACAGGAAGCTGTATGTTATAAGGAGGGTCTTCGAACAGAGCACCGACAACACCTACGTGTGCTCCTTATCATGCAGAACCATCGTATATAAGGGCATGTTCCTGGTCGGCCAGCTGCGTACCTTCTTTACCGACCTTGAGGAAAAGTCATACAAGTCGGCGATTGCGATGGTACATTCAAGATTTTCGACCAACACGACCCCTTCATGGGAGAAGGCGCATCCCAACAGGCTCATGGTCCATAACGGCGAGATCAACACCATCAAGGGTAATGTCGACAAGATGCTTGCCCGTGAGGAGACCATGTATACGGACAAGCTGACGGCAGAGGATATGGTCAAGGTCCTTCCGGTCATCCCGACGTGGGGATCGGATTCGGCAATGTTTGATAATACGCTGGAATTCCTTATGATGAGCGGTATTGATCTTCCCCTTGCCGCAATGATGATGGTTCCCGAGCCCTGGGCTCATAACGATACGATATCCCAGGAGGTAAGGGACTTTTACCAGTATTATGCAACCATGATGGAGCCCTGGGACGGACCGGCTTCCATTCTTTTCTCTGACGGTGATGTGATGGGTGCGATCTTAGATCGCAATGGTCTGCGTCCTTCACGCTACTATGTGATGGATGACGGCCGTTTGATCCTGTCCTCGGAAGTAGGAGTACTGGAGCTGCCGGAAGAACATATTTTGAAAAAAGAACGCCTCCATCCGGGGAAAATGCTCTTGATCGATACAAAAAAGAACAAGATTTTTTCCGATCAGGAATTAAAGGAATACTATGCGCATAAAGAGCCTTACGGGGAATGGCTTGACAGTAATCTTCTGGAACTGAGAACCTTAAAGATTCCGAACAGTCGCGTGGTCTCCTATTCCGATGAGGAGAGAAAACGATTACAGAAAGCCTTTGGTTATACCTATGAAGAGTGTAAGGAAAGCATCGGGACCATGGCATTAAAAGGGGAAGAAAACATCGGTGCAATGGGTGTGGATACCCCGATCGCAGCTCTTTCCGGTCAGTATCAGCCCCTGTTTCATTACTTTAAGCAGATGTTCGCACAGGTGACGAATCCGCCCATTGATGCAGCGCGGGAAAAGATTGTAACCAGCACAGATATATATATAGGGAAGAACGGGAATCTGTTAAAGGAATCTGCCGGCAATTGCCAGATGTTAAAGATTCATAATCCGATCCTGACAGATTTGGATCTGATGAAGATCGAAAATATGAAAAAACCGGGTTTCCAGGTGGCAAAGGTTTCCATCCTGTATTATAAGAGCACACCGATCGAAAGAGTGCTGCATCATCTCTTTGTGGAGATCGACAAGGCTTATCGTGACGGCGCCAACATTTTGATCCTGTCTGACAGAGGGGTGGATGAAAATCATGTGGCGATCCCGTCTCTTTTGGCGGTGGCAGCAGTCCATAAGCATTTGGTTGATACCAGAAAATGTACGGCAATGTCTTTGATCCTGGAGTCCGGTGAGCCCAGGGAAGTACACCATTTTGCGACACTGCTCGGGTTTGGTGCCAGTGCGGTCAATCCCTATCTTGCACACGCTTCCATCGCGGAGTTGATTGAAAGCGGCAGTCTGGACAAGGATTATTATGCAGCAGTGGAAGACTATGATCATGCGGTGCTTGGCGGGATCGTCAAGATCGCATCCAAGATGGGTATCTCTACCGTACAGTCTTATCAGGGCAGTAAGATCTTTGAGGCGCTGGGAATCTCAGAGAGTGTCATTTTGGAATATTTTACCGGAACGATCAGCCGCATTGGCGGGATCAGCTTAGAGGAGATTGCAAAGAATACGGACAAACAGCATTCCAAAGCCTTTGATCCGTTAGGGCTGTCCTCTGATCTTACCTTAAATTCCGTGGGACGTCATAAAATGCGCTCCGGAGGAGAAGAACACCGGTACAATCCGAAGACGATCCATATGCTCCAGCTTGCAACGAGGGAAGGAGACTATGAGAAATTCAAACAGTATACGGCGATGATCGATGGAGAACAGACGGGGTATCTGAGAAGTCTTATGGACTTTAATTATCCGGAAAAGGGAATCGATCTTTCCGAAGTGGAGAGCGAGGATGAGATCGTGAAACGCTTTAAGACCGGTGCGATGTCATATGGTTCTATTTCGGAGGAGGCTCATGAAGCACTTGCGGTAGCCATGAACCATTTAAAAGGAAAATCCAACAGCGGAGAAGGTGGAGAGAGCGATGAAAGGATCGCGTCTGCAGGGACGGACCATGACAGAAGTTCGGCAATCAAACAGGTGGCGAGCGGCCGATTTGGCGTTACGGGCAGATATCTGGTAAGCGCGAAGGAGATTCAGATCAAGATGGCGCAGGGAGCAAAGCCGGGCGAAGGCGGACACCTTCCGGCAAAGAAAGTGTATCCATGGATCGCAAAGACCAGACATTCCACACCGGGAGT